>DAIOSQ010000106.1:0-6238 GCA_036752465.1 Legionellaceae bacterium | reverse complement strand
TTAATTTGGAAAAAATCCTGAGTTAACGCATCAGAGAATGTGGCGAGGCTGACATTCATATAGCCTTGAGTATAGTCGCAATTCACTTTATTTTTGGTCCATGCGGCTTTAACATCATTTAGTGAATGTTCACCAGTTAAAACAAAAGTATTCCGTGGTAGATCCGCTAGTATCCTTTGTCTAGCATCCCGCTCAGTGTTTGGGGGGAAATTAATAAACTCCGCCGGTAACTCTGTCTTACCCATCACGCGGGGATGGGATCCAGATATTTTTTTGTACTTAGGCATGACATAAAATCTTAAGTGATCAACCAGCATCGATGATTTCATCATATCTCTGGGTCAATTGAAAGTTGCCTTATGCTCGAGATCTACGCCTATACTGGTTAATCCACCACCAATCAAATCTACTGAATTGATAAGTGGGCTTACCAAGGCCGCAGCTAAAGCCACTAACATAAGTTTAAAGGCACTGATGCTTTTTTCGTAAAAAAATGTTTGATCTTGTCTGAGTGCTAAGCTAATCAATGAACTCAATCCATTCATTACACACTCAAGAAATTTCCCTATTGCGTAAAGGGAATACAATACTGGCGCTGTAACTATGGAGAGGACTCGGCAAATTGGGTCACTGATGGACTTATATGGCTTAAAAAAAGAGCTGTACTTGCTGTACACACTAGTTAGTGTTTTATTTGTAGAAAGCTGCCGCCTAGAGTTTTCATTCTCTGATTGCGCAAATCTTTTTGACACATCGTTGATGTAACCGGCCGCATCATGGTGAGGGGGTATCTCAGAAGACTCTTGCCGATTATCCACTATGGCTTTTTTATTATCCGCAATTTCGTGCCATATGGCAGTAGTTGCTAGTGAAGTGTAGAGTTATATATCCTCCCGGATAAACCTATGTCGCTCATAGCAATCTGTTGAAGATCTTGTAGTTGGTCTAAATTAGTCCACATATTATATATGATTCATCATATTGTAATAATATTGTACGTCAATGTGTGGTCCGGGTCAAGACCCGATGGCCCCGACGAGTTGCCTCATAACCGACAGCGTTCAACGAGTTTTACGCACAACCGTGCCGAACGTGATTTGCGTAGGGCAAAGGTCAAGCAGAAAGTAGCTAGGTGCTTTCGTACCGAAAATATTCCCAGGCTTATTGCCTAATTTATGGAATCAGAGAAAATTTTTCGGGAACATTAGGTTTTAAGTTTTGGGTTGGCCTTATACAAAAAAGTTGTATTGTTAATCCATGCTTAGGTATGATGGCATCATTTGTCAGCAGCGACTTGAGTTTGTTCTATGAATCATAGCCGTATTAAAAGTTTTGTGTTGCGGGCAGGACGCATGAGTCCTAGACAACAATTGGCGTTGCAAGCTTGGTTGCCGGCTTATGAGTGGCAGCCCCTGCTGCAACCCCTGTCATTGCCAGCATTATTTGGTAATGATCATGAGGTTGTTTTGGAAATAGGCTTTGGCATGGGGGGGTCTTTGGTGGCCATGGCGCAAGCTAGGCCCGAGTTGAATTTCCTTGGTGTTGAAGTGCATCGTGCCGGTATTGGTAGTTTGGTTGCTGACCTGCATGACGCCAAGATTACAAATGTCAAAATAGTAACCAGCGATGCAGTGGCTTTGCTGGAGCATAGTCTGGCAGATGGCGTCTTGGCTGGAGCACAAATTTTTTTCCCTGATCCTTGGCCGAAAAAAAGGCATCATAAGCGTCGCTTGATTCAAGCAGCGTTTGTGCATACGCTGGCTAGCAGGATCAAATGTGGGGGTTTTGTGCATTGCGCAACCGATTGGCAGGATTATGCTTTGCATATGTTAGCGGTATTGAATCAAGAACCTCTGCTATGCAACCAACAAGTCGACGGTAGTTTTGCCCCCCGACCGGTCAGCAGACCCATCACCAAATTTGAAACACGCGGTCATCGTCTTGGCCATGGGGTATGGGATTTAATGTTTACCAGAGCAGAAGGCTGCTGATGTTGTGTTGGTTAAGGGGTCTTGCTCGAATTTTGCCGCGTAATTTGTGCGCAAATTAATTTATTTTAGTTCTTGTATGTCCTGTACTGCGCATGTTTAACCAATTGATGTAAAGTCTTGATTGCGTAAAATGGGGATACCTCATAGAATTCTAGTTTATTGTTTCAACGGCGGAGTAAGCGTAATGGGATGGAATGAGCCGGACAAAGACAAAGATGCGTGGCGCGGTAAAAATCAGCCGCCTGATCTTGAAGAGATGTTAAAGCGGTTGCAACTGCGTTTCAAGCACTTATTATCTGGACGTGCGCGCCCCTCCCTTTCTCCTGAGGCGTTTAAAGGCAGCCCGGGTAGTGCGGGAACAGCTTCGATGTTGTTGTTGCTGTTAGCTTGTATCATTTGGGCTTTGTCGGGCATATTTATTGTCAACCCAGCGGAAAGCGGTGTTATTTTGCGTTTTGGCAAATATATAGAGACTGTTGGACCAGGGCCACATTGGATTCCACGCTTCATAGAGACCAAAGTGGTGGTGAATGTGGATAGGGTTTCGGATTTTTCCTATTCGGCACAGATGTTGACCAAAGATGAAAATTTAGTTTCGGTTGCTCTGGCTGTGCAATACCGCATTGGTGACTTACAGGATTATTTATTTAATGTGTCGGATCCGCAGGAGAGCTTGCAGCAAGCCACCTCCAGTGCGTTGCGGCAGGTAGTTGGTACAACCACGTTAGATCAGTTGATCACCGAAGGTCGAGACGCCTGGGGTATTCACGTGTTGGAATCGCTAAAGAAAATTCTCGAACGTTATAAAACGGGTATTGTGATTGTCAATGTCTCGCCACAACCTGCTCGTGCCCCTGAAAACGTTCAGGACGCGTTTGATGATGCGATCAAAGCGCAGGAAGACGAGAAACGGTTCAAAGAGCAAGCACGTGCCTATGAAGCAAAAGTTGTGCCTACAGCTGAAGGTAATGCCAAGCGCGTACTCGAAGAAGCGCATGCATTTGCTGAACAAGTGGTGCTCCGAGCAAAAGGTGATGTGGCTGAGTTTGAAGCGCTGCTACCCATGTATCTGCGATCACCTGCGATCACCAGCGAACGTCTGTATTTTGATACCATGCAAACGGTGTTGAGTCGGACCAGTAAAATTATTGTCGATACCAAAGCGGGTAATGTGTTGTATTTGCCGTTGGATAGATTAACCCAAGAAGCCTCTTTGTCAGTTGCCATGCGCAAAGCTCAAGGTTTGCCCATGGATACTAAGCCAGTGAAAGCAGATGCTGATGAGGACAATCAACCCTTAGTCGGTAGGTCCACCATCAGACCTATTGAGCATCTTGGAAGGAGCGACTCATGAAATCCAGTAAAACGCTGTTAGGCATCATATGTATGCTGATCCTGCTGTTAATGGCGACCAGCTTATTCACTATTATGCAAGGTCAACATGGAATATTGCTGCGCTTAGGCCGCTTGGTCGACGATGGCGATGCGCAAAAAGTCCGAATATTATCTCCAGGGTTGCATATCAAACTACCCTTTGTCGAAACCGTGCGCTTGTTTGATACACGACTACAAACTTTAGATATCAAATCTTCTCGGATTGTCACCAAAGAAAAGAAGGATGTGATAGTTGATTACTATGTCAAGTGGTGCATAGAAGATTTGGCGCGCTACTTCAAAGCCACCGGTGGTAATGCTTTCAAGGCAGAAACTCTACTCGAGCAACAACTCAACACTTCTTTACGCGCGCAGTTTGGTAAGCGTACGATTTCGGACGTGGTATCAGGCGGGCGGGATGATGTCATGGATGTGTTGCGTGAGCGGGCTGAGCAACAAGCGGGTGAACTTGGCATTCATGTGGTCGATGTACGCATCAAAGGTATTGAATTACCTGCCAATACCAGCAATGCTATTTACCAGAGAATGCGTGCTGATATGCAAAAAATTGCCAATCGACATCGTGCAGATGGTCATGCGGAAGCAGAAGCGATTCAAGCAGCAGCCGATGCACGAGTGGCTGTATTGATGGCTAAGGCACAAAGTGAAGGACAAATTCTGCGAGCGCAGGGGGTGGCCATAGCTGCTGAAATATATGACAAGGGATATGGACAAAACAAAGATTTTTTTATCTATGTGCGTAGTTTAAAAGCTTACGAAGAAAGTTTCAAAGACAAACAAGATATTTTAGTGCTCGATCAAAGCAGCGCATTCTTTGACTATTTCAAACATAGCTTAAAAAATGGCAACAGTGCGCACCCTCTACCTTAGAGTCTGTGCACGCTCGAAATAATTTTCCAGTAGGGATATACTTGGTTTTCCCTAAGATCAATAAAAAAATGAGACAAAATGTATGTCGGCTAAAAATGTAGTGGTTGTAGGTACACAATGGGGCGATGAAGGCAAGGGGAAAATCGTTGATTTTTTGATGCAAGATGCACAAGCTGTGGTGCGTTATCAGGGTGGGCACAATGCTGGTCACACCTTAAAAATCAACGGTGAAAAAACCATCTTGCGTTTGATTCCTTCCGGGATCTTGCGCCCACATGTGCAATGCTACATTGGTTCTGGTGTGGTCTTGTCATCTGAAGCGCTATTGGCTGAGATTGCAGAGCTGGAAGCAAAAGATGTGGAGGTGCGCAGTCGCCTGCATATCAGCGCTGCTTGTCCATTGATTTTGCCGTGTCATATTGCCTTAGATAAAGCGCGCGAAGCGCACAAGGGCGCGCAAATGATTGGCACTACCGGTCGCGGTATAGGTCCTGCTTACGAGGATAAGGTGGCCAGAAGAGCCATTAAAGTAGGAGATTTGTTAAATTATGAACGATTTGTGGCCAAGCTCGAAACCGTATACCACTATCACAATTTTGTTTTGACGCAATACCATCAGCAACCTCCGGTCGATTTTGCGGCAACCCTAGCGGATGCCTTACTCTGGGCGAAAGCATTACAGCCGATGATTACCGATGTGACCACGTGTTTGCATCAACATCGCCAGCAACAGCAGAGTATTTTATTTGAAGGGGCTCAGGGTGTTTATTTAGATGTTGATCACGGTACCTATCCTTATGTCACCTCATCTAATACGTGTATTGGCAGTGTGACCAACGGCGCAGGATTTGGACCTTTGTACCTGGATTATGTGTTAGGCATCACCAAAGCTTATACCACGCGAGTCGGGGCAGGGCCCTTCCCAACGGAGCTCTTTGACGAGGTAGGGCAACATTTGTCAACCAAGGGTAATGAGTTTGGGTCAGTAACCGGTAGGCCCCGCCGCTGTGGCTGGGTTGATGCGGTTTTGGTGCGTCGTGCTGTCGAGTTGAACAGTATTTCGGGTTTATGTTTGACTAAGCTTGACGTGCTAGACGGTTTGGCGCAGGTGAAAATCGCCGTAGCTTATCAAGATTTAGATGGAAAAGTCTGGCAGCATCCTCCGCAACTGGCTGATCAATATCAACATTTGCAGCCTATTTATGAGGAGCTGCCTGGTTGGCAGCAGTCCACTGCAGACGTCACTGAATTGTCACAATTGCCCAAAAATGCTCAAGCGTACGTGGCTCGCTTAGAAGATTTGTTGCAAGTATCTATCGATATATTATCGACTGGACCCGAGAGGGACTCGACCATTATCAAGCGGCATCCTTTTCGATAGCTTGCGCGGCTTAGAGGTTCGTTAATATGACATTAACTATGGTGAATCCTCATTTTTCAGCCTTATTTGCCCCCCTTGATTTGGGCTTTACGACACTTAAAAACAGGGTGTTGATGGGGTCTATGCATACTGGCTTGGAAGAAGATAAGCCGCATTTACATCGATTGGCAGCTTTTTATCGCGAGCGCGCTTTGGCTGGTGTTGGCCTGATAGTAACCGGTGGGTTTGCGCCCAATCGTGCCGGCAGATTGACGCCACATGCTGCTAAGCTCACCAATATCAAAGAACAAAAACGCCATGCTTTGCTGACAGAAACCGTGCATGCAGCGGGTAGCAAGATATGTTTGCAAATTTTGCACGCTGGCCGCTATGGATATCATCCGTTCTGTTGCGCTCCTTCGCCGATCAAATCGCCAATCACGCCGTTTAAGCCTTGGCATATGAGCCAAGCGCGTATCAGAAAAACCATTGGACATTATGTGCGCTGCGCCAAACTGGCCCAAAATGCGGGTTATGATGGCGTAGAGATTATGGCCAGTGAAGGCTATCTTATCAATCAATTTATTGTGGCAGCCACGAATAAGCGTCAGGATGAGTGGGG
>DAIOSQ010000105.1:0-6251 GCA_036752465.1 Legionellaceae bacterium | reverse complement strand
GGCTTGGATTTGCGTGGTGGGGTCCATTTTCTGCTAGAAGTTGATGTGGATAGTGTGATCAATCGTCGCTACGAAGGTTTGATGAAAAGCATGGGCCAAGATCTGCGCGAGCTGGGGATACGCTATGCGGGCATACGTTACCTCCCAGACAGTGGCATAAATATGCGTTTTCGCAGTCCGGAAGGTCAAGATCAGGCGGCCAATGATTTAGCGCAGAAATTGACAGGACTGACGTTTGTAAGCTCGGACGATAAACTTAGTTTGGTAGCTAAATTGTCACAGACCGAGCTGAGCAGCATTCGGCAAAATACAATTGAGCAAACCATGAGTATTTTGCGTAACCGGGTGAATGAGCTGGGCGTTGGTGAAGCTGTGGTGCAGCAGCAAGGACCGACGCGGGTGGCTGTTGACTTGCCGGGCATACAGGACGCGGCTAGAGCGAAACAAATTTTGGGGGGCACCGCAACATTGCAATTTCATTTGGTAGACCAAGAAAACGACCCCATAACTGCCAAACAAACCGGAGTTGTGCCGGTTAACAGTAAGCTATATGCCATGCATGATTTTCCTATCTTGCTGAAACGGCAAGTAGTGCTCAGTGGGGACTCTATCACCAGTGCTATGTCTAGTTTTGATCAAGAAACCGCAAGTCCAGCGGTACACATTCAGCTCGGTGGCGGGGGAGAAACCTATTTTACCAAAATCACACGCGAAAATATTGGCAAGCGCTTGGCAATCGTCTTTGTCGAAACCAAAACAACAGAAAAAAATGGTAACCGCACGACCCGTCGTAGTGAACGTGTGATCAGTGCTGCCGTGATTCAAACCGCCCTGGGCAATAGTTTTCAAATCACAGGTTTGAATGATAGCAAAGAAGCAGCTGATTTGGCTTTGTTGCTTAGGGCAGGTGCACTGCCAGCAGCCATATACCCTATAGAAGAGCGTACGGTAGGACCCAGCCTTGGCCAAGAGAATATTCAACGAGGTATGATTTCGCTTGCAGTAGGCATGTGCCTCATCTTAGTACTTATGCTGATCTATTACCGCATGTTTGGTTTTATCGCGGATGTGGCATTGGTTTTAAATTTAATTCTATTGTGTGCGCTACTTTCTATCATTGGTGCGACCTTAACGTTACCTGGAATTGCAGGGATTGTATTAACTGTTGGCATGGCAGTTGATGCTAACGTATTGATCTATGAAAGAATTCGTGAGGAATTACGCCATGGCTTGTCACCACAAGCAGCCATATACGCTGGTTATGATCGCGCATTTGCTACGATTCTTGATGCAAATATTACCACACTGATTGTTGGTGTCGTGTTGTTTGCCATTGGCACAGGACCAGTGCGTGGTTTTGCAGTTACTTTGTCGTTGGGTTTATTGACATCCATGTTAACTGGGGTGACCTATACCAGAGCCTTTGTTAATCTGCTATATGGCAACAAGCAAGTTAAAAAACTATCGATTGGTATATAAGGCGAAATTTATGGAATTTTTTAATCCAAACTCAAGCATAGATTTTATGGGCGCAAGAAAGTGGACAGCGTTGTTATCCGTGCTCATCTTTGTAGTTTCTATGGCAGCACTCTTGATCAACGGTTTGACTTGGGGATTGGATTTTACGGGTGGGACACAAATCGAGGTTAGCTATACACAAGCGCCCGATATGAAAAAAATTCGCGAACGCCTCTATAACATCGGTTTTAAAGAAGCGCAAGTTATCAGTTATGGCAGTGTTAAAGATGTACTCATCAGCATAGCGCCACGAGCAGATGTTGACCAGGAACAGTTGGTGGAGCGTGTTTTGTCGCAGCTCCCGGGAGCCAGCAAACAACGTGTAGAATTTGTTGGCCCACAAGTGGGTAAAGAACTGGCAACCAAAGGTGCTTTGGCCATCATTGTTTCTTTGCTGGCTACCATGATCTACATTGCGTTGCGGTTTGAATATCGCCTCGCGTTTAGTTCTGCGGTGGCTTTGATTCATGATCCGGTGTTGATACTGGGCGTGTTTGCCATGTTTGGGGTTGAGTTTGATCTCAAGGCCCTTGCCGGGTTATTGGCGGTGATTGGGTATTCTCTCAATGATACGATTGTGGTATTCGATCGCGTGCGCGAAAATTTTGTCAAAATTAGGCGCTCAACGGCAATTGAAATTATGAATATTTCTATCAATCAAACTCTCTCACGCACGATTATGACTTCGGTGTTAACATTGTTTGTTGTGGTTTCATTATTTGTGTATGGTGGTGCAACCATACACGGCTTTGCCTTGGCATTGATCATTGGTATTGTCATTGGAACATACTCTTCTATATACGTTGCCGGGGCACTTGCAGTAGCTCTAGGGCTAGACAGAAAAGACTTTATACCCACGCCGAAGAAAGTACTGGATGATAGACC
Source organism: Legionellaceae bacterium (assembly GCA_036752465.1). Taxonomy (GTDB): domain Bacteria; phylum Pseudomonadota; class Gammaproteobacteria; order Legionellales; family Legionellaceae; genus DAIOSQ01. The sequence continues at coordinate 3,848 of DAIOSQ010000105.1, read as the reverse complement.
GTAATATTTTATCGTCATAGTCTGCCAATCTATGTTACAATTAAAGCACATAGTGTTTTTATTATGAGGATAAAATGCATGCAATAGGTAAAATTTTGGCGGGATGTTGCTTAGCTTAGCTTAGCTTAGCTTTGCTTTGCTTAGCTTTGCTGAGCTGTCTAGCGACTGCAGAGCAAGCTAAGCTGGATGAGTTGCCTGATCAGCTTTTTTTATCGCAACATTGGATAAGTTATACCACCAGTTTTGATATTGAGAGTAAGAGCCATAAATTAGGTACGTTATATCGCCGCGTACTAGCAGTTCCGCTAACTTACGATTTGTACAATTACCACGATCAGTTTGTGGCCAGCGCGCGTGCACGATTTTTTTCCATCGGCGCGCACTTTGATGTGTATGATGCAGATGACATGCGACTGGGCTCAGTTGAAGAAAAGATTTTCACCTTTTTCCCCAGCTTTGATCTCATTTCTTCCACTGGTGAAAAGGCTGCGCGAGCGGAAATGAACTTTTGGGGCACAACATTTACAGTGTATGAGATGTTCTCTAATCGGGTCATCGCTACGATGTCACGTTCTTTTTTCCGCGTTAAAAATGACTGGACAATCACGTTTAAAGAAAAAGAATTGTTGCGCGAAAAAAATATTAGTCCTGAGTTATTCTTGACCGTACTGGCATTCCAAGCGGACGTAGAATACTGGCGTAATCACAAAGCCGATGATGATAATGACTATGCCTATACGAGAGCACGTCCTATGGCTTTGGCTGCTGGGGCAACCAGTAACCAAGGTAAGCAGCCTGTAGCCGTAAGCCAAGTTAAACGCGCTGCTGCGACTGGCCATCAACAACTGGATGCCGTCGCTTTGTTGAGTCAGCAGGATCTAGAACAATTGGCTAACCAGTTACAACAGGATTACCAAGCGCAAGCGACTGATTCAACAGAAGATCGCAGTGATGAGGATAAGGTGCGTGATTTTGTGAGCTATTGCTTAACCAGGGTCAGTTCAGACAAGACTCCTGCAGCAGAAAAGAAGGCTATTCTCTATTTGCTAGAGCAACGGCTGAATATTCAAGAACCCAAGTAATCAATCGTTACCACACGCCGCTGCCATGGATATGCTTATACCCCCATGGCAGTCCGCGCAGCAGCAACCGTCAGATTGCGCTGCTTAAGTCAGCAACCCGTCTACCTTAGCCGCACAAATAAAGTCATTGTGCGTCAAACCGTCTAGTGCATGCGTGCTGTAGCGAATGTGACAATAATTGTAACCAATGGTGAGATCAGGGTGATGGTTATCCTGATGGGCCAACCAAGCGAGCGCATTGACAAATGCCATGGTTTCATAAAAATCAGCAAACGACAGTGAACGTTTGATTTCCTTGTGGTCATCGCTGAGCTGCCATGCAGACGCCAGTTGGGGCATCAGGTTGGCAATTTGTGTGGGAGTAAGTGCTTGGCCAATACCTTCACAAGACTCACATCTTTTGTGTTTTAAGTCACTGCTATGCATGATCGTTCCTTATCGCTAGAGGTAAACATTCTGGTAATACTTGCAAAAAGCGCTTGATTTGCGCTGGCGTGCCTATGGTAACACGCAAATAATCACCGAGACCATACGGGTGCAACGGTCTGACGATAATGCCTTTTTTTTGTAATGCGAGGTACACCGGTGTGGCATCCGCGTGACAATTAATGGTCACAAAATTTCCGTAAGCGGGTAAACACGTTACCTGTAGTGCGTGTAATCCATGCAGCATTTGCTCTAATCCCAGTTGGTTGTGACGCACGCTGCTGCCCACAAACTCGTCATCATGCAGTGCGGCAATTCCAGCAGTCAGGGTGGCTACGTTGACCATAAACGGCAATTGTATGCGCAACAGCCAGGCAATCAATTGTGGGTTGCCGATGGCATACCCTAATCGCAGTCCCGCGAGCCCATAAGCTTTTGAGAAGGTGCGGGTGATCACCAAATTTGGATAGGCACAGATGTTTGCGATGAGATCGTGCTGGTGCGGCAAATATTCTTGGTACGCTTCGTCTAATACCAGTATGGTGGTTTCGGGTATGTGCTGCAGCAATCGTTCAATCGCCGCGTGAGGGATAAAGCCCCCGGTAGGATTGTTGGGGTTGGCGAGATAGACCATGGCGGTCTGTGCAGAGCAGGCGTTAAGTAAAGCATCGATATTGACCTGCCAGTTAGCACCGATTGCTGCGCTGTACAGCGGCACGCCTAAGGTTTGTGCTTGAATAGCAAAGGTAATAAATGCATATTCATGCGTGAGCACATGCTTGTTTTGATGCAGGGCAAAGCCTGTCATCAGCAAGGAAAATAGAGTGTCTGAGCCATTCGCCAACAACAAACAATCTTTACTAAGGTGTAGTTTTTCTGCCAGCACTTCGCGCAATAGATGGGCTTGAGAAGTACAATACGTGGCGAGATCCAGGGCGCTTAGTTTGCTTAAAGCGGTTAATACCTGAGGACTGCACCCATAAGGATTTTCATTGCTGGCCAGTTTAATGATGTCGCTGATGCCCAACTCGTCGTGCAAGGCCTGCGCAGATTTGCCAGGAATGTATGGCGAGAGGGTTTGGATGCCTGGGTGTGGCAAGATAAAAGTATTGCGCTGCATACATGGCGTCCTCGCAAAGATAGATTGAATAACATAGCATAAACAGATTACTATGCCCATTCTACCTGTCTCTGGGAGAATGGATGAAATCAAAGACGAGTGGCTTTTCTTTGCTGGAGTGTGTGGTCATGATCTGCTTGCTGTTGACTGGTTCGTATCTTGCCTATCAGCAGCTGTTGCACACACATCAATTGTTGCGTCAGGCGCAAACTGCTTTTAATGCGGCTTGGATAACCGAAAACACCTATGAAACAACGTGGCTCCATGCTGAAGCATAAGGGATTTAGCTTAATCTCAATGATGCTGAGTGTGTCGATTGCCTCAGTCATCATGTGGATGACTTGTGATGGTTATGCACGGGTCAAGCATCATGTGGATGAATTTAGAACACAACTGGCTGCAGAAATGGAACTGCAGGTGCTAGCGACGCGCATCAAAATCAGTGTTATGCAGGCTGGATTTACCCCCTGCAGGCATCTTCAACATTTGATCCAAGTGCCTGGGGCCAATTTGGCTGCTTTTACTATTGCCGATAAAACCTTAACCACCCAGCGCATGAGCTCGGTATATGCGTCCGTGCTCAACATTGCTCCACGGCAACTGCAAGTCGATCATCAGCCTGGTTTTTATCGTCAGGAAGAAGTATTGGTTGCAGATTGCACACATGCAGAGGTGGCTTCGATCGCACACATCGGGGTTGAGCACGCAAAGATTTGGTTGCTGCTGGCTAAGCCATTGGCTTTTCACTATGAGCCACCCATTTTTGTGGGTGAATGGATGCATGAAACATACCGTGTACAGGCAAGCTCAGGCGACTTGGGTGTATATTATCAATTTCACCAACGTGACGAAGTCAGCAAGCATATAAAAAATATCCAAATTTTTGTGCAGCAGCTTGGTCGTTGGACCGCGCTGCATATTGCTTTAAGCACACAAGCGCGCAGCTTGTCTTTTGTCGCTAGGGTGCGTGGATGATGCGGCAACAAGGGTTCATCTGGCCTATGGTGCTGATTTTGTTAGGCTTATTGAGCAGCAGTGTGCTTTCTTTGCTGCAGACTGAGCATAACGCTTTGCATGCGGTCGCTCAAGTGCTGCAGAAGCAGCAACTGCTTGATGATATGGAAAGTGCCGCGTTTGCCGTATTGCGCCATCCCCAGAGTGTCTGTCATGCGCCGCAATCACATCCCCAGCAGTGGTCAAGCGTCCTAGCTGGACCTACC
>DAIOSQ010000104.1:5034-6580 GCA_036752465.1 Legionellaceae bacterium | reverse complement strand
GCACTTACTGTCTCATCTTGCAATTTGGCGCTGAATAATTGATACAATGTTTTGGATTGATCTTCATCCAATTGATGAATCGTCAGCGCCTGCTCTAAGCCGTGCTCATCTTGTGTAATAAGCACAGGGTTGTGCAACATATAAAACATCATCGTCTCATAGTCTGCTAGCAATTTGTCTTGCTCATCTTGCGCTAAAGGCTCATCTTCCTTGCCGTCTACCAGCGATTTTTTGCGTATTTTTGCCATATATTGCGCAATTTCTTGGCGGTCATAGTCAAAGCGTTCTAAATTTTCTGCATACAAAGCTTGCTCTAAATGCTTAATTGCTTGCTTAATATCCGGGCTGGTCAAAATAGTACGGATACGTGTCGCATCAATGTGATATAAGGACGTTAGGCGCGCCAAGAGCAACAACGCCGCTTTGGGATGCGTGCTGCATTGCGCGATGATTTGCGCCAGCGTCGGGTCAGAATTGGGTTGGTGAATATACAGGGCTAATTGCGCTAATGCAGCAGATTGCTCCGCATCGCAAGCATGGAATACCGCATATACTTCAGAAAAATCCGTCTGAGGGTTCTCGCGAAAAATACATGCCAACAGTGACAGATCCACGGGTGTATCGGCCAGTACGGCTGCCAAACCTTGTAATTGCTCGGCTGACAAATGATATTGTAAGAAAAAGGGAGGTTCTGTTTGCTGCCAAGGGCAATGCAATAGCAAGGTTTTCAGCGTTTTACCCGCTGCAGTCGCGTCCAAATCGACCAATTTTCGTGTCACATCCAAGAGCGGCATCAGCCATTCTGGTTTGGCATAGGTCATACAAGCCGTATTCAATGGTGGCAACAATTCTTGAAAATATGCTTGCGAAGCAACCAAATCAGGAACTTGGGTCAACCTGCCAAGGAATGCATGCATCCACTCTGCTTGATATTGATCTAAATTACGTTGTTGTGCAATCAATTGTAAAATTTGCAATACTGTTTTTATCTGGCTATGTTGGCTCAGCAGAATATTAACCGGTTCTGCTAAGAGCTCATAATCGTCTGCCAATGCCCATTCGCTAAATTCAGTCACCAATGTTTCTAAATCAACCACATTATGGGTGAACTGTTCGATGCTCCTGTGTGGAAAATTAGATTCTAGCCAATTATATAAAATCATTTTTTTTGCATTGAGTATTTGTTTCCCACATCCCGCGGCTTCTGATTTATTCGCCACAGTCGCTGCAAACGTTTCTCTAATTTTTGCGACCATCAAGCCAATTAAAATATTAGGATAACTATTAAAAATGTGGCTGGACTTTTTTAATTCTTCTTGATGCACTAAAAAAAACTTTGCTACATGTTGAACTGCAAATTTTTTCTTAAATACCAATGGAATCGTTTCAAAGGTAGGAGCCAGATTCATACCAATGTAAGCCAAGCCTTTTTCTATCTCGGAGGCTTTGGAACGATATTTAGCATAAAAAACCCACAAACTGTATTTATAATCGGAATTTGTTTCAATTTTTATGGCTTGTAAATTGGCATAAAAATCTCGCACAC
>DAIOSQ010000104.1:0-5007 GCA_036752465.1 Legionellaceae bacterium | reverse complement strand
CAGGTCGCTATAATAGCTTTATATTCTCCTGTGATCTTGTCTCTCATCACTTTAGTTGGATCTTCTTTCGCCCGCGCCTGGAACTCTTCGGGTAGATAAGCATTATTCGCTGGACTATATTTTTTCCTCAACAAATAATCCACAAACTCTTGATATAACGTCTTGAAATCACTAGGTCGTGTATAATGCGCACCCGTTTTGGTTAACACAAAATAGCCAAATAACATATGTCTAAAATAAACATACACCGGATCGATTTGTTGTGGATCAAATTGATGTAATTGTCGATAAAAATGAATCGGCTCGCGCAAAGACTGACAACCTAAATAACGAAATATTTTAATCAAGAACGTGTCATACACACCCGTCTGCACGATGCATTGCTCATCCAACAACGTTTTTAATTCTTGGGCAGAAAATCGATAAGAGGTTTTATAACAATCTGCAAGATGAAAGGTATCGCCTCTTTCAGACAGCAGGCGTAATTGCGTGATTTCTACCGCCATTTCTTTTGTTACGACTCCAAATCCATCATGCAAACCCGCATGTAACGAATCGGTGCGTAATAAGGACACGCCATCCCACTCTACGAGCGTCTCTTCCAAAAAGTCATGGCGCATGCCATTTTCGATGCGTTGTTCTATCCCATTTAGAATGGTCATGGCAAGACATACTGGCGCTATCACTAAGCCTTGTTTGGGACAAATTATTTTTTTGACGAGCAAGTGCATGCTATGCTCAGTTGCCTCGAGATCCCCTTGATAATATTGATACATTTTGGCATCAATGCGTTGCCAAAATTTTTGCAACGTTTTGAATTCAATATGATGAATATCCATATTTTGTTTACTAGTGAAGAGTAAAAAATGATGGACAAACGTTTCAAATGGCGGCCATGCTGTTGGATCCTGACCAAGCGGGGTGGTTTGTGCTATCTGCAAAAATAAAGGCGTTTTTTCTGTGCGAAACTGGTTATAGTGTGATGGGGAAAAATAATTATCTCTGATGGTTGTTTCTGCAACCGTAAAAGAAAATTGCTCTGTCTGCAATAAATCCGAAACAGAACTAATGATGGGCGCATAATCAAAAAAGATTCTACGAAAATTCTTCAACAGTGCGCGCTTTTCTAACTCTTGAATTAGGAATACAAATTTTTCTGCTCTAGCGCGATAACCCTTCAAAATCGGATATAACATAATTTTGCAGTAATCGCGGTTCAATTCTGGAAACGAGTCTAAAAATCGCTTAAAAGGTGACAAATCCATCGTCGGGCAATGTACTTTATATAAAACAGTGATATGCCCCCGAAATAGCGCTGCATCCTCTAGCTTTTGTGGATGATTAGGCCGAAACAAAGTCAGCAGAGCGTGTATTGTCTCGCGTAAAGCAGCACGACCGGTTTCTGAAATCTTTGTCAACGCAAAATCTTCTTCGCGCCACAAAGCGGATGCTTGAATCACTGATTGGTAGAGATTGGGCTTTCCTGACTCATACCCTACCATGGAGAGCACCCCGAGATGCGAGACATCCGTCGACGGCTTATCGTAAAATTCTCCATGATACTCAATCAAAGTAGGAAAACCATACAAAGGAGACATCATTATAGAATACAAACCTTCTTCCAACCGCAGAGATTCCGGATCCAAACCATCCACGATTTGCGTCATTCTACCTAACAAATAATCGGCAACGTACCAATCCATTTGCACAAAGGAATGTTTGGATAGTCCCGTCACATCGGGGTTATAGGAAAAACGTCCGAAAATAGTAGCCGTGACTTTTAAGCGAAAATCCTGATCGCGTATCAAACGCGACAGCAAATTCGTTTTGGCATGATATTCCGTGTAATAACCATTGCTGCTTAATAATTGAGTCTGCGAATCAGGCCTTGTCTGGCGCTGCACCGCTCTGTCATACAATTGAGAATAAAACTCGTTAAACGACACAGTAGACCGAAATGGATTGAAAACCATTTGCTCTTTACGTTGTTGTTGGCGTGCTTGCGTTTGCGACAGTTCTTGCTGCTGATTAAGCTGTTGTTCTTGTTGTAGCGTTTGATTTTGGGTCAATTCACGCGTCTGTGTATACTGTTGCGTCACCGTAAAACTCAATTGCGCTTTCAATTGCTGCGCGTCAAAATGTTTGGATTTACGATACTTATCCGTGGGCTCTCCTGAGTTTATAATGTAAGTGGATTGCTGTTGCGTGCCGACTTGTTGCGTGACATCGAACATATCTGTTACTGGCATAGTCACCAGCTCTGCGCTTGTTTGGAGGTTGCGAATAATCGTTGCAAACACCTGCGGATCCGATAAATAATACCCGCTCTCTTCCGTTAAAGCCCGAAACCCTGATTGTTCCACAGAATCTGGGTACAATTCATGAACCCATCCCACTGCAACAGGTCTCGTCAATAAAAAAACCTGTGGGAAAAATCGCCATTGAAATTCATTCGCCAAACCGACTATGATTTGTATGACTAGTGCTCTATTCTCTGCTTGCGTGTAATGGGCCCCCGATAGTAATAGCACTACTTCGCGCAGATGTATGCAATGCATAAAATCCGTATAGCAATAGCGCAAATCATCCAGATTGATTTGCGGTCCCAAACGCAGAATAATTTGTTCATTAAATTTACGGTGTTTTAAATATCTTTTCACTTCTAAAATATGCGTCAAATCATTGTGTGCAAATTCGTTGTTTTGTAGTGGACCACTCTGCCAACCAGAATAAAAATAATTCGACAATGAAGAGGGAGATGCTGGCCCGGAGTAACGCCATTCCATACGAGCAAAAAAGACTCTGGCCAATTGATAAGAAAACGCAGCCGTCTGTTGTTGATACGCTGCTAAGGTAGTAACCACCCGATCCACATCTGGTCGATAATGCGCCGGCGCAGACTGCCCGGCTTGAACCCAAAACACTTCGGAAAAATCAATCCCAACCGCATGCGCATGCGAATGCGAATGCACCCCATCTTTGAGGAGATCAGCCATGGTGTCCAGTATCTCAGATTGCTCACTGATAGACATCTCTGCCAACAGCGCATCTAACTCAGTCAGCTGCGCCCTAGTCAAAGTCATGGTGAATGGTTGCTGTAAGCGCTTGAGACGTTGAATAGACCGTAATGCGTTGAATATCTCAGGCGTCAGTACTGGAACGGGGAGGGTTTTCTCTAGGCTAATCTTGTCATGCAGATCGCGCACGGCCGTGCCAAAAAACACTGATAAAGTGCAAAACGACCGATACTGCGCGACCCAAACTGTGAACAACGGACCAATGTCTATCTGTCCAGAGGGCGTAGAAACCGTGTCCCATTGATAGCGAATGGACTTTTTATCATCACGACGGCAAACCAGATAAACAGGGCTCGGCATATGCAACACGAAAAAAATAATTTCTGTATTATAAATAAACAGAGAGTGTTAAGTCAAGGCCTAGTGCCGCCTCAACGTATGCGTTCGGTGAAATACACCTACGGCAGAATTTAAAATTTTCTAAACTAAGCTTCTCAAGACGTTGTTGTGGTGTTACAAATTTAAGAGCACTATGCAGGTGCTCATAGTTATACCAATGAACAAATTTTTCTGACCATTGCCGTGCATCTAAAATAGTTTCAAATTTATCCAACATAGGGAACGTTGGGTGGTACTTTACCGTTCGAAATAGGGCCTCAGAATACGGGTTGTCATCGCTAACCGAAGGACGACTGAACGATGGGACAACGCCCAGTTTTTCAAGCGTAGCAAGCATGGTCTCGCCTTTCATAGGAACGCCATTATCTGAGTGCAAAACCAATTGATCTCGAAGCACTCCCTCATCCATACAGGCCTGCGTGATCAAGTTGGCGGCGTGTGACGATAGTTCCTGATTATGCACACTAAATCCGACGATTTTGCGGCTATAAATATCAACGATCATATACAAATAGACGTACAGACCAGCGACCTGTGTGGGGAGATAGCTTATGTCCCAAGTCCAAACTTGATTAGGACCATTAGCCTGGTAAGCCTCAGGGCGGTGATGTTTGGCTGAACGGCTTGCCAGTCTATGCGCCAACTGATTCTCTGCTCGTAAAATACGATAAAACGTTGATTCAGAAGCAATATATTGGCCTGCATCAGCCAATAGAGGTACAATTTTGCACGGAGGTAAGTCTCTATATGTCGCATTATTTGCTGTTGAAATAACCATGTTACGTTGCTCTTGGGTTAATTTATTCATTGGAACACGTTTAACCAGATTGCGTTGATCTTGAAGCCCATTTTCTTTTTCCCAGCGTTCAATTGTGCGCATTGAAAGCCCTAAAGTATCACAGGCTTTAAGTTTGCGAGCGCCAGCATTACAGGCTTCAGTAATCAAAATAACAGCCTGTTTTCGATCAGCCGGACTGATTAATCGTCCTCGGCTTCCCCCCAAATCAACGCAGCTTTTTTTTTCAAAATTAACAAGGCCGTTGCTTCAGCGAGCGCGCTATTTTTACGTTTAACATCTTGTTTTAGCTGTTTGACCTCAAGGCGCAAAGCTTTTAGCTCAGCGATGTTATCTTGTTTTTTTATCGTGGATTCTTTTGTCATAAACGCGTTTTTCCACTGTGTCAGTTGAACAGCATAAAGCCCATTTTCTCTGCAGTAAATCCCTGTCGCCGTTTCATCTAGTGAGGCTGTTGCCATCAAGTGTTGAAAACGCTCAGATAGTGATAATACTTGACTGTTTTTCACAGGCTTCTCTGAGTTGATTATAACACCATTTAGGCTTTTTCTTACCCATTTAGATAATGTAGAATAACCAACATTATGCGCTTCAGCGATTTCTTTTACTGTTCTGCCATCTCTTGCCAATACTTTTTCAACGATCGCCTGCTTTGCTTCTGTTGATAATTTACTCATGTTTCACCTCCAATTGCCCATTTGGGTTTTCAATCAGAGGCGACATCTATCCTGACACAGGGGGTAGTTGAGCGCTTTTCCAAGCGGCGATTGGGGTAGTGTTGTTGGATAGACATTA
>DAIOSQ010000103.1:0-6629 GCA_036752465.1 Legionellaceae bacterium | reverse complement strand
CCCCTTATTGCGCGTCCGTGATTTATACCAATTGAATAAAGTACGCATCAGTGCTTTATTGACATTATTTGGCTGTATTTTTATGGTGTTTGCTGGGTACTTACTGTCGCGAAAGTTACACGTGATGGGTACCGGTAAAATTGGACAGGATATTTTTTACTACGCCGTAAAAAGTATTCGCACCGGGATTATCATTGGGTTATTAACGACATTGTTTATGATGCCGATCGCTCTATTTTTAGGGTTAAGCGCGGGTTATTATGGCGGCGTCGTTGATGATATCATCCAGTACATCTATACCACGTTGAGCTCGATCCCCGGGGTATTGCTAATCACGGCTTCGGTCTTATCGATGCAAACGTATATTGCCAATCATCCGGATCAGTTTACCAACCTGACCCAAAGTGCAGATGCACGTTTATTCGCGTTGTGCATGATTTTGGGGGTGACCAGCTGGACCAGCTTATGTCGTTTGCTGCGTGCAGAAACTTTGAAATTGCGTGAAATGGATTATGTTGTGGCGGCTAAAGTGTTAGGCAGTCATTCGCTAAAAATCATTGTTAAACACTTATTGCCCAATGTTATGCATATTGTGATTATCACCATAGTGTTGGATTTCAGTTTTTTAGTGCTGGCAGAGGCCGTGCTGGCTTACGTTGGGGTAGGTGTATCGCCCATGACTATTAGTTGGGGCAATATGATCAACGCCGCGCGTTTAGAGCTCTCGCGTGAGCCCTTAATTTGGTGGCCCATGGCGTCAGCTTTTAGCTGTATGTTTTTTTTGGTACTGGCCAGCAATTTATTGGCCGATGCCATTCGCGATGCGTTTGACCCGCATCGATCTTTGTAAATCCAACCATTGGTTTGTTTGCATCAAGAAGACTTATAAGTTTCTCGGAGGATGCGTGGTTTTGGAATTAGGCTAATATAGTCCCTGTTTCTACTTCCATATTCGGCAGCAGCAGCTTGATTATGTTCAGCAAGACGTTCGCTGTCCATGTGAGTGCCTTCGGGGTTCTTAGTAGGTTGAAAGAGTCCTAATGTTACTATGGCTTTTTGTGCGGATAATTCCGTATCTAAGACAGTATCAGGAGTTTTTTTTGCCTTATTTTTCATTGAAATATCATTTAATATTGCAAACTTTAACATAATCGCACCTTTAAGCAAAACGGAAGACATTATGCCTACTTTTTGAATTTGTGTCAATTATTAGATCAATAATATTTGATTATCCCCCGCGCCCGCAATGCCGCGGGCAAGTACTTAGAGATCTCTACAACGCATCCGTCTTATCAAGCGAGGCACAAAACAGGAAGTTTTTCCTTGTGGTGAGGAATGGTTTGCTTGCTTGCTTCGCACATGCTGCGGCATATTTTTATCTATTTCCTTGCAAAAATCATCAATTTCGCAAAAAATAGATTCCAGCTGGCTTTCCTAAAATAGGCTGAAATTCCGTTTAGAAGATACAAATCAGCATGTTACGTGCGTCAGCTCCTTTTTTCAGGTTACTCCGAACAGGGTTAACATATTTTTCAAACTGTCATAGGTTGGTATGCAACAACAATTTGTGCATTTGCGTGTACACACTGAGTACTCTATGGTTGATGGCTTGCTGCGTGTACCTGCCCTAATGCAAGCTTTACCCGCGCGCGGTATGCGCGCTGTAGCCGTCACAGAATTTGGCAACTTATTCTCTACCGTTAAAATTTATCAGGCGGCATTAGCAGCAGGCATCAAGCCAATTATCGGTTGTGATGTATTGTGTGCTGATACAACATCGGCTGAACACACCTATGGATTACTGCTGCTTTGTCAAAATGAAGCCGGTTATCTTAATTTGAAACGCTTAGTATCTAAAGCTTACCAGGAAGGTCAAACAAATGGTCAGCCCATTGTGCAGCGTGAGTGGATAGCAAGGTATCACGAAGGCTTAATCGCGTTATCGGGAGCCGCTGACGGTGATATTGGGCAAGCGTTGCTTGCGAATGACAGTCCTTTGGCAATGGCGCGTGCCCAAAATTGGATGCGGTTGTTTCCTAATCGTTTTTATTTAGAAATTCAACGCACAGCACGGCGTGATGAAAGCTATTATAACGAGCAGGTCCTTACCCTAGCGAATACCCTGCAGCTACCATTGGTTGCCACCAATGCGGTTTGTTTTTTGGATGAGGAAGATTATCATGCCCATGAAGCCAGGGTCTGTATTCATGCAGGGTTAACTTTAGCTGATCCGCGACGGGCTAGTACCTACCAAAAAGCACAATATTTAAAAAGTGCAGATGCTATGGTGCAATTATTTGCCGATATTCCGCATGCGTTACAAAACACCGTGGAAATAGCTAAGCGCTGCACGGTCACCATTGATTTAGGACACAGCTTTTTACCTAACTTTCCCACGCCGGAGCAAACGTCTATAGAAAGCTATCTTTCTAAATTAGCGCATCAAGGCTTAGCCGAGCGGATGGAGCAGATCAGTCAACAGCGTGAGATTGAGCACGTGAATTATCGATCGCGCTTAGATCTGGAATTGGCCGTGATTAATTCTATGGGGTTTGCCGGGTATTTTTTAATTGTTGCCGATTTTATTCAGTGGGCCAAGCAAAATGGGGTGCCAGTGGGGCCTGGACGTGGTTCAGGTGCCGGCTCATTGGTGGCATATGCTTTGAAAATTACCGATCTTGATCCGTTGCATTACGATCTTTTATTTGAACGGTTTTTGAACCCAGAACGGGTTTCAATGCCAGATTTTGATATCGATTTTTGTATGGAAGGGCGTGATCGCGTGATTGAGTATGTTGCGCAAAAATATGGACGTCAATGTGTCGCACAAATCATTACTTTTGGCACAATGGCTGCCAAGGCGGTGGTGCGCGATGTTGGCCGCGTCATGGCCCATCCCTATGGGTTTGTTGATAAACTGGCCAAAATGATTCCATTTGAAGTGGGGATGACTTTACAAGTGGCACTTACACAGGAAGCCGAGTTAAAGCGCCGTTACCATGAAGAGGAGGATGTTAGAGAGCTCATTGATTTAGCCTTAAAACTAGAGGGCATTACACGCAATGCTGGCAAACATGCGGGGGGGGTTATCATTGCTCCATCTGAACTGACAGACTTTACTGGCGTTTATTGTGAACAAGGTTCTACGCAAATTGTCAGTCAGTTTGATAAAGACGATGTTGAAGCCGTGGGTTTGGTTAAATTTGATTTTTTAGGCTTGCGCACCCTAACCATTATTGATTGTGCTATCCGCGCCATTAATCAAAATCGTCAGCAACAACAGCTTGCTGATATTGATATACATGCAATTTCGCTGCAAGACGATAGCACCTTTGCTTTACTAAAATCCTGTCAAACCACTGCCGTGTTCCAACTTGAATCGCGCGGTATGAAAGATTTGATCCACAGGCTGCAACCCGATTGCTTTGAGGAGATCATCGCCTTGGTGGCATTGTTTCGTCCGGGTCCGTTGCAATCTGGTATGGTGGATGATTTCATCGATAGAAAGCACGGTCGTGCGCGTGTGGAATATGCGCATGCCGATTTGGAACCTATTTTAAAACCAACCTACGGCGTGATTTTGTACCAAGAACAAGTGATGCAAATTGCTCAGGTATTAGCCAGCTATACTTTGGGCGCTGCAGATCTCTTACGAAGAGCAATGGGCAAGAAAAAACCAGAGGAAATGGCTAAGCAACGTGCTGTCTTTAGGCAAGGTGCAGTTAGCCGCGGGGTGGATGAGCAATTGGCGACGGCAATTTTTGATTTGATGGAGAAATTTGCTGGTTATGGGTTCAATAAATCACACTCAGCCGCTTATGCTCTGGTTGCATATCAAACAGCCTGGCTTAAAGCAAATTATCCGGCATACTTCATGGCCGCCGTGATATCAGCTGATATGGACAATACAGACAAAGTGGTGATATTCATCAACGAATGTGAACAAATGCATATCACCGTCAAGTCGCCATCGATCAATGCTTCTGCGTATGCATTCAAAGTCAGCGATGATGCGGTCATTTTATATGGACTAGGGGCGATTAAAGGGGTTGGGGAGGGCATTATCCAGAGTATTGTGGCCGAGCGCGACAAGGCCGGTCCATTTAACGGATTATTTCAATTCTGTAAACGCATGGATTCGCGCAAACTTAACAAACGTGTTTTGGAAGCACTGATTAAAAGCGGCTCGATGGATGAGTGGGGGGTGTCGCGGGCTATGTTATTTGTTTCTATCGAAAAAGCGATGCAAACTGGCTCACAATTTCATTACCAGCAGCATAGTGGGCAGCACGATATGTTTGCTATGTTTCAGGAGGAAAATGAGGAGCATTACCTGCCTGCCGCGGACTGGGGTATTCAGAAACGTCTGGATGGAGAAAAAGAAACCCTTGGGTTATATTTAACGGGTCATCCCGCGGCAAGTTACCAAGAAGAGTTGCGTGCATATGCCTCTGCCATCCCCAAGCTGCTGCAAACAAGCGGAAAAAAAGGCTGTCTTTGTGCTATGGTGTCGCACGTGCGCAAAGTGTTCACCAAAAGTGGCAAGATCTTGCATATTATCACGATGGAAGATCAAAGCGGACAATTTGACGTGGTCGCATTTTCTGAGATCTATGAACAAGTCCAGACCATAGTCACGATAGGCAATATTCTGGTGATCGAAGGTGAACTGAGCCAGGATAAATTCACCGGAAAATTAAAAATGCTCGCTACCCAGATATATAACATGGTAGATGCGAGGATTAAATTTGCCAAATGTTTACAAGTGCAGCTAACACCGGCACATGCAACTCGTTTGAGCTCACTGGTGGCGTTGCTAAAAGCGCATCCGGGCAAATGTATGGTTCAAATTCGCTACCAAAATAGCCAAGTAGCCGCTACTTTGACGTTGGATAGTGCGTGGCGGATTGAGCCAAGCGATAGTTTTACATCCAAATTAAGCCATTTGTTAGATTCAACAGAAGTTTTTTTTCGATATGATTAGGGCTTGTTGAAAGTTTTTGTGACACAACCCATTTTCTACTGGAAGAGACTAATCATAGACTTGAATCAGATTATTGCGTATAATTAGCACACACTATATTATTTTGGTTCGCGCATATGCTAGTCAAATTAGAATTTCTTGGATTGGGAACTTACAACAGAGCCTATCGTGTTGTTCAAGGAACGACAATAGTCGGTGTACTGAAAAAGCAAATTAACCAAGAACCATTACCGATAAGCTCAGACCTTACAGAGGAACAATACAGCTTAGCTGTTGTTGAACAAGAAGAGGATCATGTAGCGATGAGCCTCGATACTATCGAACGATCAATTAAAATTTGGAATGAAATAAACCCTGGGATTCCGGCTAGACCATTTGAGTGTGTAGATCTGAGAGGAACGACACATAAGGGTTGGTTATGTCCCTTTGTCGAAGGACGTCAAGCAAATGACGAAGAAATAGTCAGAACATTAATTGATATATATCAACGCACCGGAAGAATTGTAGTAGATGCTATTGGGAGTAATAATATAGTTACCCGAGATAATGGGCAGTCCGTATGTATTGATGTTGGCTATGCAGTAAAATTAGATAGCATATTTGGTCCTTTACCAAGAGTTAGACAAACGGATTTGCATGGTGATAGGGAAGATATGCCGGGACTTATTCAGTGGAGAAGTTTACAAGATAGTGGGTTTACACCCTATTTTAACAATCCATCTTGTACCCAAGCATTCCCCCGTTCAATTAGGGTAATTAAATCTCTTCTTTTTATAAATAGCCATAGATCTGAACTAAGAGATGTTGATTTTCTTAAAGATGATGCGATAGCTATACTAATTGCTGACGCATATGACCGAGAATTGCAACTTACCGAGGGCTTTCAGTCGTTGATTGATGGCGTTCTCACCAAGCTAGATCAATTAGCATATCGTGTTCTTCAAGCTCAACCTCAAGTTGCTGTTCTTGAAGAAGTCCCAAAGAAAATGCATAAAGTCAATGTAGACCTTATGCAAGGAGCTGTTAATTCTTATCTACAATATTTTGAAAAGAACCCTAAATGCAATCGCCTTTCGCAGCCTGATGATGCTTCAATGTTTTCTGCTCTAACAACGTTTGTAGACCTATATAAAAGAGGTAGTCTGCTAAATAAACCAACTTTAGAAGCGGAGGATATACAAGCTGAAAAAGAATCTAACTTGATTTGTACGAGTGGTAAACTAGTCTGGAGCAAGAGCGCGTTTCTTCAGAAATTATATTTATTCAAAAAAGCAGCACCCCACGAAACAAAACCAGATGCAATTATACCACGAAAAGAAGGATAATTATTATCCTCCTTTTTATCGAGGCATGGATTTAAAAACCATTAATTTTTTATGGAATTTTTTATGAGTTTAGAGTTTATTAACCAAAAGATAATTATAACTAAATTAGAGGCTTTCGCTCAGTCTCATCATCTATCTATACATCTTGACTCAGGGGGTATCTGCAGTGGGCTGTGTCATGTGTATGCAAAATATTGCTTAGAGGGTAAAAGGAACGAGTTTTTTAATTTATTGCGAAACATCAGTAAAACCCCAGCGCATGAACTTAGATAGGTCCGGGGATCTGGAACAAAATTCAAGGAAAATAAGAGCTATTCCCA
>DAIOSQ010000102.1:0-6684 GCA_036752465.1 Legionellaceae bacterium | reverse complement strand
GCTTCTAAAAGTCGCAACGTTCCTAAGGCATCAACATCCGCTGTGTATTCAGGTGATTCAAAGGACACAGCAACATGCGATTGTGCAGCTAAATTATATATTTCATCAGGCTTGATTTCTGCTACTAAACGAATCAAGTTAGACGAGTCTGTCATATCGCCATAATGTAAAAACAAACGACGATCTTGCGTGTGCGGATCTTCAAAAATATGGTCCAAACGTTCAGTATTAAAACTTGACGCCCTTCTTTTGATGCCATGCACTTCATAGCCCTTGGCCAATAAAAATTCGGCAAGATATGATCCATCCTGTCCAGTAATTCCCGTAATTAATGCTTTTTTCACACAAACTCCCACAATCCAGATAACAATCTTAACTCCCAAGTTTCCAAGCGCACACCATCAACAATAGTCGGGAACTCATCTCATAACCCACGCTCTGGTAACCAACGCGCACCCAGCCAACGTGGGTAAAGGAATCCACGTTGTAGCAAAGCAATAATCCCTATGTATATATAAATCAGCAGATACTGTTTAATCACCATCCGCGGTGCCACACCAAATTGCGCCACAGTGTTCGCGATAGTCATGGCAAATAAGGCACATAAAAAAGGATTATGGGTAAGCAACCTTACCGTTCGTTCTGCCAGCATCATAACAAAGGTGAAGAAAAAAGCTCCTATAATTACACAGAACAGTGAGCCAGAAATATATAAAAATCCTATTAATCCAGGGAGGGTACCGAATATAAAGCGTTTATTGTCGATATTACTGTAATGCGATCGCGCGATAGTTTGATATATCCCAGTCTTACCGATTTCCGCTTTCTCTAACAGCGCCTGCTTGAAGGTATACCACCCTTTCATTTCACTTGCAGATGCAGCCATAACTCCTTCTACCCCAAGCCAACGGTCTAACACCAACTGACTGAATATTTTGACAAAAAGTGGGCTTCTAACTTCTACTGCAGACCAACTGAGTCCTTCATAGTAATAGACTCGCAATACGCTCACCATTTGCAAACTGGCAAAAAACAATACCACAGATAAAAACAATAATTGAATAATTTTTTTCCGTTCGAGTGGTTTGGCTGCATGCCGATGAACATACCAAGTAAGGGCCGCAGGAACCACATGAAAAATATAAATGGCGCGACTTAGTATAGCAACAGACATTAACGCGCTTTCAAGCAACTGCGCCAAATACCCAGTTTGCAAATCTCGCTTTAAATGTATTTCCCACCATAACATCGTACTCACCATCAACGCATAGCCTATGCTCAATGCCCAACTTATCATTGCATTTAACGGCCACATTAAAATTGTTTGTGGTGCAATGCCTACCATAAATATCCCCAAGTAAAAATTGAGGGCGAATACCCCCAGCATACTTAAGATAAATGCCAGCAAACAAGTAGATCTATATCGACGGTACCATCTAGGAACAATGCTTAGATCTTGCAATGGCAGCTGTAAACCTTCATGCCCGAACCAGCATTGGTAACCATAACGTGCCAGCAAAATACCAAGGCCCCCTATTGATGCAACCAACAAAATATGATCGTTTGCTGCAGGAGTGGCAACAAAATTACCAACCGCTTCCTGATAAGGAAAATGCAACAAAGAATGATAGGTGAATTTTGCCCAAAATCCCAGCCACATCATGATGCTAAGAAATAAGTAACTAAAATTAAGAGGACTAAACAGAGCTTGCAGCAAGAGATATAAAAAAATCAGGCTAAATACGCCATAGTAAATTTTAGAACCCTCGTATGTAAACAGGGTGCTGAGCATCAGCACTAGCCACACTATAAAAAACCCGTAGCCACTGTAAGTAATCAGTCTTCTTGTCATACAACCTCTTTAAACATATCGTGTAACGAACTGTAAAAATAAGCCCCAGATTGACTTTGCAGAAAATCTCTGCCCGCCTCTTGATAGCCTAGGATCTCTCGCGTGCTCATGCTCTGCAGTTTTTCAGTCAAACAAGCTATATTAGCAAATTGCCGGTAATCGATGTAAACATCTTTGGGTATCCATTCTTCAATATCTTGTGCGCCTAAATAGATCGGAATTGTGCCAGCATATAAACAATCAAATAATTTTTCCGTAACATAACCCAGCATGGTCGAATTTTCAAAACACAAGCAAAAATAGTATTGGCTGAGCACATCCAATTTCGATGCACACGATCCTTGATAGATACGGCGCAAAACCGAGTAATTCGACCAATAAGGCCACCAAAGGGATGTTCTGCTATACCATTTATCCCAATTATGGCCATACAAATCCACCAGATCATATTCGGCCAATTGTGCCATGACAGCAATTCGCTGGCTGTAGAGTTCCTGATGATTATTGGTGGGCTTATGATGACTGTTGATCACCACCACCCGCCGCTTGCGCGCAGTATTTTTCCATAGGGGCAACAAGACATCGTTATGCGGTTGGGGCCAGTAGAATTTCTTTAATTTATACGTGGCAACCCCTTGCAGAGAATAGCCATCACCAACAACATTATGCAAGTACACTGTGTCAAATAAACGAGTTAGTTTGGGCAGCTGTCTATATAAGTCTGGCGCAACCACCGGCGGCTCGAAAATCACAAACCCCTGCAAACGAATGTTTTTGTGCTTTGCTAAGATATCTAAATTGTCTAATAAGCCGAAAGAAAAATAACTAGCAGTGATCTCGACATCTTTCGAATCATACAAAAAATCTGCAGTTTGTACGCAATATTGTTTGGATTCTAGCCATGCCTTCAACCTTATATATGGCAATAAAGTGCCATCTCGATTGAGCACTTTATTATCTGCATCGAATAATCGGTTTTCATAGTAGGCTTTATAAGCGGGGTCGATAAATATATTCATCGGGCAACCCAGTTCAGTAGACGCGAAAATACTATTTTACCGGTTTTATGCAGACGAAATAAGATGAAGATCCGCAATAAACTATTCAAGCACAAAGTCAGTTTTCCTCGTTTATTTTTTATAGCAGCCCGCCACAGTTGCGTTGATCGCCACGACTCTGATAGTGCCTTGGCCTTGACCAAATGACCTTCCATGAAATGACTCGTAGCGCGCATGACCTTATTTCTTCTTTCAAGATCGGCATAATGCAGCAAATCTTCTTGGTTAACCATAGCTTGCACCTCTGGTTGCGACAAATAGTGATCCATGACATGAAAAAAGTCAGGACGCTCAACGCCGCGTCTCACGAGATGAGATGCTTGTTGTTGACTCAAGCGATAGCGCATCAATGGCAGCGGCAATATACCGACACCGTGAGCTTTGGCAACACGAAACCAAACATCTAAATCAGCGCTGTTACCAAATTTGGGTTGAGACCAGTTAGTAACTGTATGTTTGAGTACCTCGGTTTTAAACATTGCACTGGGACAAATCATAAAATTATAATGCTTCATCACTGCTTGGAACAAAGTTTTAAAATCATAGGTCGAGTCACTGCTGACAACATCTATCGGGGTTTTAAGCACCCCTGTCACCTTGGAAAAGCTATCGATAAGATAAGCTTCGGTCAACACCACACCGACATCATGATTCTGTAGAAAAAAACAGGCCTGCATAATCATGTCGGGTAGGTAGACATCATCCGCATGATAAATGGCCGAATAGTCACCATGAGCTAAATTGATGCACCTATTGAAGTTTTGCTCGCCTGACACATGCTCTTGGTTTGTGTGCAAGATAATTCTGGCATCTTCAAATTGTTGCACAAGGGTCAGGGTATCATCCGTGGAGGCATTATCAACGACATGGATGGTGATGTTCCGATAACTCTGATCAAGCAGCGATTGTATGGTTTCACGGATGGTTTTGGCTGACTGATATGTCGGCACACACACGCAGACTGATGGCTCATTCGTTAACATCGAGCAGTCCCATTTTCGCGAATGTATGTGTAAACCTTGTCTCAAACAAATGACTTTCCATGCTTTTTTGGTAAGCTCTTTGTGCAATTTCCTCACGTAAATTTTCATTTTGCAAATAAAAGGCTACTTTTTCAATTAATTCACAGCGATTGAGATAGATAGCAATTTCTTCACCTATAACATATTGTCGTTCTAATCCCTCAACATAATAGGACAATTGGAATGCACCACAAGCGCTGATTTCATAGTGCCTGGCTTTTAATTGTTCAATATTTTTCGGCGATCGCCACGTATTGAGCAATGCTCTAGGGCTGGACAGCAAATATCTTGCATCATAGGAAATAGAGTTTGATAAGTTTATATTAATCTTGCTTTGGTTAAATAATTTGACCATATCTTGATAGGAAATAGTCCCTTGGGGCCACCCGGAACCTGCTATGGCCAGCCGATAGCCCTGCTTCTTGAGGCCATCCAGCAACCATGCTCGATATGGATGCCATGCACCAACAAACGATATATCAAATTGTTTTTCCAGGTACATATTCTGAAACAACTGTTGATTACACCCAAAAGGAAAGTGAATCGCCCCAGTCAAGCCCAATTGTTGATATTTGTACACGCCATAAACATCAGGCGTGGTAAAGTACTCAAATTGGGTCGCCCAAAAACGAGAAAATGTCACCCGCCAGGTATCGTCATGAAAAAAACACAAGGTCTTAGTAATGGATCGCAGTGCCAGCACGGTTGCTGGCTCGATCTCATCACGAAACAGTGAAAAAAAGGCCATATCCGGCATTTCTGCGCGCACCATGTGTAACAACTGTTGATTCATTGCGGATCGACCAACTTGCTCCAAGTGTTCCATAAAATCAAACAAAATTACCTCATGCCCCATGCTTACAAGCACTTGATAAAAATTCACATACTCATAAGAATAGCCACGCGCTTTCACGCCATAATCATACTGCATACAAACCAAAATAATTTTTAATTTTCTCGCAACTGCCTGTGTGGGTAGATCTGGAGTCATGCGTTTTTACTCTTGGGTGAGATTTTTGAAAACCATACCGTTGCTATGACAGTTACCGCTGCTACCGCATAAAAAACAGCGACCACACTCAAACCATGTGGGTATATTATGAGCAATAGCCCCGTGCATAGCAAAAATGCTCTGGCCAGTATCTCATAACGTGGCAGGTGCCGCTTAGCAAATGCACAACGATGCAACAGCATCCATATCAACAAAACCACCAACAACGGGATCACATAACAGAACTGATATAAACATTCATATGCAGTACGCACGCTGTGTGCCAATGGTTGTACAGATAACCTTTGTTCGAACATATAGAGCAGATTGTAATGGCAAGATTGCTGATTAAGATAAACAAACACCATACCAATAAGCGCAGTCAACATAGCAACATATCGCGCATTATGTTGTTTCGCGACCATGTTGCACAACAAAAAACCCATAATAACGTTGCAAATTCGCCATAGAATCGATCCGGAATTAACCAAATATGTGTAGTGCCCCTGGATGAAATGAATCACCACTAAGATAAGGCATAGCGAAATTCCCAATATCAATTCCTGACGGACTTCCCACGGATGTAACCACAAGAAAGCTAAAAAAGCAATTATAAAAAACCAGTTACATGGCGAAAAAGCATCAAGCAAACTCGCCAAAACAACCGCAGACAAATCATTAGCGTGTTTGTAGGAGAAATTAATCATCTGATTGGCTACGGCTTGTTGCTGCAATTTTAGGAGTGCCTGCGGTGATATTATTTGCTGCTTTTGCAAGCTGTTGCGACAGTATTCTAGATTGCTACTCAAAATCCGCCCACTGTTATCTTTTGATTTAAAGCCAACCCAATGTGTCTGGCAGAAAAACATGGCTGGCAGCGCAAAATTATTTTCATGCAACGCCTGGACCCGACCATAAAACTGTTTGAGTGCGAGTTTATCTTGATCTATGAAGTAACGGTGGACTTCCAGCCAAGGATACTGTTGCTCTAGTGTGTGGAAGAACTGATCTGCTTTATGGCAATGCGGACAAGCCGATGTTAGGTATAACTCTAGGCGTAAGGTGACCTGTTGATGCTGACTATCCCAACTGTACCATGCAGGTTGAGAACTTACCTCGTGGGCAAAAGAGGTGGCACATAGGAAATACAAGACCAGCAAGAAAATCTTTCTCATAGTCAGGACACGCAACCACTAAACTTCGTTTGCCTGATGACCCATACCAGCAAGCTCACTTCTACCCAAGCAAGCCAGATTGCTATGAGGACATCACTTAGAAAATGATGTGTGAGGAGTACGCGTGTAAGCACTACCAACAACCCTAATAGCAACGCATAATACCCATATCGCTTGGATATGGCTTGAAGCGCAAAAGCAAGGCTCATCACCACCGAAGTATGTCCTGAGGGAAATGACCAATACAACGGTGTTAAATGGTAGCCATAGAAGCCATACAGGTTTTTATCAAACCATAAATCAGGCCTGGTACGACCCAAAAATATTTTTAAGACCAAACACACAACATATACCACTATCAAAGACAACAAAAGAAAACCATAACGATTACGCCAGCTGATATTGCCTCTGATATAATGGCAATACAAAACAGCCAGTAGTAGTATCATCACATACAGCTTAACATTACCTAACTGCGTAAAATTTTCCAAAGCAGTCCTCATCTGGTATGTAACGGTTTGATGGAAAAATAATGCTATAGGCTTGTCAAGAAAGTAATAGGATAAACCTGTCAAGATCAGGACGC
>DAIOSQ010000101.1:0-6810 GCA_036752465.1 Legionellaceae bacterium | reverse complement strand
CACGATAGACAAAACATGCTACGCTCGTAGCGGGCCTAACACCCGCGGCAGCACGAAATTACTGTGTATTTTTCATCATCCGCTTGATCAAAAAATTCAAACACACGCACACCGCACTCGCCAGCAAGGATACATAAAACAATTGTGTAAATGCCTGGGCATAGCTTTGTTTCAACGCCAGAACCGACATATGCTCCTCAGTAACCACCGCCAATTTAGCCAGTTTGCCCGCTAAAAATCCGCCAATTCCCAACGAAGTAAAAAATATCCCAACCATGGTACTGACCTTTTTACGACTGGCAAGCAACGTGATCGCCGCTAAGCCGACCGGAGACAGCAATAACTCCGCAAGCGCAATCAGTAGATAGGCCGGGATGATGCATACAGGCGATAACAGCAACTCATTCATATGCAAACGACACGCCACCACAATTGCGGCATAAAACAAACTCATCAGCATCATGGCGCTTAAAAATTGGTTTGCCGTGCGGCCCGCGGCACATCGAGGAACATGCTTAACTTTGCGTAGCGCTATGATACCGCCAAAAATCAGCATGCCAATACTTTCTACCCCAACATAGTAAGGTGGCGGAAATGACACGCCCAACAACAATGGCTGGACCACACGATGCAAAAACAGAGTTAAGGCAAGAAACATCTGAAAATACAGGGCCCAAAACAGTGTAGAAATGAGGCAAAGCATCGCAATCACAAAGGTTTTTCTGGCTTGCTCTTTAGGTTCGTAACGGATACAACCCAACAAATACAATGTGGCCAACACCACCACGATAGCAAAGACAACATTGGCAATCGCCGGAATTGTCAAGATATAATAAGCGCCGATCCACTGCATGCCGATCAGACCTAGCGCACAAGCAGTTTTTTTAAGCTCATGCTCATACGGATGATAATCCGCAATCCGATAACGCATCATACCATACACAAACACCACAATTGCCAGTATCATGCCGATAGCGGCACTCAAAAAAGCACCGGACCAACCAAAATGAAGCCGCAAAATACCCGGCAAGGTCGAGCCTAAGATAATACCGGTGGTGATACCCATATAAAAGATAGTGAATCCACTTTCACGTTTGCTCGAACCTTCTGGGTATTCATTGCCCAACAGCGAAGAAATATTGGGCTTAAGCAAGCCTGTACCGACCGCGATACTGGCCAAACAAAAGGTCAGCATACGGGTATCATGGGCGATACTCAAACTTAAATAGCTGAGAAACAATATCACCGCGCCGGTGATAATTGCGCGTTTTTGTCCCAACAAATGATCGGCAATCCAACCACCGATCAGCGGCGCGATGTAAGTCAGCGCGGTAAACGATCCAACCAAATCATAAATCTGCTTATCCTGCCATTGTAAATGCAAGGCAAGGTAAAGGGCCAATAATGTTTGCACCACATAATAGCCATAGCGCTCCCACATTTCCGTAGCAAAAAAGGTTCCCAAAGAACGGGGATGACGATGGCTTGAATTGTTCATAAACGATTAATCACAACAAACATTGCGCCAGTCTAACACATACCCAAGAAACTCGAAATGCACCGGTTATGTAAGGCAAGCAGATGCCATCGGACCGAGCAACCGCGCAATTGGCGAAAAACTGCGTCGATGAATCTCGCAAGGCCCTAAGCTTGCCAGCGCCTGACGATGCGCTTGGGTCGGATAGCCCTTGTGGGCAGCAAATCCATAGCCAGGATAGACCTCATCCATCTGTTCCATTTCGCTGTCCCGCATAACTTTGGCTAAAATAGAAGCGGCTCCAATGGCCTGCACCAGCTGATCGCCTTTAACCACCGCGGCACAAGACATCGCCACTGCAGGAATAAACAACCCATCAACCCATACATGTTCCGGTGTGATGGCAAGATTTTCTATCGCCCGTTTCATCGCCAATAAGGTGGCATGATGGATGTTAAGTTTATCAATTTCATGGACCTCAGCCCGCCCGTAAGCGTAACATTGTGCCTGTTGTTGAATTACTTTTGCTAAGCTGCAGCGTTTGGCCGCACTGAGTTTTTTTGAATCCGTGATACCCTCGATGGGCTTTGCCAAAATCACCGCTGCAGTCACCACCGGACCTGCCAAAGGCCCCCGCCCTACTTCATCAACGCCAGCAATTGATACATACTGCATGCCACCCTCCTTCAGGTGAAGATCTGTTGACGTTGCTACACATGTCAAGATTTTTGCTGCGCGCGCCTGTCATTGAGCGCCGCGGAAACGAGCACAACGTACACCGCACCAATCAATGCACAATAGCAACCAAAAAAATAATTACCCAAATGGATATAGTAGCGGTTAGCCAATTCGATACCAAAACACTGTATACACATCGCCAGCATACTCATAAGCGCAGAAGCAGTACCTTTAGACACGCTCGTTGCATATAAAGTGTATCGAGTCAACGGACCACAAGCCAAGCCATAGCCGAAAAAATAAACTAACAATCCAGGAAGCAACCAAACATAGTCCTGGCCGAAGCATAAAGGCAGCAGCCAGCACAACAATAAACTCACACAACTAAATACAGTACCCATCCAAGTGATTCTGACCAAATGATAACGATAGGTCATGCGCTGCAAGCAAATATTACCTAAAATATATGCACCAAACATGGGAATTTGCCAAAGGCCATACACCATGATGCTGGCATGTCCTTGCGCGATCATAATCACCGGCGCCAGTGCAATCCAAATCACGCAGGGCAACCCCAACAAAGCACCCGCAACCGAGCCACACATAAATTTAACATCAACAAACAACTGACGGTAATTGCGCCAAATCACCGCTAACGAAAACACCATCGGCTTGATGTAATGACCATGGCTAGTCGTTTGACCAACTGGCTCTGGCATTTTGCGCCAAAGCCCCCATAATGCAACCAAAGCGAACAGCGCAATCCACACAAACACCCATCGCCAACTGAAATACAGCACAAACCACCCACCCAACAGCGGCCCCAGCAACGGCGCAATCACGGAAACATTGGTCATGATGGCAATCATGCGAACCGCGTCCGTCTCTTCAAAAATTTCCTGAATGGTGGCATAACCAACCACACAAATAAAACATAAACCCATCCCTTCAAAAAAGCGTAATAGCAAGAATTGTTCGATTGAGCGCGAGCCAGCTATCATAAGGGTTGTCAAAAAAAATAATCCAGCACCTCCCAACATCACAATACGCCGACCAAAGCGGTCTGATAAAGGGCCTAAAATCAATTGTAAACTGGCACCGCCTAATAGATAGGATGCCAGCGAGGAGGCAATGGCTGATTGTGATGCATGAAAAGTGTCTACCACGTTCAGCATACCTGGCATAATCATGTCATTGGCCATGTATACCAAAAATTCGTAGAGCACAAAGAAAACAGCGTACCAAATGGCTTGTTTAGGCGTAATGTTAATCAAAGGTTGCTGCATGCTTTCCCAAAAAGAACAATTTGTGCGATATGTCTCATGTTAACCGATCTGATAACAGCTCACAATCCAAGTATAGACAAGCTTATGGCCAAACACGTATAATTCGCACACTTTTTTGCCAGAATTAAGCGACGATGAATCACAGAATAGGTTTTGTTAGTTTAGGTTGTCCCAAAGCGTTGGTAGACTCTGAGCGGATCATCACTCAACTACGCGCGCAGGGTTATGAATTGGTTTCGAGTTATCAAAATGCCGGCATCGTCGTCATTAATACCTGCGGATTTATTGACAGTGCCATCACCGAATCATTAGAGACCATACAAGAAGCCATGGCAGAAAATGGTCGGGTGATCGTCACTGGTTGTTTGGGGGCCAAAGCCGAACTGATTCGTGCGGCGTGCCCTGATGTGTTGCATATCAGTGGCGCGCATGCTTATGAGGAAGTCATACGTGCAGTACATCGCCATTTGCCCCCCCCCACCGATCCATTCAGCCAATTGGTCCCGCCCGAGGGCATCAAACTAACGCCAAGACACTATGCTTATTTAAAAATTTCGGAGGGTTGCAATCAGAAATGTACTTTTTGCATTATTCCAACCATGCGCGGTAAATTGCAAAGTTATCCGCTCAAACAAGTGCTCAGCGAAGCACAAACACTCAAAAAAGCTGGCGTCAAGGAACTGTTGGTGATCTCCCAAGATACCAGCGCTTATGGTATTGACAGCCAATATGCCGCAGTCGAGTGGCAGGGGAAGCAGTTACGAACCAAGTTTTACGATCTGTGTCAAGCATTGGGTGACCTAGGTATCTGGGTGCGACTGCATTATGTATATCCTTATCCGCACGTTGACGAAATTATCCCTTTGATGCGCGACCGCTTGATTTTGCCTTATCTAGATATACCCCTGCAGCATGCCAGTCCACGCGTGTTAAAAACCATGAAAAGACCAGCTTCTACTGAAAACACGCTGTCGCGCATCCAGCACTGGCGAGAAATTTGTCCAGATATCACCATTCGCTCAACATTTATTGTCGGCTTTCCTGGCGAGACGGAAGAAGAGTTTGAAACGCTATTAAACTTTTTGCAAGCAGCACAATTAGACCGAGTCGGTTGTTTTCAGTATTCACCTGTGGCTGGGGCCAAAGCCAATGATTTGCCCAATCCAGTAGCTGATGACATCAAAGAAGAACGTTACCACCGCTTTATGCAAACCCAATTGCTGATCAGCCGTAACAAACTGACGCAAAAAATAGGTACGCAACAAATTGTTTTAGTTGATGCCATCAGTCAAGAGCACATCGTGGCCAGAAGCAGCGCCGATGCGCCTGAAATCGACGGCTTGGTATATCTTGAGCAACAACCAGGGATTGCAGTCGGTGATAAGCTGGTGGTGAATATCACGGACAGTGATGATTACGATTTGTTTGCTGATCTTAATAAAGATTTGACCAGCCAGCTGGCCGCAAGCAGTGCCGTGAACTAATGGCGGGATGATTGCCAACATTGGCTATGACTGGGTTGAAAAAACCTGCTAATTTTAACCCACCTTTGATGAGTGACCATAAATAATGGCGAGTTTGGATGAAACACGATTAGTTGAGGATTTAAATTACATTTTAAGTACTGCTTCGCAGGTATGGGAAAATCTACGCAATAAACGGTTATTTATTACCGGTGGCACCGGTTTTTTTGGTTGTTGGTTTTTAGAGAGTTTTTTATGGGCCAATAGCCATCTTAATTTGAATGCGCATGCGGTTGTTCTTACGCGTAACATAAAAAATTTTGAAAAAAAATGTCCGCATTTGGCTTATAGTCATTCCTTATCTCTTCATGAAGGAGATGTGCGAACATTTATCTTTCCTAAGGGGGAATTTCAATATGTGATTCATGCCGCGACCGATGCATCTGTTGAACTCAATCATAAAAATCCTGTGTTGATGTGGGATACCGTCGTAGAAGGAACTCGTCGTGTTCTTGATTTTTGTAACGCCTGTGCAGCTAATGACCTTTTGTTCTTGAGCTCGGGTGCAGTGTATGGTGGGCAATCAGGCGATATTGATGCAATATCTGAAGTGTGTCACCCTCTTGTCTACTCCCAAGAACGTCTCTCAGCATATGCCGCTGCAAAATTCTCGGCAGAAATGATGTGTAATATCTATGCGCATCAATATAATATCCGGATTAAAATTGCACGTTGCTTTGCTTTTGTGGGGCCTTATTTACCGATTGATGTGCATTTTGCCATAGGTAATTTTATTCAGCATGGTCTTCGGGGAGAACCCATTACTGTTCTGGGTGATGGTACAGCATATCGCTCTTATCTATATGCAGCTGATTTAATGATATGGCTCTGGACTATCTTGTTTCAAGGGCAATCGTTACGTCCATATAACGTTGGTTCTGATGAAGTTTACTCTATAGCCGAGATATCCAAGCTTGTTGCTGGGTGCTTTGATCCATCGTATCCGGTGCACATTCTGGGCAAATCCAACCCTGGCATTAAACCGGAGCGCTACATTCCAGATATTAATCGAACAAAAAATGAGTTGAAGCTTCATCCTAAAATTGGCTTAGTAGAGGCTATTGAAAGAACAATACGTTGGCATCGTAACTCTTAAATCTTATACCAATAATTTTTCCGATTTAGGATGAACAGCAATGAGCATTTTACTTCTAAGCTCATCCCTCGCGAGTAATGGGGATAAATCCTCTAGCGGTGGGGAAATAATTGAGCCATCTTTTTCTAGAGCGATTGATAATTTAGGTACAAACAGTTGTTCTGGGTGAATAAATACTTCACAAATAATGGGAGCCATTTCTTCCATGATAAGCGGTAAATTTTCATCAAAGTCAGACCAAGTTTTGATGCGATAGGACTTAATTCCAAACGCATGAGCTAAGGCACTGAAATCGGGGCAAGTTACTCCTGAATTTTTTTCCGTACCCACGTATCGCCCTGAAAATAAATTCTTTTGCGTGTGTTTTATCATTAAATAACCATCATTCCTTCATATAAATAATTTGATGGGCAGCTGATGGTGAACTATAGTTTGTAATTCCTGAAGATTTAGCATCATTCCACCATCACAATTCAAACAGACAACTTCACCTTTATTTGTGGCAAACGAGGCGCCTATTGCACCTGGTAATCCATAGCCCATTTCACCTAATCCAGTAGATGTCATTAAACGTTGTCCCTTTTTAATCGATAATACTTGGTGACCACTTAGTAAAGCTGTTCCCATATCAGTTACTATGATTTGTTGCTGCTTGAAATATGGAGATATTTTTTGCATAAAAGTGTACGAATTAATGAATCCATCTCGATCCGCGTGTTCAATTGTATTCACAATGGGAAAATCTGCTTT
>DAIOSQ010000100.1:0-6896 GCA_036752465.1 Legionellaceae bacterium | reverse complement strand
TACCCCCTGTCATTGAGGGATGCAATGCCAGAGAGGTATGTGAGTCAGCTGGTAGAGCTTTTATTCATGGATCCGCAAAACATGCTGGTTTAAAACAGTATGAAGTTATGTTAGTTGATAAACAAGAACTTCATAGACAAGCTTGTTTGTGTCTTGAACGAGGCGATCCAACGTATCTACCACAACTTGTTCAGTATATGGAAGAGAGTTTGACGTCCAATCCCGAATTAATAGCATATCATGAGCAACGCAGAGAAGCCTATTTTAGAAGACCAGACGCTTGTGAAGTTGCATTAAATGCATTAGGTGTTAAATATGAAAAAAGCTCTCAAAAAGCTAGCACGGGCTTAGGTTATATGAGGAAATTATTCTCTTACAACGAGCTCCCTAAAGAAGACGATCCTCAACGCAAAAAACCGCGCGCGGGTCCTTGCATTATTAGCTAAAAAATCATCAAGGGGATTTGTTCGTTGCCTCATAATTAATGTTACCGAACAGAAATGTTATTAACACAAAATACCCTCCATAAATATCCTAGCGGGGTCAAAGGGGCCGGCAATGACCTCCAAATTAGAGGTTATTATCTCTTAAATTTTTGAAATTTGGTGGTCTAAATTGTTGGGGTCATTATAGTTGCACAGGTGGATATGCCAAAATCGTGGTTAAGTTTCTTTATGGGGTATCAAGGTACAGTAACCCTATCGGACGCAACAACAGATTCCAAGTTGGTTACCATCCAAGTGTACATCCCAAACATTTTCTCACAGTGGTTGTTTGGAGACAAACCTAAGCTTATCATCCAACCAGCTAATGTTGATGGGAATGTTGTTAGCCAAGCCGCATTGACCTTGGCTGCAAAAATAGCAGCCAGCTTTCAATTAGACGCCAATATTCAAGCAACTTATGACTATTTAAAAACCGATTTGACTCTTGCATACCAGCAAGAGAAATTACATACTCTATCCGAGTCATTGCCTGTTGGTCTGCATGGGTTTTGGCGCTCGTCAGGGGAATATGCAGGGGCTGAGCAAAAATCTGCGCATGATCTAGGAAGTTCGCCTTTCGACCACAAGACCTCTGGTTTTGCATGACATCCACGTTTGCGTATATAATCCTGAAAAACGCAGTTGCCATCTGCTACGCAGTCAATCTGCATTGAGTCTACAAGCTTTTCTCGGTTTTTTTCGCTCACCGTAGTGGTGACTACTGCTTTCGCGAAAAAATCCTCCAAAAGCCTGTATCTTCAATACATCTTGACCGCTCGTGACGATGGCAACTGCGTTTTTCAGGATAATCCTGAAATAGTTAGTGAAGCCGACTACGGAAATAATTAAACTATTTTTTGTAACTGCGCGTGAGGGCAATCAACGTGAATGCATACACCAATCCAGAGTATTCCCAACTCGGTAAAAAAACCGAATATGAGAGTATTTACAATCCCAGTCTACTCTTTCCCATCTCGCGGCAACGGCAGCGAGATCATTTAGAAATTGGTAAGGAACGATTGCCCTTTTTCGGCTTTGATCTTTGGAATCACTACGAAGTGTCGTGGTTAAACGAAAAAGGCAAACCAGTCGTGGCTCTGGTTGAATTGATATACGCCTGTGATTCTTTGAATATTATCGAATCAAAGTCCATGAAGCTGTATTTTAATTCTTTCAACAACACCCCATTTCGCGATGCAGACATGGTGAAAGCAACCCTCATACACGATCTGTCCGAGTTGTTAAATAGCAGCTACCTAGACATTCGTATTCATCCACTACAAAGCTTACAAGAAGTCGCAATCAAACCGCGTTTTGCTGGGATTTATTTGGATGATCTGGATATTGAGTGTGCCATTTATCGCACCGAGCCAGGGTTCCTAATCACCGAGGACAAGCTTGTTTGCGAAACGGTGTGTTCCGATTTGCTGAAATCAAACTGTTTGGTGACCAACCAGCCAGACTGGTGTAGCGTGCAAATTTCTTATGAGGGCCGGCAAATCAATCATGAAGGTCTGCTCAAGTACTTGGTTTCTTTTCGCAACGATAATGAATTTCATGAACATTGCATAGAAAAGATATTTATGCATATTATGAAGCGTTGTTATCCGACCAAGCTCACTGTGTACGGTCGCTCTGCGCGCCGCGGCGGTCTGGACATTAACGCCATTCGCTCTACCGAGCCGGTGGTATTAGATGAGATTTGTCAGGTAAGACTTTGCAGGCAATAGCCATGAACCGCTGTCGCCTGCTGCACGAGCATAAGATTTAAGCGGTCACCCAACGCGACAACACATCGATCAACTTTTTAGCTTGCTCTTCACTGGAAATATTGAATTTTGATTTTTGCCAATATTGGTTGTTGCGTTTTTGGTAGCGGCGGATGGTGTATTTGGTGCTGCCATAGTCCCCAGCCCCATTGTCCCAATCTTGATATTTGAAAATGATAGTTGTCCAAGCACCTTTAGATAAAATCTGTTTGTCTAATTCTCTGGTTTTTTCTATGCCATCTTCACTGAAGGCAATTGTGATGGCATCGATGGTTTCACTCATTTGACTAACCTTATTCCAAATTTATTCGATGGATTGTAATATGCCATCTAAAAATGTCAAGCGCATCACTGGTGCATATTGATTGGCCTGGTAGAACCATATTTCCGGCTTGCTTTTACCGATAATGGGTTGTTTGATATAGGTGTTGTTGGTCATGGCTGGTGAGCCACAGGCATCATACACGGTACTGACGCTATCACCCATTTGCACTGTACCACCGCTGCAAAGGGTCGATGAGTTCACATTTGAACCGTTCATATTGATGGAAACGACTTTATTATTGACAAGATTAATTTGTAAATTAACTCCTTGTGAACCGCTAGGCAAAGAATACATTGTATAAACAGGCGTTAATCCTTGATAAATTGCGCCTTGGTTTAAGGTGGTATAGATCATTTGAGTCATGGGCACTTTTTGCGTGACAGGGGCATCAGATTGTTGACGGCTGCTAGGCGCACCACAGGCACTTAACACCTGATCGGTGGTCATACCTACGTCAATCATGCCGTGGTTGCCAGGGCAATAAGTTTGCTGGGCAAAAACTACACAAGAAATGCACATGCTCACCAGCGTGGTATAGAATCGCTTGTTCATCAGTTACTCTCTTGCAAACATTCGCTTATTATTATTATAGCCGTTGCTGCAGTTTTTGCGATCATGTTAGTCACAACTATTAGCCTGGGTACCAACAGTCCCATCGTGTTGTGCTTCCTCATCCCCGTGCTTGGGTGTGCTGTACGTGAGGGGGAGCAGGGAATGCACTCATATTAAATGTAGTGGCAAGGATGCGCTGACAAACAACATAATGCATTTTAGCAAAATCAATGCCAAAAAAGGGCTGATGTCTAGACCGGACACAATGGGTACGTGTTGCTGTATCGGTTTGAGCAAGGGTGTGGTAATGGCTTGCAGCACATCGGCAAACGGATTGTGCCATCTGGGATTAATAAAGCTCATAATGACACGAATCAAGATGGCATAAAATAAAACATCACATGGTTTGAGTATTAGATCAGCCAATAGATATACCATCAGCATCGACAGCGGCATCATTTTATTTAAAAACAAAAACCCTATCGTTAGAAATTTGCAAAGCTCAACCAGCAATAAGGTGATGCATGCCGCCAAATCGAGTTCTCGGCGGCGTTTGTATTGTTTAGGCAGTGCATCTTCAATCCATTGTACCAAGGGGTTGGTAAGCGTGGTGATATTGCGGGCAAATGACTGTAACGGACTGATGCGCACATAACACAATATAATTCGAATCCAAAGTATACAGGTGAAGGTATTAAAAAACAAAGATATTAAAAAGAAACCAACAGCAGTAATTCCAGACATTATTTCATCTCCGTGACAAACCTTTTTTCAAACAAACTACGTCCAATTCTCACCATTGTACTGCCAGCACGAATTGCTGCAACATAATCTTCACTCATACCCATGGAAAGTGTGTCCAGCTGTAAACCCATACGTTGATTCAGTGTTTGCATTAGCTGTTGTAAACGCATAAACAAGCGATATTGTATCTCTTGGTCATGATGTTGCGGGGGGATTAACATCAAACCGCGTAGTTTGAGCGCGGGTAATGCCTGAATGTGCTCGATTAAATGGTAGATCTCTGCTGGAGATACTCCCGACTTTTGTGGATCATCGCCAAAGTTAACTTGGATACAGACTTGTAATGGGGTTAAAGTTGCTGTGCGTGCTGCGGCTAATTTTTGCGCTACAATTGGTCGAGAAACGCTGTGTACCCATGTGCACTGACGCGCAATATGTTTGCATTTATTGCTTTGCAATGGTCCTATATAGTGCCAGGTAATAGGTAAATCTTGCAGTTGAGCGATTTTAGCTTCCGCTTCTTGCCAATAATTTTCGGCAAAATCTTGCAAACCGGCAGCAAACGCAGCGCGAATTAGTTCGACACTTCTGCCTTTGCTAACGGCAAGCAATTGCACCGCATGTGGCATGCGGCCGTATTTTATTTCTGCAGCAGCTATATTATCTTGCAGTAGCAGGATGCGTTGTTGCATAGCAGCGTGGTCCAACCCTATTCGCGGGATAGCTCTATGGGCTAGTTATAGCGCACCTGAGGATGCCGACATGGCTTTTCTTTGCAGCTCTATGAGCTGGCTAATGCCTGTTTCTGCATAAGACAGCATGTCGTTGAGTTGGCTACGACTAAAGCTTTTATCTTCGGCTGTACCTTGTACCTCAATAAACTCAGCGTGTTCATTCATGACCACATTCATATCAGTCTGCGCTAAAACATCCTCTGCGTAATCAAGATCAAGAACAATTTGTCCACGATAAATACCTACTGAAGCTGCTGCAACCAGAACAAACGCTGGTGGCTTGCGCAGCTTTTCTCGTTGCACCATCCAATCAATGGCGTCTTTTAGTGCAATACAAGCCCCAGTAATAGCGGCCGTGCGAGTACCGCCATCGGCTTGAATAACGTCACAATCAATGGTGATGGTGACTTCATGCAGTTGCTTTAAATCAAGACAGGCTCGCAGCGAGCGACCAATCAACCGTTGGATCTCTAACGTACGACCACTTTGTTTGCCTCTGCTTGCTTCTCGCTCAGTTCGCGTATGAGTTGCTCTTGGCAACATTGAATATTCTGCGGTGACCCAGCCTTGATTTTTACCCTTGAGAAAACGGGGCACGCCTTCGATGACCGATGCATTACAGAGGACTCGAGTTTTGCCAAATTCAATCAGTACCGAGCCTTCGGCGTGCTGAGTAAAATGGCGGGTAATTTGAATGTCTCTCAATTGAGTAGCTTCACGTTTGCTTGGACGCATGAGGTATTCCTTAAACTAAACATAAACATAGCCAATACGGCAGTATACTCTGTGCATTACTTAACAACCACTAAAATACTGATAATAATCCATAATATCAGATAGGCGTAGGGAAATATTTTGTGCTCTTTGATAAATCTGCGGCGCCTAAACTGCCAGCCAAATGTAAAATGCGCCCGCCAGTATAGCAGCAGTAGAGGTATGATACCCAATGTGTATAAGAATAGAATTTCGGTTGATGGGTAGGCATAGGGTGGTGGAAGAAATTGGCTAATTGACTGCAAATATTCTAATAACCAGCCACGCACCCAAAGCAATAGATTTTTGATCTCGGCATAATTATTTTCCTCACAGCAAGAAAAAAATATCAACGGTACCAGTAATCTAACCAGAAAAATGCTGGTTATTTTTTTAATAATACTGGTAAATTCATAAAGAAATATGATGTAAACAGCCGTAAAAATGATCAATAGCGTCGAGAGCGGTTCCATATCATTTCCTATTTTCTAAAGATTCCCAACGTGCATTCAGTGCGGATAGTTTTAATTGTAGCTCAGTTAGTTGCATGTGCACGCTGCTAACGTGTGTTGCTTCGCCTTGGTAAAAACCCGGTTCTGCCATTGTTAGATGTACATGTGCAATTTTTTCTTCAATGGTTTCAATTTGCAAGATGAGTTTGGAGAGTTCGCGGTGTTCACTGGCATTTAATGTTGCTGCTAGCACATCTGGCTTGGCTTTGACCGGCGTGATGGTTTGCTGCGGTGATGTGACGGCAGCTGCTGCTGTTGCTGTTGTTGCACTGCGGCAGATGCGTTGGTAGTCGTCATATCCGCCAAAATACTCTTGAAAATGACCTGCACCCTCATATACCAGTAGGCTGGTAGCCACTTGATTAATAAAATCGCGATCATGGCTAATCAAAAGTAGGGTGCCAGTGTATTCAACCAGTATATCGGCCAGCAATTCTAGCGTCTCCATATCCAGATCATTGGTGGGTTCATCTAATACCAAAAGATTCATCGGTCGCGCAAAAATCTTAGCCAATAGTAAACGATTACGCTCGCCACCTGAGAGTGAAGCAATCGGTTGGTTAAAACGATCGCTGGTAAACAAAAAGTCTTTTAAATAGGAGACCACATGTTTTTCTTTGCCACCAACCGTTACATAATCAGCGCCGTCCGCAACATTTTGGATCACAGTTTCTGTTTCTTGTAATGTTTGTCTGAGTTGATCAAAGTAGGCAATGGACAAGCCGGTACCTGTGCGCAAACGACCAGCCGTTGGTTGCAGCTCTCCCAACAGCAAGCGTACCAACGTCGTTTTGCCGCAGCCATTAGGGCCAATAATACCGATTTTGTCGCCTTTGCTGATGATATGTGTAAATTTATCTAGCAATATTTTATCGTGAAGCTGATACGTTAAGCTATCCGCTTCACATACCAATTGCCCAGAACGTTCGGTATCTAACAGTATTTTCTTGACCGTGCCTTGGCTCAGGCGGCGTTTTTGGTACGTATCACGCATCACTTTTAGTGCGCGGACTCGGCCTTCA
>DAIOSQ010000099.1:0-6958 GCA_036752465.1 Legionellaceae bacterium | reverse complement strand
TTACCAATGCTGGGATGAATCAATTTAAAGATTGTTTTTTGGGTTTAGAAAAAACCACTCGATTTTATCAAGCATCTACCTCTGAATTATATGGTTTAGTACAAGAAACACCACAAACAGAAACGACACCATTTTATCCACGCTCTCCCTATGCAGTTGCCAAACTCTATGCATACTGGATCACGGTTAATTACCGTGAGGCCTATGGACTGTATGCCTGTAATGGTATTTTATTCAATCATGAGTCACCCCGTCGCGGTGAAACTTTTGTTACGCGCAAAATCACACGTGGTTTGGCTAATATTGCGCAAGGCTTAGAAGCAACATTACATCTTGGTAATCTTGGGTCGTTGCGCGATTGGGGACATGCGCGTGATTATATCGAGATGCAATGGTTAATGTTACAGCAAGCACAACCGGAGGACTTTGTGATTGCTACAGGAGTGCAATATACAGTGCGTGAGTTTGTCATCAAAGCTGCCTTGCACTTAGGTATTACGCTGCGGTTTGAAGGTGATGGCCTTAATGAGCGTGGGATTGTGGCCAATGTCGAGGGCAGCCAGGCACCTTTTATCAAAGAAGGTGACGTCATCATCGCGGTTGATCAAACATATTATCGGCCGGCTGAGGTGGAGACGCTGCTAGGAAGTTCACAAAAAGCCAAAGAAAAACTAGGGTGGACGCCGAAAACCACCATCGAGGAAATGATTGCGGAAATGGTGCAATATGATTTGGAAAAAGCCAAACGACATGCTATCTTACAGCAGCACGGTGTAGCGCCAGCAGTGGTGCTGGAGCGATAACACATGAAAATATTATTAACCGGCGGCAGTGGTATGTTAGGCCGTAATCTCCTAGCCCAAGCGAAATCTTTAGGGCTAGACATCGTTGCACCGACGCGCGCGGATCTGGACCTATTAAACAACGATATGGTGCGGGTATATATGCATGCACTCAAGCCAGATATGGTGATTCACGCGGCAGGTATGGTAGGTGGTATACAAGCCAATATGCAGGCTCCCTATGATTTTTGTTATTTGAATTTACAAATGGGGATACATGTTTTACAGTCCGCTTTCGCTGCTGGCGTGGAAAAATGTATCAATTTTGGTAGCTCGTGCATGTACCCACGATTTGCACCAAACCCACTTAAAGAAGTCGATATACTAACTGGCGAGCTTGAACCAACGAATGAGGGGTACGCAATTGCCAAAATTGCAGTTGCAAAAATGGGGCAGTATATGAGCCAACAGTATGGCGTGCAGTATAAAACCATTTTACCTTGTAATTTGTACGGATTGTGGGATAAATTTGGCGTAGAAAATTCCCATATGATTCCTGCAGTAATTCGCAAGATTCATGAGGCCAAGCGCCAAGGCAGACCACAAGTTGATATCTGGGGTGATGGCAGTGCGCGACGCGAATTTAT
This sequence comes from Legionellaceae bacterium, assembly GCA_036752465.1. GTDB lineage: Bacteria > Pseudomonadota > Gammaproteobacteria > Legionellales > Legionellaceae > DAIOSQ01. The sequence goes on along the minus strand of DAIOSQ010000099.1, from coordinate 5,529 downwards.
GTTTGCCGGTGATTTGGCTGACTTTGTGTTTGCGATTTTACCAAAATTTCACGAGCTGCCATTGTACACAAATGTGGGTGTCGGTCATGATTACTCCATTAATGAGTATTATCATATGGTGCGCCAGGCACTTGGCTACCAGGGGGATTTTCGGCACGATCTTAGCAAACCATCGGGTATGCAGCAGAAAATGGTCGATGTTACCGTGCAAACTCAATTAGGATGGCAGCCTAAAACAGATATAAGCACCGGGATACTGCGAGCTTATGAATATTATCTAACTGAGGAACTGTAGCATGTTACCTTTAGCGACCACAACCTGGGATGAAAATGAATATGATGCGCTGCAATCTGTCATAAAAAGTGGCGTGTTCACCATGGGGGAGCGGGTAAAAACATTTGAAGCTGCTTTTGCCAGTTATTTTGGCTGTCGCTATGCGGTGATGGTTAATTCTGGATCATCTGCTAACTTACTAGCGGTTGCTGCTTTATTTTATCGTCAGCAAGATCCGTTAAAGATTGGCGATGAAGTCATTGTCCCTGGGGTATCTTGGGCAACTACCTATACACCTTTGTATCAATATGGTCTAAAGCTAAAATTTGTAGACATTGATCGACACACCCTCAATCTTGATCTTGAACAGCTAGCATCGGCGATTACAGAGAAAACTCGAGCTATATTTGCCGTAAATTTACTGGGCAACCCTATAGATTATCAAGCGCTGCAGGGCATTATCCAAGACAAAAACATAGTGCTGCTAGAAGACAATTGTGAGTCCATGGGTGCCAAACTGGCAGGTAAGTATACCGGCACATTTGGAGAAATAGGAACCTTCAGTACTTTCTTTAGTCATCACCTCTCCACGATGGAGGGGGGGATGGTCGTGACTGATGATGAAGAGTTGTATCATATCATCTTGTCGTTACGCGCACATGGCTGGACCAGAAATTTACCCTTACAAAACAAAGTCTGTGAAAAAAATGACAATAGTTTTGATGAGTCATTTCGCTTTGTTTTACCTGGATATAACCTACGACCACTGGAATTATCGGCTGCAGTAGGGCTAACACAACTAGAAAAACTGCCGGCCATCATCGAAGGACGCCGGCGCAATGCGCAAGTATTTAACGAGATTTTCACCAACAAACCTGGTGTTATGATTCAGCAAGAGGTGGGTTGTAGCAGTTGGTTTGGTTTTGCTATGATTGTAGAGTCTGGCAAACAGCTGCGGGATGAATGGGTAAGGCGATTAACAGCAGCGGGGGTTGAGTGTCGACCTATTGTTGCCGGTAATTTTACCCGCAACCCTGTCATGCGATATTTTAATTACACAATTCACAAATCATTGACGGCAAGTGATCTGATACATGATTGTGGTTTTTTTATTGGCAATCATCATTATGACATCAGTGATCCTTTATACACAGTTGCGAAGTGTCTGCATCAATAGGAACAAAATATGATTTTACCGGTGATTATTGCTGGTGGCACAGGGAGTCGATTATGGCCGCTATCACGAGAACTATATCCCAAACAATTTTTACAATTGTTTGGGGAGCAAACCATGTTGCAGGCAACGATCAGTCGTTTAGACGGTTTATCGATTGCTGCACCCTTGCTGATTTGCAACGATGAACATCGTTTCATTGTTGCGGAACAATTACGTCAATTGCAGCAAAGGCACAGCGGTATTATTCTTGAACCGGTAGGCCGAAATACTGCACCAGCTATTGCTTTGGCAGCGTGCTACGCTATGCAAACCGAAGAAGATCCGCTGCTGCTGGTACTTGCAGCAGATCATGTCATTGCAGACCCAAAAGCGTTCCATGCAGCCATAGCCACGGCTAGTAAATATGCGCTGGCTGGAGCACTGGTCACTTTTGGCATAAAACCCACGCATCCTGAAACTGGGTATGGTTATATACGAACAGGACAGCATGATGATATCGCAAAGCCAATTCAAGCATTTATTGAAAAGCCAGAGCAATCTTTAGCCAATAGTTATTTTGCAAGTGGAGATTATTACTGGAACAGTGGCATGTTTTTATTTCGTGCAAGTCGTTACCTTGAAGAACTGCAGAGCTTACAACCAGATATGCACAAACACTGTGCTGAATCCATAAGAAAATCCTCGGCAAGTACGGATTTTATACGCATTAATGCAGCTGATTTCGTACAATGTCCAGCCGATTCTATCGATTATGCTGTCATGGAAAAAACCTCACATGCTGTTATGGTTCCATTGCAAGCAGGCTGGAGCGATGTGGGTTCATGGGCATCATTGTGGGATATCACTGAAAAAAGCGAACAAGGCAATGTGCATCAGGGTGATGTGATAGATATCGGCAGTAGCAATTGTTATGTGCGTGCTGCTGATAAATTGGTGGCAACCATAGGACTGACCGATTTGGTCATTATTGATACCAAAGATGCTACCCTAATATCTAAAAAGTCCAGCGTGCAGGATGTTAAAAAAATCGTAGCAACTTTAAAAAAACAAGATCGCAAAGAAGTAAGGTTACATCGCGAAGTCTATAGGCCTTGGGGCAAATTTGATCTAATTGACCAAGGTCCTCGCTATCAAGTGAAACGTATTACGGTGAAGCCCGGTGAAAAATTATCCATACAAATGCATCATCATCGTGCTGAACATTGGGTTGTGGTATCTGGGACAGCGCTGGTTACGCAGGGTGAAAAAATCTTCTTGCTGACAGAGGATCAATCAACCTATATACCGATTGGTGTGGTGCATGCCTTGGAAAATCCTGGCAAAGTGCTTTTAGAAATTATTGAGATACAATCAGGAGCCTATTTGGGGGAAGATGACATTGTCCGTTTCGAAGATCGCTACGGTCGTTTGGCTGAGACAAGCACATCACCTCAGTTGGCAGAAACGGTGTAAGTTATGGAACCAAATCGTCAACGACTGATTGCCGTTAACGCAACCGCGCTTGCTAGCGGCGGTGGGTTGTCGATACTCAAACAGTTTATAGCGGCTATTCCGGCGGCACTTGAGCCGTCTGGTTTGCTTCCGTCTGAGACATGTTATTATATTTTCGTTTCACCAAAGATAGTGCTTGATAAGGTGCCACTTGGCGTGCATATCATCGCCATTGCTCACCACTCTTTTGCTGCTCGAGTTGCCTGGGACTTTTGGCGATTCAGGCGATGGTTTCAAGTAAAAGGATTAACGCCAACCATGATTGTGTCACTCCAAAATACCTCAATTGCTTGGCCGGGAATGCCACAAGTGGTCTATTTACATCAAGGGCTGAGCTTGTCTCGACAACCATGCTTATTTTCTAATAAATCCGAAATAAAACTGACTTTTTATCGCTATGTTTACCCCCTTTTTATATTTGCTCACGTGCGAAAAAATACACAATTTGTTGTGCAAACCCAATGGATGAAAGATTTTTTGTGTGAACAACATCGGCAAGCTACAAACCGCGTTCATGTGATCAAGCCCAATATACTGCGGGTGGATATTGCAGCAGTGCCGACAATCAAGTTAGCTGAGCGGTATACTTTATTTTACCCAGCCGATGGATATCGCTATAAAAATCATCAGGTTCTTTTGGATGCTTTGCAGCTATTACGAGATGAGGGTTTTGATATGCGAGCGATTGGCTTATACCTCACCATTGAGCCCAACCACGACATTTTATCACACGTGAAAAAATTGCAGTTGACAGCACATGTTCATTTCCTTGGTACACTTTGTTACGCCGATGTATTGATGTATTATCAATCTTGTACACTGCTGGTTTATCCAAGCTTGGTTGAGAGTTTTGGGTTGCCGTTATTGGAAGCTGCTATGTTTGGCAAGCCCATAGTGGCTGCCGATTTATCCTATGCGCAAGAGGTATTGCATGGCTATAATCCCGTTGTATATGCAAATGCAACATCTGCGCACGATTGGAAACGCGCGTTATTGCAGGCCATAAGTTTACAACGCACAGACGCATTTACTCCATCGTATGAGACGGGATGGATTGATTTTTTTAAATTATTGTCGCAGGACAATCAAAGTCATAGCTTTGTGATGAGTAAAGGCTCATGTTAAGGAGGCAAATACAATGGCATTTTTAACAAAAATTTTTGCAAGATACAGCAAAATAATACGTTTTGCCAGTGTAGGTACATTAGGCACAGGCATTAATGCGATATTGTACTATGGGCTCACTGAGTTTGTAACTATGCCGACTAACGGTGCAGCAGTTTTAGCATTTTTTATTGCCATCGCCAGCAATTATTTACTGAATCACTGCTGGACATTTGCTGCGGTCAGCACACCCAGTTCACCGAGCTTCATAGGCTATGTTAAGTATGTATTGGCTAACTTGACTGGACTTGTGTGTAATTTGATTATGTTGAATGCTGTGATCCTGTTTGTTGGTAGAGGCCAACACTTGTATGGTCAATTTCTGGGCGTGCTGGTAGGCATGGTATTCAATTTTGTCTTTGTCAGTAAATTTGTGTTTCGTACACGACAGCACGAGCGCCAAAAAACTGTTCTCACTTCTGCTGCATTATCTATGGTTAAAAACAATTGAAGATACTTATTGTCAGCCAATATTTTTGGCCAGAAACCTTTATTATTAATGAGCTAGCTGCAGAGGTTCAACGGCTTGGGCACCAAGTATCTGTTTTTACTGGCAAGCCGAATTATCCAGAGGGTCATATTTTTGACGGCTATCAACAAAAATTTGTACACCAAGAGTATTTTCGCGATGTTATTCCCGTGTATCGTGTACCTCTCCGTCCCAGAAAATCCCATAGCGGAAAAAATTTGCTGCTAAACTACCTTTCTTTTGTGATCAGTGGGATTAAGCATGCGCTTAAATTTGCCAAGCAGCAAAAGTTTGACTGTATTTTTGTCTTTGGAGTCTCACCCATTACAGCGGCTATTCCAGCAATAGTCATGAAGCGACTGACCCAGGCACATTTGAGTATTTGGGTACAAGATTTGTGGCCGGAAAGTGTTCATAGTACCGGTTATATTAAAAATCCTTGGTTGCTAACTTGTGTGCGCCATCTCGTTAAATGGATTTATAAAGCTGCCGACATGATATTGGTGCAGTCAGAAGCATTCATTGACCCCGTTCGCCAATTGGCAGCAGTTAATAAAATTTTTTACTATGCGAATTCCGCCGCTGATATGTTGTACCAAGGCAAACAGCGGCAACAACTACCTGCTCAGATACATGATTTGTTTGACAATTTCTTTACTATTGTGTTTGCCGGCAATATCGGTACTGCACAAGCAATTGATACCATCATCGCAGCTGCCGATTTGCTAACCGATCTCACGGACGTACGCATTGTTTTGGTGGGCAATGGTAGTATGCTGCATGTCATCACTGAAAAGCAGCAACAAGGCCAACTATGCAACGTAGTGGTTGCCGGGCGCTATCCGTATGAGGCAATGCCAGAGCTCTTTAGCAAAGCCCAAGCCTTACTGGTGACTTTACGCGATGAACCTATTTACCGACTTACGGTTCCCTGTAAGGTCCAGGCATATTTAT
>DAIOSQ010000098.1:0-7024 GCA_036752465.1 Legionellaceae bacterium | reverse complement strand
TTTTATTTATATGGGTTGCGCCGCTTGATCCTCAGCGATAGTTCACAAGCCATCAAGTTATTCAAAAACAAGGTAGCGCAACAGTTATTAAATCAAGATCAGCGGCAATTGTTTTTGCGAGATTTAACTATCCAGCGAGCCATAGAGCACCATGCAGACACAGAATTTTGGTTCTCTCAGATAAAACCTGGCGCCTATGATAGTGACTTGCTTGAATGGATGATTCGTGATGCACTGTTCAAAAAGGAATGGCAGCTAATTATCAAAGTCGCCATGCATGCGCAAAAAATTGATGATCCCTATTGCCAGTATTGGCTAGCGCGTGCGCTAGCTGCTACCGGGCAGCCAACTAAAGCACACGCTATTTTGCAACATTTATCCTTATCTAGAAATTATTATGGCTTCCTGGCAAGCAATCAATTGCGACAAGCCATGCATTTTCAAGAAGAACCCATTAACCACAACCACTCGATCAAGTATGCGTATCAAAAATTTATTGCTGAACTCCAAAGCCTACATCGATCTCAACAAGATGCACTTGCGAGCAAACGCCTGTATGACTTCATCAGTGAGTTACCCAAAGAACAAAAAATACGTTTATTACTCACGGTCGCGCATCAAATGAATTGGTACGGGAAGACCATCTATTTGAGCAGTGCTGATGATATGAAAGATCAGTTATTGCTTAGATTTCCATTGGTTTATCTGCGACTCATACAACAATTATCACAAAACTATGGTATCCCTGCAGAACTGATTCTAGCGATTATTCGTCAGGAGAGTGCTTTTCGCGACGACATTGTCTCATCTGCTGGCGCTAAAGGTTTGATGCAACTGATGCCTCAAACTGCAGCATTAATCGCTAAGCGTGAAAAAATAGCGTATCGTACTAAGCAAGATTTATTTTTATCCAGCAAAAATATCAACATTGGGGTTGCCTACCTGCATGAGCTGGCCAAACATTTCCATGGACATCCCTTATTGATGGCTGCAGCGTACAATGCAGGCCCACGGCAAGTGTCTTACTGGATCAGCAATCACCCTCCACAAGATATTGATATTTGGATTGAGACACTGCCCTGGAAGGAAACCAGAAATTATTTAAAAAATATCATTGCTTTTTATGCGGTTTACCAATATCGGATGCATACCAAGCCAGATTTGCAAATTTTTATGCGCCCGGTAAGGCAGGGTTGATGAAATATTGTTCACATAATAGACAGCATACTTCAGTAGTGCTAGAATTTATGGTTTTAGGTGACGACTGCTGACGTTACCGCGCATACCCAGAGTATCATGGCTAAAAAATTATATATCAAAACCAATGGTTGCCAGATGAATGAATACGATTCAGCCAAAATGGCCGATGTGCTATCTAATTCTCATGGCTACGAAACAACTGAAAATGTTTTCGAGGCCGATGTCATTCTACTGAACACTTGTTCAATACGAGAAAAAGCTCAAGAAAAAGTATTTTCTCAATTGGGTCAATGGCGAGACTACAAAAAAAATCATCCTCACGTCATGATTGGTGTGGGGGGCTGCGTGGCCAGTCAAGAAGGTGGTGATATTATCAAGCGGGCACCTTTTGTAGATATGGTGTTTGGCCCGCAAACTTTACATCGTCTACCTGCCATGTTGGATGAACGTCTACAAACCCGCAAACCCGTAGTTGATATCAGTTTTCCAGAAATTGAAAAATTTGATAACCTGCCTACTCCACGCGCAGAGGGGCCTAGTGCGTATGTGTCAATTATGGAAGGTTGCAGCAAATATTGTAGCTATTGCGTTGTACCGTACACACGAGGAGAAGAAATAAGCAGGCCTTTTGATGATATTTTGGCGGAGTGTTACCAGTTATCAACACAGGGCGTGCGAGAAATTCATCTACTCGGGCAAAACGTCAATGATTATCGTGGTGATATGCACCAAGGAGGACAAGCCGATCTAGCCCTTTTAATCCAGTATATTGCAGCTATCGAAAGTATTGGTCGCATACGTTTCACAACATCTCATCCGTTAGCATTTTCAGACAATCTGATTAATGCATACCAAGAAGTACCAAAACTGGTTAATCATCTGCATTTACCGGTGCAAAGCGGCTCTGATAGAATCCTCGCCATGATGAAACGTGGCTACACCGCTTTGGAGTTTAAATCAAAAATCAGAAAGCTGCGAAAAATAAGGCCTGATATTCGTTTATCAACCGATATTATTGTAGGCTTTCCGGGGGAAAGCAACGACGATTTCCAGGATACTATGAATTTGGTGCATGAAATTGGCTTTGATACCTCGTTTAGTTTTATCTTCAGCAAACGACCGGGTACTCCGGCTGCTAATTTGCCTGATGATATTGACCCTGACGTAAAAAAACAACGCTTGCAAATTTTGCAAGCCAGGCTCTTGCTCCAAGCAGCACAATACAGTCAATCCATGATAGGTAGCTCACAAAAACTTTTGGTGACCGGTCTATCTAAAAAAAATAAGCAGCAGCTAGCTGGTCGTACTGAATGCAACCGTGTGGTCAACTTTGACGGTACTGCAGATCTCATCGGACGATTTGTCCAGGTAGAGATCACAGCTGCGTTACCAAACTCTTTACGTGGACGCTTGCTCGAAGGAGTCGCTGCCGAATAATGTTGCCTCTCACTACCGAAGATATCATCATTCCCAATGATTGTTTTGGGCTGCGTCTTGATGCGAGCTTGGTCAAACTATATCCTGGGTACTCTCGCTCACAATTGTCCGCCTCACTTAAAGCCGGTTTTATTACCCTCAATGGTCGTGAGGCTAAGCCAAAAGATAAAGTCTACGGTGGTGAGCATGTCAAGTTTCAACAACACTTGGTATCGGTGACCAACCCAGATATTCATCTGGCCGAGGATATTCCGCTAGATATACGCTACGAAGATGAAGAATTATTGGTTATCAATAAACCAGCTGGGTTGGTGGTGCACCCTGGAGCTGGCAATCGCCAACATACCCTTATCAACGCCCTCTTGCATCACAACAGCAACTTAGCCATACTCCCACGCGCAGGTATTGTACATAGATTGGATAAAGATACCACCGGGTTATTATTGGTGGCAAAAACACACATAGCCCATACTGCTTTAGTCAAACAATTACAGGAAAGAAGCATTAAACGTCAATATACAACTTTGGTATATGGACACTTAATTTCTGGGGGGACCGTGCACACCGGCTACGGTAGAGATCCACATAATCGCTTAAAAATGTCAGTCCGGCCCCAAGGCAAAGAAGCCATCACGACTTACGCACTCAAACGACAATACCGTTTTATCACATGGTTAGATATCACACTGCACACTGGGCGCACACACCAAATAAGAGTGCACATGGCCCACCTCAATCACCCCATCGTCGGTGACTCTTTGTATGGTGGCCGCAGTCATTCGCCAGCCGGGGTTGGTGACACACTTAAACAAGCACTGCGTACGTTTCCAAGACAAGCCTTACATGCATGTCAATTAACATTTAGCCATCCGAGCACGAACCAGACTATTGCAATACAGGCCGAATTACCAGAAGATTTCAACACCCTCCTTCATATGCTGGAAGCAAACCATGACTTATCTTCAAGCTAACTGGTGTGCGCCAAACAATGTCCGAGCCCTTACGACCACCAGATTATATGGTCATAGCCTATCACCCTTTGATCATAACAATATGGCACTGCACGTAGAGGACAATCCATTGCACGTCTTGGCCAATCGTTCCCGCCTCAAACTGGACTTAAAGTTACATCATGAACCCGCATGGCTTGATCAAACGCATAGTAACCGTTGCGTAGTGGTAGACGATGAGAGCAGTCGAGCAGCAGATGCTGCCATTACCCGTCGTGCAGATATACCACTGGTCATTATGACCGCAGACTGTTTGCCCATAGTTTTATGTAATCTGCAAGGCTCAGAAGTTTCTGCCATTCATGCTGGCTGGCGCGGTTTATTGCAGGGTATAGTCGAAAATACCCTGCAAAAAATGACAACACCTGCTAACCAATTGCTGGCATGGATAGGTCCAGCAATCTGTCAAGCATGTTTTCAAATCGGTCCTGAAGTTAAAGAGCAGTACTTGGATGCATACCCACAAACTGCTGCTGCTTTTACGGCCAATACTCAAGGACATTATGCAGATTTGCCAAAAATAGCGCGCATGATTTTACACGCACAAGGTGTAGAAAACGTTGCTTTATCAAATGCTTGCTCATTTGAAGCAAATGATCAATTCTATTCATATCGGCGACAGGCTAAAACCGGTAGAATGGCAACTTTAATATGGTTCACTTCTTGGAAGAATTAATATGAAATCGCTAGCTCGCGCTTTGTTTGCTTTATTCTTAAATACTTTGACGTTTGTCTTGTATGCAAATGCACCACAAACCATGCTACCCACGTTAGCACCCGTGTTAAAAAAAGTGATGCCGGCGATTGTGAATGTTGCGGTACAAGGGTATTTACCAGACCGTACGCTCCAAAACTCTGAAGACGATGATGCCCCACCGACGCATGAAACCAATCGCTCCGATAAGCCCCGCAAATTTCAGAGCATTGGCTCAGGCGTGATTATTGATCCGCAAAACGGCATTGTGATCACGAATGATCATGTCGTGCGCCACGCATCTCTGATCACGGTTACTCTAAACGATGGCCGTCATCTAAAAGCCAAAGTAATTGGAGGCGATAGTGAAACTGACGTTGCCGTATTAAAAATCGAAGCTAACCGATTACAAAGCATCCCAATTGGCGATTCTGATCAGATAGAAGTTGGAGATTTTGTGGTGGCCATTGGTAACCCTTTTGGGCTCAACAACCTCGGCAATAGTCAATCAGCAACATTTGGTATTGTCAGCGCCATGAAACGCAGCGATCTTAATATAGAAGGGATAGAAAACTTCATTCAGACCGATGCTGCTATTAATCCTGGTAACTCAGGTGGTGCTTTGATCAATACCAAGGGAGAGTTGATTGGCATCAACACTGCCATTATCTCAATGTACGGCGGTAATGTAGGCATTGGGTTCGCAATACCTATCAACATGGCCAAAGACGTTGCTCAACAAATTATTCAATTTGGATCTGTTCATCGTGGCTTGATGGGTATTTTTGTTCAACATCTAACCCCAGAACTGGCACAAGCCATGGGTTATCCAGAACAATTTCAGGGTGCGTTGGTATCGCAGGTTAACGATAACTCACCTGCGGAATTAGCCGGTATTCGAGCAGGCGACATTATTACTGAGATTAACGGCAATAAGATTGCACAATCCACCCAAGTCAAAAATATTATCAGTCTATTGCGTGTTGGCAGCAATGTTTCTATGAAGCTGGTCAGAAATGGCAAAGAAGTCAAATTGACTGTCATAGTAACTGACATAAAGAAACATGAACAAAAACTGCAGGCAAGTAACCCATTCCTGTTTGGCTTAGCTCTACGTAATTTTGAACAAGACTCGCCCATGCATGGACATATTGTCGGCGTGCAAGTAGTAGGTGCAACAGAAAACAGTGCCGGCTGGCGAGCAGGTCTTCGACCTGGAGATATTATTATTGCTGCGAATCAATTGCCAGTAGCAAACAGCAAAGCGTTGCAAAGTATTGCACAGCAAGCAAAAAAACAGTTACTGGTTCAAGTTATCCGTGGTGCCGGTGCACTGTATATATTAATTATCTAAAAGGTCAAACGAACTGGTTTAGGTCCTCGCCCCAAAGGGCGAGTTTTGATATATATGGATTAAAAATTTACCAAATGGGCATTAGATAAATTGATGAGACTGATTAGTATTGTAACTCCGTGTTTTAATGAAGAAGAAAATATCGACGAACTTTATCAACAAGTGAAAACCGTATTTTCAGAATTATCTAATTACCGCTATGAACATATTTTTATTGATAATGCGTCTACTGACAGAACCATAACTCAATTAAAACAGATTGCAAAACATGACAAAAATGTCAAAATTATCATAAACTCGCGTAATTTTGGCCACATTCGATCACCTTTTTATGGGCTCTTACAAGCGTCAGGAGATGCGGTGATTTCTCTAGTCGCAGATCTTCAAGATCCTCCAGAGCTTATCAAAAAATTTATTAGCAAATGGGAAGAAGGAGAACGCATTGTCATTGGTGTGAAACCGCGTAGCGAAGAGTCACGACTGATGTTTTCCATTAGGCGTTTGGGCTATTATGGTATTGGAAAAATCGCTGACATTAAATTGATAAAAAATTTTACTGGATTCGGCTTGTATGATAAAAAAATTATCGACTTATTAGGCGAGTATGACGATCCTTACCCCTATTTTCGCGGCATGATAGCAGATATTGGTTTTGAGATCTGTGAAATTCCATACGAACAGCCCAAACGAAAGAAAGGGGTTACAAAAAATAACTTTTATACGCTTTATGATATTGGCATGTTAGGGGTCACTAGTTACTCGAAAATTCCATTGCGCTTAGCTGCGATTGGAGGATTTTTTTTCAGTGGGTTAAGCTTACTAATTTGCGTTATTTATTTTATCCTTAAATTGATTTTTTGGCAGTCATTCGCGTTAGGTGTTGCACCCATACTTATAAGTCTTTTCTTTTTTTCCTCAGTCCAGCTATTTTTTGTAGGTTTATTAGGAGAATATATTGCATCTATCAACACGCGTGTAATGAAAAGGCCCTTGGTTATTGAAAAAGAACGGATTAACTTCTAAATGACAAGTAAAAATAGCATATACCAACGCACAGTTTTTCTATTAAATGATAATACAGCTCTAATACTCTTATGTGTGGCTTGGGTTGGGTTTATTTTATTTCATTATGGCACAAGCAGCTATGTTGGATGGGATACGCATGATATTGGTTTTGTAAATTTTCTGTATTTTAGAGACGCATTGAGACAAGGCACACTTCCATTTTGGAATAACTTTATTTTTTCTGGTGATTTTTTTCCTAACTTTAATAACATTGGCCTATTTTATCCATTTCAGTTGCTGTTTGTAGGTTTGAGCTTTTTTTTT
>DAIOSQ010000097.1:0-7067 GCA_036752465.1 Legionellaceae bacterium | reverse complement strand
GCGCGCCGGTTACTTTATGACCATCGCCCAGCACTTCATCTAACGTATGGTTCCATAAGGTTTTGATGTTGCCATGTTTCACTTTTTGCAATAACTTATCTTGCAGTATCTTTTCTGCTCTTAAGGTATCCCGTCTGTGAATTAAGGTCACCGAAGCTGCGATATTGGCTAGGTATAATGCTTCCTCAACGGCTGTATTGCCACCGCCGATGACACAAACGTGTTTGTTACGATAAAAAAAACCATCACAGGTGGCACACGCTGACACACCACGTCCTTGATATTGTTTTTCTGAAGGCAAACCCATGTATTTTGCCGAGGCGCCTGTGGCGATGATCAATGCATCACAGAGGTATGTTTCGCTGTCGCTTTTGAGTTTGAATGGACGGGATTGTAAATCAACGGTAACGATATGATCGCGAATAATTGTGGTCTGAAAACGCTTGGCATGTTGTTGCATGCGATCCATCAGAACAGGCCCCTGCAATCCTTCAGCATCCCCTGGCCAATTGTCAACATCGGTGGTGGTAGTTAATTGGCCGCCTTCTTGCATGCCTGTGATGAGCACCGGGTTTAAGTTGGCTCTAGCGGCATAGACAGCTGCGGTATAACCAGCCGGACCGGAACCCAAAATAATTAGTCGATGATGATTGTTTAGGCTCATATACTCCGTCTTCCTCTTGAAATATGGTACGATACCTAAATCATAAGACAAAAACCAATACAATAACATACCTATGACTAAACAACGTAAAACACGCTCTCCACACCCAACATCCCATGAGCTATCGCATGCTTTGCTGAAACGTTTGACTGAGGGCAGTTTTATCATAGCAATGACGGCCACTTTATTCATATGGCTGTCCCTGGTTAGTTATCATAGCAGCGATACGCTGATAAACCATGTAGGGTTAGCCAGTTCTAAAATAGATAATGCAGGTGGACAAGTAGGTGCTTACATAGCCGATATCGGTTATTTTTTGTTTGGTTATGTCGCTTATGGTTTACCGCTGTGTTTCGCATACCTGGCCTGGTGTATTTTAAAAGACCATCGCGCTGCCAAAAAAATTATAAAGTCAATGTTATTGCTACGAATAATCGGTATTGTGTTGTTGTTATTGGGATCATGTGGTTTATTTGATTTGCAAATTCAGGGTTCTGCGGTGGGGTATCTAGTCAGCGCTGGCGGTATTGTTGGCCAATATTTTGCTAGCACGCTCAGCAAGGCATTCAATCCACCCGGTACAACCCTACTCTTCATGGCGATGTCTCTGGTTGGAAGCACGTGGCTGACCGGATTGTCCTGGTTAAAAGTCGTGGAGTTGATCGGTTACTACACACATTTTTTGCTGAATTATAGCTATCGGCAAGTACGGGGATTGTGGTCCATGTTGGCGCGTTATCAACAACAAGTGACAGCCTCGCCTAAGCCAAATAAATTAAATTTTGTACGCCCAATGATCGATGCTGTGGTACTTAATACCCCGCGCGACGTCAGCATACCTGAGCCAAAAGTGATTGAGACGCGCGTGGTTGAAGCGCGATCAGAGCCCAAGCCTAAGTGCGATCCGCCAAAAGCAAAGAGTGTGCCGACCACAGTCTGGCCGCATGATCACAAACCTGCGGTGCTACAAGGTCTACCCGATTTAAGTTTGCTGGCAAAAGCTCAGCCGGGCAAACCCTTGGGCGGATATACACATCAGCAGTTAGAACTGTTGTCGCGGGATGTGGAACAACACTTGCTTGATTTTGGTATCCAAGTCGATGTGGTATCTGTTCACCCAGGCCCCGTCATCACCCGTTTTGAGTTACAACTGGCAGCAGGGGTTAAGGCCAGTCGTTTGACCGCGCTGGCAAGAGATTTAGCTCGTTCATTGTCAGTCAGCAGTGTGCGTGTGGTCGAAATTATCCCAGGAAAAACCGTAGTTGGCATAGAGTTACCCAATCAAAACCGAGCCATGGTCAGTCTTGCTGAGGTGTTATCAGCAGATGTCTATCAACAGGCACCCTCTGCTTTGACTTTGGCTTTGGGTGTGGATATCGCGGGTTATCCTATGGTGGTGGATTTGGCAAAAATGCCACATCTGTTGGTTGCAGGCACTACGGGTTCTGGTAAATCAGTTGGCATTAACGCCATGATCTTAAGTTTGCTTTATAAAGCAACGCCTGAACACGTACGATTGATTATGATCGATCCAAAAATGTTAGAGTTATCGGTATATGAAGGTATTCCGCATTTATTGACTCCGGTGGTTACTGACATGAAAGAAGCGCAAAGTGCGCTGCGTTGGTGTGTCGCAGAAATGGACCGACGCTATCGCTTGATGGCGGCAGTCGGTGTGCGCAATTTGGCCGGCTACAATGCCAAAATCACCGAAGCCGCAGCTAAAGGCGACAGCTTGATCGATCCTTTATGGCGTCCAACGGATTCTAGCGAGCAACAAGCCCCTATGTTAAGCACGTTGCCGTATATCGTCGTGGTGATTGATGAGTTGGCTGACATGATGATGGTCGTAGGTAAAAAAGTAGAGCAATTGATCGCAAGAATTGCACAAAAAGCACGTGCAGCGGGTATTCATTTGATCTTGGCGACCCAACGACCATCAGTCGATGTCCTGACCGGGCTTATCAAATCAAATATCCCTACCCGTATTTCATTTCAAGTATCGTCTAAAATTGATTCAAGAACGATTCTTGATCAGCAAGGGGCAGAGCAGTTATTAGGGTACGGTGACATGCTGTTTTTAGCTCCTGGTACAGGTGCGCCTCTGCGCGTGCATGGTGCTTTTGTGGATGATCAAGAAGTGCATCGTGTAGCAGATGATTGGAGACTGCGTGGTCAACCAAATTATCTAGATGAGATTACGCAATATGTTACGGATGGTGATGGTTTCGGCAATGAGGGGTCAGAAGATACTGAAGATGCCGATCCCTTGTATGACGAGGCAGTTGAGTTTGTGCTGCAAACGCGTAAAGCCAGCATTTCCTCGGTACAGCGGCGATTTAAAATTGGCTATAACCGTGCGGCCCGTTTGGTGGAAGAAATGGAGCGTGTCGGAGTGGTAGGGCCATTGGAAGGTGGCATGCGCGACGTGTTGGTTTCAGCAGGTGAGAGGGAAGCATGAACATATCACGCAGAACCTGGTTGAGTATAGGACTATGGCTTAGCTGTAGTGTGTGTAGTGCTGATGTTGCCAGTGAACATTTGCAAATAAAACTCCAAGCATTACACAGCATGACGGCACATTTTTCGCAGACAGTGAGTCAAGGAAAATATGGATCCCGTCAGGCTACAGGTAGCATGGCTTTGCTCCGACCAGGACGTTTTTTATGGCAAACACAATGGCCAACGGAACAATTATTATTGGCGGATAGCCGCAAGCTTTATATATACGATCGGGATCTGGAGCAAGTCACGATCAAACCGCAAGCACAGCATATCAATGGCAGCGCTGGGATCTTTTTAAGCGTGGATAAGCAATTAATTGCTAGAGATTTTCGTGTGCGTGAATTGCATAAAAAAAACGCTACTTGCTACGCATTGCAGGCTAAATCGCAGCAAGAGAGCCTACAAGCTATGCAATTATGTTTTGTGCAAGAGGCGCTGACCGAAATATATTTGACGGATCAATTAGGTCAACAGACACATATTCGTTTTACCCATATTAAAACCAACATTGCGCTGCAGCAATCACTGTTTAAACTCACGATACCTAAAGGAACTGACGTGGTGGAACAATGAAGAAGCTTTGGAAGCCACTGGCAATTGCAATTATTTTATCTGCCATTGTGGTTAGTTTGTTTCGTGGGCTGACACCATGGGCCAAACAATACAAAACTGAAGTTGAACAGCATTTATCAATATTGCTTGGGCAGCCAGTGACTATTCATGATATGGAAACCAGCTGGTATTGGTTTATTCCAGTATTAAAACTAAATGATGTGACTATTCATGATCAGCAGGCACATGCCTTACAGTTGAAAAAATTGTTGGTAGGCATCAACCTGTTTGGATCCTTGTGGCATTGGCAAATCCAGCCAGGTATTCTTTACATCGAGGATGTTAAATTAACCATCCACCAAATTGATGATCAGTGGGAAATCGATGGACTGGCCTTTGATCACAAAAAAATGACGCTAGAAGAAAGTGCCTATTTGCCAGTGATGGCCTGGTTGCTGGCACAGCAAAAAATTGTGATCAAACATCTTGATGCCAATGTTTACCTCAAGGATGGTGCGTTTATACCATTGCAAAAAATGGATGTGACCATTGCTAATCATCATGGTCATTATCGCATGAAAGGCAGTGCTACCTTACAACAACCAGTACCGACTAATTTATTGGTGCTGGCGGATCTGCATATTGACCAGGCCGCTTTAGCAAAAACCAAAGGTCATGTTTATATATCTTTAAAACACTTTCTGCCCTTACAATGGCAGCAATTTATGCCCAAACTACCTGTGATTTTAGATCAAGCACAAGGCGATCTTGATGCATGGTTGGATGTACAAGAAGGTAGGCTAGCGTTGCTGCAGACTAAGTTATATCTCTACAATATGATATGGCACCTACCAGGAAAACAAACGCGTCAAAACATGCAAACCCTGCGAGCAAACGCGGCATGGCGACGCAACCGAGGTGGATGGCAATTGGATGTCGATGGGTTGCAGCTGGTAGCCAACGGTGTGCATTGGCCAGAAAATGCCCTCAAGGTCATCTATCAAAAGCAAGCAGACGCCTATCAAGTCTATGCCAAGGCATTATTAATTGTGCCGTTGCGCAAACTAGACTTGCAGTGGCCAGCATCGCTTAAGCCAGTATTAACGCTTAATCCAACCGGTGCCTTGTATGACACACAAATCATGATCAAACAAGAGCAACTGACTGGCTTGTTAACCCGCTTTGTTGATTTGTCATGGCAACCCTCATCTGAACTTCCGAGTATGAATCATGTTTCCGGGGTGTTATCTTGGAAACCGGAATATGGTCAGCTGGCGTTAAATGGCGAGCAAGTTACTATCTTGCCACATGGATTACCAGAATTGCGGCTTACGCAGTTGAATGCGGCACTCAGTTGGCAAAAATACGTGGATGGCACGTACAAAATTAATCTTAATCGCTTTATTCTTAAACATCCAAATTTGCTGATCAACGGCACAGGTGATGTACAACACTACACCCCAGCTGATCCAGGCAAGGTACAACTGGATGTGCAGTTTGCCGGTGACCATGCCAAAATTTGGCTGCCTTATCTGCCGCAAGATGTGATGAAACCGAAGTTATATCAATGGTTACACGAGGATGTGCGTAAGATTGATAAAGTCAATGGCAAGCTGCACATATCAGGACCTTGGGCAGAGTTTCCTTTTGATCATCAAGAAGGTGAGTTTTCCCTACAAACTTACTTGAGTGGCGTGGATTTGCGCTTTGCCAAACATTGGCCAATGACTAAAAAGATTGATGCCTATTTGCAAGTTAAACAACGCATCCTAGCAGCCAACATCATGCACGCGGAATTTAAATCATTGATTAGCCATCAGATCCATATTTTAGTGCCTGATTTAGGCTTGAACAAAGAGCGGCTGTTGGTACGCGGACAAATTGCAGCACCGGCGCCAGCGATGATGACCTATGTGTTTGCTTCGCCGCTGCGTCTTAAGCTTAAGAAACTGGAGCAAATCACTTTGAGTGATGATTTGGCACTTGATTTGGCAATGGATGTGCCATTGTATCCAGAGTCAAACGATATCTTGCTCAGAGGTAAACTCGCGTTTGCTGATAACGATTTATCTTTTAAAAAAATCTCAGACAGTATGGTGTTGAATAAGGTCAATGGCGTCTTGAATTTTGATGAAAATGGCGCCATAAATAGTCAGTTGACCGCTCAATTTCTAGGTAACCATATGGATATTGATGTTCGGCGCATGCCAAAAAAAGCAAACTATACCCAAATTCAAATACATACCCAAACCACAGCTCGTCAACTTGGCAACCATTTTCATAGCCCCATGCTGCATATGCTCCATGGAGCTATACAGATTGAGGGGGTATGGCAACTAACGAATGATCCTAAACAGCATGATGTCATTGCTTTTCATGTGCCGTTACAAGATGTGGCACTTGATTTGCCCCCACCCTTGGGAAAGTCACCACAAGAGAAGGCAGACTTAAACATAAAATTTGATTTTTTAACCCAAGATGGCTTTCGCGTGCGCACGGACTATACCGATCGGTTCAATGGCGATTTTTGGATAAATGAACAAAAAAATGGTTATGACCTGCTGCGCGGCCAATGCTACCTTGGCAAAGGTCAAGCACAACTTGGTCGGGCTGCTGGCGTATATGTTTTTGGAACCTTGCCGAAGTTTGACTGGCAACAATGGAAAAAGATCTTGGGCAATGGTGGCGCAAAATACCCTGCTTGGGTCGATCGCCTGCATTTTGATCATATTAAAATTAAGCATGTTGCCCTGTGGCAGCATGATTTTACAGATACTACGGTCTCCTTGTACAAAGAAAACAAAGACAATTGGATGCTAAATATACAGCAAGAAAAAATAGATGGAAGTTTGCGCTATAAGATATCTGGCAATACACTTTTTGGTCAATTTAATCGTGTCTACTGGCAAACACTGCCTATATCGGGCAAGGCAACCCATACCAAATCGACTTTGCAACCAGAGGATATCCCCAGTCTTGATCTGGATATTGCAGATTTTCGTTTGGATGATAAAAACTTAGGAGCCATGACGCTTAAAGGTCGTAGCCTAGATGATCAATGGAATTTGTCACACATGCAGTTAAAAAATCGCGATTATTTGTTGAGCGCTGCAGGCAATTGGTCCCAGCAAGACGAAACCAATAGCACCACGCTGCAAGCCAATTTGCAAACGTTTAATTTGCAGGAAAGTTTAGCACGCGTCCATGTCCCTCCTGTTGTTGATGCGCAACAAGGTTTGTTGACCTTTACTGGGAGTTGGCCAGGGGGCTTTGATGCATTTTCTTATGGCACGGTTAATGGTAACTTTGTTCTCAAATTAAAAAATGGTCGTATTACGCACCTTAA
>DAIOSQ010000096.1:0-7092 GCA_036752465.1 Legionellaceae bacterium | reverse complement strand
GCAAATATAAATAGAAATATAAATCATCATACGCTAGGATTTTCTTCTCGCGAATTTGATATTTAACAGTACCATTGTCTCTTAGTTTTAATAAACTAATGGCTTTCTTTTTGAGTAATTCTTGGTGGAGTAGACAAACGTATAGATCGTTATATTCACGTTTCAGCTGTTTAATGTATGCATGAATAGTCATTAAGTATTGTTTTTCTTGAGTGATACGGTACATTCTTACAGCAAAGTGTTCTTGTTTGCTCAATGGCAATTTTGCTAAATTTTTCATGTAGTTTGTTAAAATACAATCTGAAATATTTGTTTGTGGTACAGTAAATAGGATGATCCAAAAGTAGAGATATTTTAGCATGAACGCACTATGTATGGTTTGAAGCAAAGAACATGCATGCCTCAGTTTGTCTGCAGCATCCAATCAAGAAATGCTCAAGTTAAAAAAATAAAACCCAGCCAGCAGTACTCACCCATGCATAATGGCCAGGTTCACATCTACCTAATCGTGAAGTGCAACAGAGTGACCAAATCTATGTCAGAAGAATTTATCTTAAGGGTTTTTTTAACAAAATCTGTTGATAATTTTTTCACATTTAGCCATTCCAGTCAAGCAACACTAAGAAATTCAACACGCATCAGTCTCTGCAAGCGGAAAATATATCAAATAATCCTGAAAAACGCAGTTGCCATCGTCGCGATCGGTCAAGATGTATTGAAGATACAGGCTTTTGGAGGATTTTTTCGCGAAAGCAGTAGTCATCACTACGGTGAGTGAAAAAAACGAGAAAAGCTTGAAGATTCCATGCAGATTGACTGCGTAGCAGATGGCAACTGCGTTTTTCGGGATAATCTAATGTATACGCAGAAAGCGGTTTGAAAAAATAGTTTTATGGAGGCGTGGCGAGAGCATCTGTTTATTATTGAGTCAATGCATGTTGCAAATCATGTATCAGATCATCTACATGTTCAATCCCTGCCGATAATCGAATGAAGCCGTCGTTAATACCTAAAGCCTCTCGTTTCTTCTGCGGCAGTGAGGCGTGCGTCATAATCGCTGGATGCTCAATTAAACTTTCGACACCGCCTAAGCTCTCTGCCAAGGTAAATAGTTCACAACGAGCTAAAAAGCGTTTTGCGGCGGCAAGACCTCCTGCAAGAGCCAGTGATATCATACCACCAAACTGACCATGCATTTGTGACCGGGCTAAGTTATGATCCGGGTGGTTTGCCAAGCCAGGGTAAATGACTTGCTTGATGTTTGCTTGTTTGCTGAGCCATTCGGCAATGGTCAGCGCATTTTCGCAATGTTGCGCCATACGGATTGGCAGAGTTTTTAGGCTGCGCAACAACAAAAAACTATCGAAAGGGCTGGCGATTGCACCGCAGGCATTTTGTAAAAAACTCAGACGTTCGGCAAGTGCAGGTTCTTTGACCACGACAATCCCACTGATAACATCGGAGTGGCCACTGATATATTTGGTTGCTGAGTGCACAACCATATCAAAACCCAACTCAAGCGGACGCTGAATCCATGGTGTGGCAAAGGTATTATCAACTGCTGCAAGTATGCCATGGCGCTGCGCCACGGCAGCAATTTCTGACAAGTTAAGTATTTTAAGCAGAGGATTGGTCGGTGTTTCAACCCAGATAAGCCGCGTATTATCTTGGATAGCTGCGGTAATATTGGATATTGCGCGCATATCGACAAATGAAAAGCGTAAATCATGAGTGCGTTTTTTGATTTGCTCGAATAATCGATAAGTCCCGCCGTACAGATCATCGCTGGCAATCACATGCGCCCCATGGTCCAATAAATCAATTACAGCATTAATAGCGGCCATACCAGAGGCAAATGCAAAACCGCTGCAGCCAGATTCAAGGTTAGCCATACACGCTTCATAAGCTGCGCGCGTAGGATTTTGTGTTCTGGCGTATTCGTAACCTAAGTGCACGCCTGGAGCTGACTGTTGATATGTAGAGGTGGCATAAATCGGCGTTGTCACCGCGCCGGTGGAGGGATCACATGATTGACCTGCATGTATGGCACGCGTCTGAAAATGTTTAGTAGGCATGGTTCAACTCCTTTGAACACGTCACATTATCTTGGGTTTAGACATGTCGTCATATTTTAGCATATGAGATAAGGCAGGTGTACAATGAGGACATACTCATTTCTATTTTACATGGGAAATCATACAATGAATTTATGGATTGATGGTGACGCTTGCCCAAAACAAGTCAAACAAATTCTATATCGTGCTGCCATCAAGCGCAGTGTGTCATTATTCATTGTCGCCAATCATGTGGTCACTATTCCAGCGTCTGTCTTTATTCAACGGGTTGTGGTGCCCACTGGACTGGATAGTGCGGATCAATACATCGTCGATCATTTGGCTGCATACGATCTGGTTGTTACTGGCGATATTTTGCTGGCGGAGTTGGTATTAGCCAAAGCAGCGTTTGCCCTAAGCCCTAGAGGGCAGCTGTATACGGACAGTAATATTAAGCAAATAGTTGCGATGCGCAATGTCAACGAATCTTTGCGTAGCAGTGGTATGCTGCAGGGAGGCCCCAGTCAATTGCAACAAAAAGAAATTGTCTTATTTGCCAATCATCTGGACAAAATTATTACTCGCAGTCATAGAGCACATGGGCAATAGGTATAACATAAAATGAGCCTTAAAAAAGGCCAGTTCTTAAGAGGTCAAGTGTAACATCATCGTTCAGCAAATCTCGCCTAACATGATCTCGGTGAGACGCCACTTAGCGAATATAATATGAGATCGTCAGAAGAACCTGCCGCAGATGATGTGTGCTTCATCGAGTCTTTTATACTCTCGCACATGTATTTGCAACGAGGTAAATAGATATCAACTAACCTGTGGTCATCAGCATGAATAAGCTCATCATGGTCGATGTCGGTTAAGTGCCACGACTTAAGATTGCCATGATGATCCAAGAGCATTTCTCCTGCGAATTGAATGTCTGGAGTCATACATACAGCACTAAATCGATAAAAATGCACATAGCTACGCAAAGGAAACCATGGCAATGGCGCTTGATCAATGGATTGAAACAATAAATATTGCTCATCACAAGCATCTTGAAGTAAAAAAAACGCATACCTGCCGGGAATTAAACTTAACGTGACATTCAATCGATCAGGATGTGATGACAGTGCTTTTTTAGATAAAAATTTATTGGCATTTAATTTCATCAAAAAGGGTAGTTTTGAAAAATCTCTTATTGGATCGCTATCGCGGTGATTTTTTTTAAACATCACACCATAACTTGCCTTTCTCGTTAACAACATCTCATTACCCATCGGCGAAGGTTTGGTTCGAGTGTCAAATGCGGGATAGGTATCGTCCGCATGCGGGTGAACGGCAGCGTATGCCTTGCTGGGATGACATAAAGTAAAAAAACAGTGCAATGGATTCATGGTGTTATCCTATAAAAAGTACAAACCAAGCTATACTTTAACTTTGAGTTTTAAATTTAACACTTCTTGTGTTATTATAAAAATTAAAAGATTTGATTGATTGGATAAATAAAATTTATGGCATTAAACATGGCAACGTTAAAATGTTTTCTTTCCGTGGTTGAAACGGGCAACATCACGAAAACAGCCAAGCAGATCGGACGCACCCAATCTGCCGTGAGTCAACAAATCAGCCGACTTGAACTGTTGCTCAATAAAATCCTGTTTAATCGGGACAATGCGTTAACGTTGACACGCGATGGCGAGATTTTTCTCGGTTATGCAAAACAAATATATCAATTACAAAGCGAGTCGATCCATGAACTGCGTGAACTTGCTTTTGCAGGCAATATAAAAATAGGTTTGCCAGAAGATTTTGCTTCAAAAAATATAGCAAAAATACTCAAGCACTTTGCCAATATTTATCCGCGCATCGATTTAAGCGTTGAATGCGACTTAACGCGCTCCATATTTGATCGATTTAAGCGCAATGAGCTGGATATTTGTATCATAAAGGAATTAAATAAAGCACTTATTCCTCATGACGCGATGGTCTATAACGATGATTTGGTTTGGATTGGCACAAAAGAAACGATAAAAAATCTTAAAAAAAGTCCAATCATTCCGTTGGTGCTGTCCCCTAATGGATCAATATACAGGCAACTTGCCCTAGAAAGGCTAGATGAAGCTCATGTAAAATGGCGGGTGGTCTTTAGTAGCCGCAGTTACATGAGCAAAATCGCAGCAACTGAGGCGGGGGTAGGTATCACCATCATGCAAAAATCCTTCTTGCCACCAGGAACAAACATGCAGATTGTCACGCATTTGCCAACACTAGGTGAAACCTATCTTTACATTCTAAAAAATAAAACCAATGATGTCATCAATTATCTCGTGGACTTACTTACAGAATACATGGGCTCTAGCCTAAACTAGAGCATTAGCAATGAGTCGCGCACTTGGTTTGCGCCAGTGACACATATTGTTGATGCAACGTGAGGATGCGAGTTTGCAACCGCTCAAGGTTTGTATCGTTGACGATATGATCATCGGCAATGCTGCGCTGCTGCTGGATGCTAGGTTGTGCTGCTAAGATGCGTTGGGCGGATGCTGGCGTGCATGTATCTCGAGCCAACAACCGTGACAGTTGTTGTTCGGTGGTGGTTTCTACCATTAAGATCCGGTCAATAAACGGATAGTCGCTTCTCTGCAACAGCAAGGGTATTTCAGCAATGACGTATGTGCTCGTACTCTGCTGTATCTGTTGCGCGATTGCCTCACGAATGGCCGGATGCAACAAACCTTCTAGCCAAGCGCGCTCTGCTGGCTGACGAAAGATAATTTCGCGCAGCTTGCTGCGATTAATCGTTTGTTGCTGACCGACAACCTGCGGACCAAAGTGATCAACGATGGCAGCGTAACACACTTCGCCCTGGGTAGTCAGTGCGCGTGCGATGAGATCCGCACTGACAATGGTGATACCCTGTGCGTGAAACATTTGGGCAATGGTAGATTTACCACTGGCAATCGCACCAATCATGGCCACTGCGTACATACATTACCTTTGGTTGATGTTATTACAAAAAAGTGGATTGACATAGCAGGTATCTGGTATGGTGCTGAATTTTTCACACATAGCCATGGCTTGCAACACCGCATTATCCTGGTTATAAGTTGCGTGGTTATGCCAATCTTCTCCTGACTGGTCAATTGCCGTACACTGCCACATGGCTTTGGTGGAGGCATCCTGCTCAAAACCCTCGCAATCTTGTTCTGGTATCACGACGCAAGTTTTTGGTGCAACGCTTTGATGTTGACAAGCTTGCATGGCTTGCAACTTGGCTACCACAGAATATTGATGGGTTGCTTGCCATGACTGCAGCGTTTTATCATGTGCTGTGCATTGCCAATAATCTTCCGCCAATATGGGCGGAGAGAGCAGCAACAATAGGGTGGTGATGATCTGTTTTTGCATGGTTATATGCCATAAGCAGCTTTAATTGATTCTAGAGTGATATCAGCCAAGCTTGCAATGATTTTATCATCAGAATTTAATGGCGGTAGCCAGTACAGGGTGTTACCCAGTGGACGCAGCAGGGCGCCTCTTTGCAATGCGTGTTGCTGGACTTGTAGGCCTGGGTTGGGGATTGCTGTCGTTACACGTAATTCGGCCGCGACCACGGCCCCCATTTGGCGGATGTTGTCAAGCTGGTGGGTTAAACCAGCGATCTCATGCATATACTTCGCCATTTGCTTGCCAAGTGCCGTGGATTTTTCCAGAATATTTTCTGCTTGCATCACTTGCAGGGTGGCCAACGCTGCTCTTACACCCAAGGCATTGCCACTATGTGTATGTGAATGTAAGAAATTGGGTCCAGGGTTATCGTGATAAAATAAGTCAAAAATAGCGTGATCAATCATCACACAACTCATGGGGATAGTCCCCGAAGTTAAACCTTTACCCAAACATATGATGTCGGGGGAGACCGCTTTGGCGTGTTGTGCCGCTAACCATTGACCGCTTCTGCCGCAGCCAGTCATGATTTCATCGGTGATAAAGTAGATATTGTTTTGGCTGGCCCAATCAGCTAATTTTTGGAGAAAATCTGCGCTGTAGCAGCGCATCCCACCGACACCTTGAATAATTGGTTCGACTAAGATGGCACAACTATTTTGTTTGAAGTGGTCCAATTGTGCGGCTATGCGTGGCCATACATCATCACACGTGTAGAAGAGGGTATCCTTACTGCTGGCTACATAGGGTATATCCTGTATGCGGTGACAAGGCAATTCCATGTGCGCAGAAGGTGTTTTATATAAAGCCATATCACTGACACTCTGCGCGCCCAAAGTCTCTCCGTGATAGCCATGTTGTAACGAAATGAAGTGCGTACGTTGACGATAGCCTTGCAATTGACTGGCATAATAAGCCAATTTTAATGCAATTTCTATGGCGCTAGAGCCATCAGAAGCGAACATCACATGCTGCTTGCCGGTGATGTTGGTTAACATTTCTGCTAGTTCTACCATGTGGCTGCTGGTGGTATTGCCGGTCATGACATGCTCGAAACGCAATAACTGGTCCTGTAGCGCCGCTGTGATCACCGGATGACGGTGGCCAAGTGATTTACACCACCAACTTGCGATGGCATCAATCACTGGCCCTTGGTTGGTATATAAATAACTGCCGCGGGCCTCATGCACAAGCAATGGTGGCGTTTTTGCCAGTTTTTTCATGTTGGCGCAGGGATGCCAGACATGTTTTAAGCTTTGCTGAATGATGTCTGCTTGGTAAACCATAAATATAATTCCAGTTGACAAATACCACGAGCACTTTATCATGTGATAGAACAACAACAAAGAGCACGTATGTCGACAACCACAAAAAAAATCTGGAGCTACAGCGACGTTCAAGCAATTTATGCGCAACCATTGCTTGATTTGTTGTACGCAGCGCACACAACTCACCGGCAACATCAGCCGAACAATCAAATTCAGGCCGCGACATTGCTGAGCATTAAAACCGGCGCGTGTCCGGAAGATTGCAAATATTGCTCGCAAAGTGGGCACTACAATACCGGAATAAAAACAGAAAAATTACTGTCGTT
>DAIOSQ010000095.1:4973-7097 GCA_036752465.1 Legionellaceae bacterium | reverse complement strand
TACGCGAAAGACAATTATTACTTTACCAGTGAATTAAGCACGCAATGGCAGGGGGAATCATCCGTGCGATTAGGGCTTGAAGGGAGTGTGAAGCAAGATGAGCTCATGCGTGTATTAAGTGGCACCTTACCGAATGGTGCAGTCATTGGGCGAAAAACGGCAGAAGGTGAGCTGCAACATCGAGGAGGTTATGATTTAACGTTTTCCGCCCCGAAATCGGTGTCCTACTTGGCATTGGTGGGCGGTCACAAGGAGTTGATTGATATTCATAACCAGGCGGTCTCTAAAGTATTAGTCACCATTGAACAACACGCCGCTGAAGCCCGGAAACAAGGCAAAACTGGTATGGAATATGAAAAAACGGGCAATTTAAGTTTTGCGACAATTAATCATGACACTTCACGTGAACGCGACCCGCATTTACACACCCATGCGTTGTTAATGAATTTAACCGAGCGAAGTGACGGAAAATGGCGAGCACTGGCCTCTGATATCAGCCGTAATCATGGCACGATGGAATGGGTGATGGATAACAAGATTTTTTTAGGACTGATTTATCGCTCAGAACTCGCGATGGGTTTAAAAAAAATAGGTCTTGAGGTTGCACATACGGGCGACCAACATGGTCTGTTTGAAATCAAACATTTCAATGCCGATTTATTGACCTTTGTATCGAAGCGTCGTACTCAGATTGAAGACAGGGTATCAACCATGCAGTCTGATACGGTGAAGGCCTATGATAGGGCAACGCTGGATACTCGAAAATCAAAGCAGGTGAATAACAGTGATGAATTGCAGCAACATTGGCGACAAGAAAGTGCGTTGTTTGGCGTTAACCCTGATTCGTATTTGAGTGAATTACAAGCGATGACCCTGGCATCACGAGAAGTGGGTATAGGTGTTAATACATCAGGGAATGCGAAAGAGACCGTGCAGGATGCGATGGCGCATTTGGCAGAAGGCAGGCTATCATTTGGGTTTAATGAGTTGTTGCAAGCAAGCCTGCAATTATCCATCGGTGAATGTGGCCTGGATGCTTTGCTGCATGAAATTGAGCAAGCGATTCAATCAAAAACACTCATCGCGCTGGATGCAAAAGAGAAGCAATTTACAACGGCAGCTCTTATTGAGCAGGAACGAACGCTGATTCATAAAATGAGTTCCATGCGAGCACAACAGCGTGGAATGCCTGCTGATAAGTTGCATGTTGAAACGCTCACGACGAATGATTCCATGCAAAAAGCGGTGGTCCAGGCGCTTTATCAAAAAGACGCTGTGGTTCGGATTCGCCAAGACAGCGCTACGTCGCGTGAATTATTGAGCACTTTAATCCATTATGGCGAAACATCTAAACGAGTACAGGTTTTAACCCCTACACGGGGATTGGCGAACACCATCAATGATGCCAAGCACAAAACACCCCAATCTTTGTGGCAATGGCTAACGTCCATTGGTAAACCGGATATCGCACAAACACTCACCCGCTTTAATCAATCACATCAAGATGACCATCGATTACCGTTCTTTTCTCGAAAAAAAGAGAGCGAGCTTTTGATTGTGGATGACGTGCAACGTGTGTCACCGAAAGAATTAGAGCAATTTATGGATATTGCTTCTCGCCGAGACGCAAAAATCATTCTGCTTGAAAAACCCCTGGGGTTGCAGGGCATGCACAATGATGTATCAACGCTGATGGATAAAGCGCGTGTGAAAACGTTTGAGGTCACCCATGATGCTAAAGCGGCCATATCCGTTCAGTTGCTTGAGCAAAGAAATAATGATGAACGGTTGATTGCAAGTGCCAAACATTATGCTAACTGGGATGTGTCGACTCGGCGTGACAGTCATGTGTTAACCGCATCAAAGCTTGAGGCCGTGGTGCTTAACCAACTTATTCGTGAGCAATTAAAAAATCAGGGTGAACTATCGCATCAAGAAAAGACCATCCAAACGTTGAGCCCTGTTTATTTAAGCGAGGTTGAAAAGAAACGCGCTAAAAGTTATCAACCAGGATGGGTAATTTTTCAAGCAACCCATAGTGAAATGAAAAAACTGACCGTTTTGTCGATTTGTGAACAAGACAATCGGCTCATGGTGGTGGACGGGGATTGTGTTTTCTTGATG
>DAIOSQ010000095.1:0-4963 GCA_036752465.1 Legionellaceae bacterium | reverse complement strand
CCAAATTATTTGCAAGCCGCATGAATCGTAAAACACAGGTGTACGAACCGCAATCGTTAAGCATCGCACAAGGCGATTGGCTGATGACAACGGGTGATCTGGATGGTTTAAAAGCGGGAAGTGCTGTTGAGGTGACGGCATTGACACGCCATGGCATGACCTTAAAGGCAGACAAGCGCACGCACCATTGTTTCTTTGCAGAGCACGAGCAGTTACCGCTCATGCACCGTTATGCTAAAAGTTTACATACGCATGACATGACGATAAAGCCGCAAACCTTACTCACGTTGCCCGCATACGCGTTACGAAAAAATACGCTATCCGTGGTCATGGACAGCAGTCAGACGCAATTAACCATTGTGACGGACGATGTGGCAAAAGCCCAACATTACGCGAAGCGCATTCGTGAAAACACCACCGTCATTGATTTAACGCTAGATGCGGCGGTCAAACTCAATCCAGCGTTACAAAACGTTACTCCAAACGTTTCATTGGACGCACAGTTAAAGCAGGCCGTGAGTCATCTAGCGGCAGAAAAACCTAAACTGACCGAGAGTGAAAAAGCGTTGTTATACGTGACTGACCATCTTGCTGAACGTGAAGCGGCGTTTAGTCAGTTTGATTTGTATGCATTAGCGCTCAAGAAATCTATGGGCAAAGCGGCCTTCTCGTCATTGGCAACAACGTTAGCGAGTCTGATGGATAAAGGTCATTTGATTCAAGCGCGCCCTGGTATTCTTACGACGCCTGAGGCTATAAAACTTGAAACACAATTACTTGAAAACATACGCTCGGGGAAGGGTGAGGTACACCCATTATTAACGCCAGATGAAGCCATGGGACGTTTTAGTGAAGCCAATTTAACGAGAGGACAGCGCGAGGCGTGTCATTTAATCACTACCACGCGCGATCGTTTTGTGATGATTCAAGGGTATGCCGGTACCGGTAAAACCACGATGACGAAAACAGCCATTGATGCGATTAGTGCTGTCAAAAATACATTGCAGCAAGACATGAATATGATTGCTGTGGCACCGACGCATCAAGCAGTCAATGAAATTCGCGCGTTAGGAATTGAGGCGCGAACATTGAAACGGTTTTTAATCGATGAAGCGCAAACACCATCATTGCATGATAACACTTTGGTGCTGTTGGATGAGTCCAGCATGGTGGGTAATTGCGATTATGCAGCCCTTACACAATTGATTCATCAACATGGCGCACGCTGCGTGATGTTAGGCGATATCGCACAACACCAAGCGATTGATGGTGGAAAGCCCAGTGCTTTATTGCTAAAGGAAGGCAGCCTCGCGGTGGCCTACATGGATGAAATCGTGCGACAGAAGAGTAGTGCGTATAAAGCCGCTGTGGAAACATTGATGGGTGGAAAGACCGATAAGGCGCTAGCCATGCTGGCTGCTTTGCCACTAACGCCAGTGTCGCGACTTGCTGATGTGCAGCAATATGACCCATTACAGCATTCGGTGGCGGAAGTCAGTTTCGATGAAAATGCACCAGAGGCGCCTTGGCTAAGTCATACACCACGGTTTGATAAGATTAATCACGATAGCCTTATTGGTGTTGCAGTGGATGATTATTTATCCAGAACCAGCGATTGCCGTGATCAGACCATTGTTGTTATCCATGAAAACAATGCACGAGAGATCGCCAATCAGCGCATCCGTGAAGGGTTAATAAAGCAAAAAGCATTGGGTATTGAAAATGAGCCTTTCTCTCGTCTGATGGGCACAAATTACAGTGCGGCCGAGTTGCGGCAAGCCGATACATATGAGGCTTGTCTGCAAAAAAAAGCCGATTTTTATCTAAAGAAGGACAACTTATATTATCGCGTTCAAGGTGTGGATAAAAAGACAGGCGTTGTTGAGCTTCGCCATGACTCAGGCAAAGTCTTAAATTTTTTACCAGAAAAAGTAACTGATGATGGACGCATGGCTTTATTTGAAAAAAAATCCGCAAGCATTTCAGTCGGTGAAAAAATACACTTTAAAACATCCGAACCGTCGTTAGAGCGCTTTGCGAATCAACCATTACAAGTCATGGCCGTTAACACCGATTCGATGATTGCCATGGATAAGACAGGAAAATCACATCGGCTTGATAAAAAATCATTATCGGATAGCCATTGGGATTACAGTTATACCGCCACAAGTTATGCCATTCAGGGCGCGTCCGCGCAATTTGTGATTGGTGTTGAGGATACGAGGAGTCCAAAGGTTTCGCATTTTCGAAGTTTTTATATCACAGCGACCCGTGGCGTGCTGCACGCGATGATTTATACGGATAGCTATGATCAATTAAAAGAACGGTTACATCATCACCCTGATAAATATTCAGCATTAGAGCAAATGGGAGCATTAAACGCTAAGCCGCAGATTGTTCCAAAAAATGATACTAAGCCAAAGGCCGTAAAAAGTAATTTTAAATCCCCCGTTTTAGATGCACGTGAGATTTCAGAGAATCTATCATGCAATGCCGAGCAGGTGGTGGAGTCATTGTTGGGTGCGCCAAATACCAGTCTATCCTCAAAAAATGAATATCGATATGGCAAAAAAGGCAGCCTATCGATTGCCATGCGCGGTGAAAATCGCGGAACCTGGTTTGATTTTGAAACATCTGAAAGTGGCAATCTACTGCACTTGATTCAGCGCACGTTAAATTTGGATTTTAAAGCGGCATTAACCTTTGCGGCTAAACTCACAGGGGATGATTTGAATTTAGAGCGACCGAAAGCGCCTGTTGTCATCAAAGAAAAAAAGCGAGCAGGTAAAACCAATGATTATGCATTGAAGCTCGCCAAAGAGTCGCAACCCATTCATGGCACATTAGCGGAAAAATATTTGGCGCAGCATCGCGCGATTGTAACGTTAACCAGTACAGATATTCGCTTTCATCCCAACGTATACAGCCGAGAGGAGGGCAATAATCAATCCCTACCCGCACTCGTGGCTATTGCACGTGATAAAGATCATAACATTCGTGCGGTACAGACTATTTATCTCGATAAGGATACAGCCGCTAAGGCCAATCGCGCGGTACCCAAACGAACATTTTCATCCATTGAAGGCGCGGCCGTTATTTTGAATAAAGGCCAACATTCAGAGTCGGTCACTTACCTTGCAGAAGGGGTTGAGACGGCTTTGAGCATTCAGGATGCCGTGAAACATGAACGGGTATTGGCAGTGTTAGGTAAACAAAATTTTGCATCCATTGATACCAATCTTTTAACGAAGCATGTGGTGTTGTGTTTGGATAATGATGGCAAGGATATTGCTCAAGACAAATTGATTAATAGGTCGATTCAACGCTTGCAAGATCAAGGTAAAACGGTTGCTATTGCTTATCCTCATGAGCGTGGTGATTTTAATGATATTGCCAAAAAGATGGGTGTCAGTGGCGTGATAGAGGCACTGAAGCAGGTAACCGTTCCTAATCAGATCAATGAAAACAAGCGCATTGTGGCGAGTAATGAGGTTAAAATGGTTAGTGAGCATCAGGCTATAAAACAGGATATTGGATCATCGGATCAGGAACGAACGGGTCTGCTTGTTAAACAGGATAAATCGTTGGAGCGATTGGAGCGTGAGATTTATTAGCCCATAATTATCAGTATGATCAGCTAGGTTGATAGGATCTATAGTATACTTTCGCGCGATCGTGATAAATTTTGTTTTATGAGTATTTTTTTGATGGCAGATTTTAATAATATTTTAGACCAAATTGAACCCTGGTCATTGTTCGAGGTTCATCGTTTACGTAGTGCCCTTGGTAAATTGCTAGATGATCCTGCTAGAAATGAACCCATAAAACGGCAACTCAAAATTGGAATGAAAGTCAGCTATTTTTGCAGTGATAAAAATACATTGGTTGAAGCGACCGTCGAGGAAGTAAGAAAAACATGGGCTTCTGTTATTGATGTACAAGATGGTAAGAAATGGAATATTAAATTTTATCTCATTAACCTTCAAGGAATCGACACCAGTATCGCTCCTAAAAAATATTCCGCTGGTCTTGATAGAAACTCATTGAAAGTTGGTGATCGAGTAGGTTGGCATTCTAAGCTTGGCTATGAACTTTATGGTGTCGTTAGCTTAATCCCAAAAAAGCCTTGGTGAGATTGGGTAATGGAGAGCAATGGACTGTATCTTATTCCTTATTGTTTCTGGTTATGGATGGTGTATCAGTTCAAGGTGGTCAATTGTGTATTGAGGGCGAGGTAGTGGTTAGTTAAAATATCCATGAAATAAATTATCTATTATTTCTTTGAACCGATAAAATGAGTGCATTATTTAAGAGCTCATTCGATGACTGCAATACGAGTGCAGGGAGATTATCCGTTGAAAAAACTTAAGAGAGTTATCGATGAAAAATATTGAGTTAGATATTAAGCCTATTAACCAAAACAATTTTCCAGAGTGGAAAGTGCTGTATAAAGAATACTTGGAATTTTATAAAACAGATTTGACTGATCAACAATTGATAACCCTTTGGGATTGGTTTTTTGATCCTGCTCAGAGCATGCATTGTCATATCGCCGTTCATGAAAATAAAATAATCGGGTTGGTACATTTTCGTGAATACTTGCGTCCGATTAAAGCTGCCACTGCTATTTTTATGGATGATTTGTATGTGAGAAATAGTTTTAGAGAAATGGGTGTTGCCCAAAGGTTAATTAAGTCAGTTAATGACTTCGCATTGGCTAAAAAAATACCATTGGTACGTTGGGCGACGGCTCATGATAATCAAGTGGCAATGAGAGTATACGACAAAATTGCAAAGCAAACGCAGTGGAAGATTTACGATATGATAGTAACAGATTAGCTGTGACCATGCCCGGTGGGGCAATGCTTTGAGATGACTAGGGGATAACGTTGATAAAACTGCCATTATTTATTTTATTGAGTCTATTTTGCTTCAGCACAGTCATTGCTACCACTCCAGCAGC
>DAIOSQ010000094.1:0-7106 GCA_036752465.1 Legionellaceae bacterium | reverse complement strand
CCCTAACATAATCATGCCAACCGACATTTGTCCACTTAACAACATCATAAACACTGCAAACATGCAAAAGCCTGCAGCCACTATGACACCGAAATAGTAACCCGATTTTTCTGCGATAAAGCTTAAAATCGGTGCCCCAAAACACATGCCAACAAAAATCATAGAAGGCAAATAAGCCGCTTGCTCTGCTGGTAAATGATACACTTGTCGTAAAAAAGTAACCCCCCAAACATCGGCAAAACCTTCTAATGGACCCAACATAAATCCGGCAAAGCAGCACGTCATCAGCAGCTTTTGATTGCCCAATACCTGCTTGATATCCTCAGCAATTGATTTTCTTGGTATCGGCGCGATAGCAGGTACCGTGAGATAGGTAATCAAAGCCAAGACAAGGCCTATCACCATAAATAACTCAACCACCGTGTGACTACCCCATAACGTGCACAAATAATTAACCGGTGCTCCTCCATAAATGGCGCCTAGCAAGCCTATAGTGACTGAAAAACCAAGGGCTCGCGAAAAATACTGCTCAGCGAAAAATAAACGGATAATTTTAAACACCCCTAGAATAGCGGCCGATGATCCTAAGCCCACCATTACGCGCCCTAACACCGGATATATCCAATGGGTAGCCATGAGTAACGGTGACAACCCCAACACAGTCAATATAATACAAATGGTCATCACCGGTCTTGGCCCAAAGCGATCTAAAAAAATCCCCATGGGTAAATGAACCAGAGAATAGCTGATATAGTACATACCAGAAAATTGGCCAAATAAAGTTGCATTAATATGAAACTGTTGCGTGATATCTTGCATCATGATGCTAGGCATGACACGCAAAATATATTGAAAAGCATAAAAAAACGAAGCTATAGCCCAAATAATAATTTTCATTTCTTTTGATATATGCATGTATAATTATCTCATGAAAAAACAGCTGGTTGTTGTTGTGTGATACAGTGAATACCGCCACCCCCTGCAAACACATCCAATACTTTTATTTGTGTTATCGCTCGACCGGCAAATAATCTGGTAAACAGTTCATAAGCTGCATTGTCGTAACGCGGATGATCAAACGCTGGCATGACAATACCACGATTAGCAAGATAAAAATTAATATAAGAAAGCGTCAAACGCTCACCATTGAGCCAGGTGGCCGGTGGTTGTTCTACAGTAAAAACCTCCAAACAACGACCTTTTGCATCCTTTGCGGATCGCAGAATATCAAGATTTTCTTGGAGAATCGTATAGTTGGGGTCAGCTGTGTCTGTGGTGATCAAGGCTAACACTTTACCTGGTGCAATAAAACAGGCAATTTCATCCACATGACCATCGGTTTCGTCTCCCAATAACCCATGATTTAACCAGATAATTTGTTCACAATGCAGATAGTTTTGTAAATGGCTCGCAATGTCCTGTTGGCTGAGTGTCGGATTGCGATTAGGATTAAGCAAACATTCACGCGTGGTCAAAAGCGTACCTTCTCCATCCACATGAAATGAACCACCTTCCATCACCAAGGGCGCGTGAAAATAAGTTGCCCCAACGGTCTCAACAATAGCACGACCAATCAACTGATCCAGTTGGTAGTCTGGATAATTTTCACCCCAAGCATTGTGTTTCCAATCGACCCCTGCTAATTGGCCCACTGCGTTGAGTAAAAATGTAGGGCCAGTGTCACGAGTCCACGAATCATTCAACGGCAAGGGTTTTAACCGAATGTTTTTTGCACAGATCTGCCTCGCCTCAGCCATGTCTCGTGGATTGACCAACATGGTGACCGGTTCGTATTTGGCAATCGAGTTAGCGACCAAAGCGTATGCATTGCGCGCTCTTGTCAGGCCAATATGTTCCCACGTTTCTTGATGGCAAGGCCAAGCCATCCAGCAATTATCGTGCAGGTGCCACTCTGCTGGCATGCGAAAACCTTGTTGTTTGGGCGTCATCATGGTTTTTCCTTAAAAAAATTAAACCATAAGCTCTAGCGGTATTGCTGTGCCATTCTTAAGACCTCGCTCCGCTGTGTCAATGGTTACTAATGGTTGAGATCGTTGACTATCTAAATAGGTTAATTGTTTAAAAATAGCATGCAGCTCGGCTAAGTAGGCTTGTTTATCGCGTTTAGATAAATTGGTTAGGTGTAATTGCGCTTCACACGATCTTAAAAGCCCTTCGGTACTGAAATGCGCTGCTTTAAGCACGGCGGAAACTGTGTCTCCATGAACCAAATGGCTGATCTTAAAGGTGCCATTGTCCAGTAAGGCAATATCTAAAGAATTGGTATCACCAAATAAATTGTGCAAATTACCCAGAATTTCCTGATAAGCTCCAACTAAAAAGAATGCGAGATGGTACGGTTTTTGTGGGTCATACGGGGGTAATAACAAAGTAGATTTTATCGTGGATTGGCCAGTGTAGCACTTCAATGTGCCATCAGAATCACATGTTAAATCTTGCAGGATCCCATGCAGATTTGGCTGCTCAAACAGCTGTGTGATAGGGACAATCGGAAAAATTTGTCCGATTGCCCAGGCATCAGGTAATGACTGAAAAAACGATAAATTGCAAAAAAACTTAGTTGCAAGTCGTTCATTTATTTCATCGATTAAAGCGCTTTCGAAGACAATATTGCTATCAAGTTTATTCAAAACAACATAACAGATGACAGCAAACATCTGCTCGATTTTAGCTTTCTCAGCCAGATTCATATCTCCTTGGCTATACAACAGTTGACTGTGATTTAAAATCGCTTGCGCCTGCTGATAGCTTACCAACCCTGATACCCGGGTAATGGCTTGGTAAATGTTTTCCATATCGCGGATCAGATCAGTATCACCTGGCATAATACTCGTTTTGGCATAATCTGTATCCACGGTTTCAATATCCGTTATATTCGTTATGAGCACAGCATGATGGGCCGTCAGCGCACGACCCGATTCAGAAATAATATTTGGCTGCGGTAAATTCTCCTTGAGGCAGGCCCCAGCCACACTACGCAAGATTTGCGTGGCGTACTCGCACAAATCATAATTCATTGAGCAATCGTTGCTAGAGTGCGTACCTTCATAATCTACCGCCAAACCGCCGCCCACATCGATGATTTGGATAGGCACTTGTAACCGATGCAGCTCAATGTAATACTGCACCACTTCCTGCATACAAGCAGCAATATCCTGTAAATTGGCAATCTGTGATCCAAGATGGCAATGCATTAATTGCAGACAGTCAAGAAAATCATGGGCTTTGAGTTGCTGCACAAGATCCATCACTTGCTCCGCATTTAAGCCAAACTTTGATTTGACCCCACCGGTGTGCTCCCATTTACCATGGCAAGTCGTGGTTAATCTGATACGCACACCCACGCGTGGTTTTATACGCATCTGCAGCGCTTCTTGTATGATAATATTAAGCTCCGCGCGTTTCTCTATGATGATAAACACCTGATGGCCCATACTTTGCGCAATTAAAGCGGCGCGTATGTATGCATTATCCTTATAGCCATTGCAAATGATCGTTGCGCGTTCTTGATTGAGCAGACCAATCACGGCCATTAATTCTGGTTTACTTCCCGCTTCAAGGCCTATGCTATGCTTGGGATTTTGCAGTAAGCAGTCGATTACACTAAATTCTTGGTTGACTTTGATTGGAAATACCAGCTGATATTGGCCCTGGTAACGAGTGGCCGCGATCGCTTGCGCAAACGCAAGATACAGGTGATCAATACGGGCGTGCAGTATATCGGTGAAGCGGATCAGCAACGGCAAGTTTAAACCAAATTGAGCAGCGCTATTTACAATGGTTTGTAACTCAACCCCGCTAATCGCTCCCTCTTTACGAACTTCAACATTGCCTTGCGCATTGATATGGAAGTACCCTGCACCCCAGTGCTCCATATTATAAAAATGTTTGTCGGCGCGCTTGTTATTCATCCCTATGAACCTCTGGTTATCAACATACCAGATCTTGATAGGTGGCTGGTTGTCTTTGCTGTGCAAACGGAAATAAGCGGCCCCATGTGGCACGCTGCGAAAAATCTAGCTCAGCAACCAGCACTGCAGGTTCATGGCGCGGCGCTTGTACTATTATTTCGCCAAATGGGTTGCTAATAAAACTACTGCCATAAAACTCCAAATCATCCTCGCAACCAATCCGATTCACGGCAACGACAAAATGATTGGCCATGATCCCTTGCGCGATCATTACTTTCTGCCACATAGGCTGACTATCAAAACCAGGAGCCGTTGGCTCAGCGCCAATCGCAGTTGGGTAAACCAAGACTTCTGCATTTTTTAGACCATAAATTCTAGAAAGCTCTGGAAACCATTGATCATAACAGGTGGGCAAACCAAAGCGGTGGCCGACTATACTGTGCACGGGATAGTTGGAATCACCTGCTTTGAAATAATGGTCCTCATGATATTTCTCGCCGCTGGGGATATGTTGTTTACGCGTAGTGGCGATAAGCTGACCGCTGGCATCATAAGCCACTGCGGTGTTGTAGCCCGCTTGCTCAAATAAAGAAGCAATGATGGCTACATTCGCTTCTCTGGCACAGCGACTGACAAATTGAGCTGTGGCTCCTGTCTCAAGATCTTCCATAAAGCGAGAACTATCCACATCTCTACGAGTACAAAAATAAGGTGATAAGGTTAGCTCCTGTAAACAAACCAAGCTCGCACCACGGCTTGCTGCCGTATAAATGCCACTTGCCAGACGTTGTTGATGCTCCTCTGCATCAGCATACCAGCGTTCTTGGACGAGACCAACGGTTAACTTATTTAAATTCATGAATGCAACACCTAAACTGCGTAGTGATAAAGCACAAGCGTGAGAAAACCGTTCAGGCTAACAGCCACGCCACATACGGGGTGCCAACTTATTGATTCGCACACCAAAAAAGTATGTTATTGTAAACGAATATTCGCATTTTGTTAACCATCCATGGTCTTTTTAACTACGCAATGATTAATATGCACCAACGTTATCATCCAGTTCTCAACAGCTAAATTTCTATTGGCATATTCAGTAAATGAGGTTTATAATGGGATTAATTTTTCTATTTTCCAGAAGTATCCTGCCGCAGACTTATGATAACGAATGACCAAGAGCAGCAACGCTCACAAATAACCAAGGTAATCAGTTTAGGAAAAGATCAAAATTATCTGACCTATGCCCAAATCAATGATTTGTTACCCAATATTGTCGACACAGAGAATTTTGATGTCATCATCAGTATGCTAGAAAGCATGAACATCAAGGTATTCGAGCTGCCACCCAGTGACGATGAGTTAACATTGTTAGGAACCACTGAAGAGGTCCCTGAGGATGTTGAAGAGGCAGCAGCTGTACTCGCTTCCGTAGATAAAGAAACGGGACGTACTACTGATCCTGTCCGTTTATACATGCGCGAAATGGGTACAGTTGAGTTATTAACACGTGAGGGCGAGATCCGTATCGCCAAGCGCATTGAAGAAGGCATTTATCAAGTACTGCATTCTCTTGCTCATTACCCTGAAGCAGTCTTGATTGTGCTTGAAGATTATGAAAAAGTTGCTACCGAACAAATTCGGCTGAATGAAATTATCAGTGGTTTCTCCGATGCAGATGATGAAGCGCCGCCCTCGGCAATTGGCTCAATGCTGGAAGAGTCAAGACAAGAAGAGCCTGTTGTTAGCGATATAATCGATGATGGCGACGACGGAGAAACAGGCGTTGGTGATGTTGATGTTGGACCTAATCCGGAACAAGCTAAAATATATTTCGATGAGTTACGTACTGCTTGTGAAACCGCTATTGAAAGTATCCGTGTCAATCAGCGTAAAGATAAAAAAGCGCTACAAGCATTGGAACATATGGCGCAATCATTCCTCAAGCTCAAGCTAACGTCGCGCCAGGTCGATAAATTAACCCAACATTTCCGCCACCTGCGTAACCAAATCCGTGATTTTGAACGAGGCATCATGCGGCTTTGCGTAGAGAAAGGGCGTCTTCCAAGAAAAATTTTCATTGAGTCCTTCCCAGGTCAAGAAACCAATACCGAATGGCTCAGCACCATTAAAGCCAAGCATGCTAAGAAATTTGATATTTCCAGATTGGCGCCATACGAAGAAGAAATCAAAAATCTGCAAAATAAGTTAAGTCAATTTGAGAAGCACCATAACTTATCAGTTGCTGAGGTAAAAGATATCAATCGCGAAATGTCAATTGGTGAGGCGAAAGCTCGTCGCTCCAAAAAAGAGATGGTAGAGGCAAACTTACGCTTAGTGATCTCTATTGCCAAAAAATATACCAACCGTGGTCTCCAATTCCTTGATTTGATCCAGGAAGGCAATATAGGCTTGATGAAAGCAGTTGATAAATTTGAATACCGCAGGGGTTACAAGTTCTCAACGTATGCCACCTGGTGGATCCGTCAAGCAATTACCCGCTCAATCGCTGATCAAGCCCGCACCATTCGTATTCCTGTGCATATGATAGAAACCATTAACAAATTAAATCGCATATCCCGGCAAATTTTACAACAAACCGGACGCGAGGCAACTCCAGAAGAGTTGGCTGAAAAAATGGAGCTAAGCGAAGAAAAAATACGCAAAGTGCTCAAAATAGCCAAGGAACCGATCTCAATGGAGACGCCAGTTGGTGACGATGATGATTCACACTTGGGTGACTTTATCGAGGACAATAATATCGAATCACCCATTGATTGCGCCACGGCCGAAGGTTTGCATGAAGCCACCCTAGAGATTTTAGAAACATTGACCCCACGAGAAGCTAAAGTACTAAGAATGCGTTTTGGCATAGAAATGAACACCGATCACACTTTAGAAGAAGTGGGTAAACAGTTTGATGTTACACGTGAACGCATTCGTCAAATCGAAGCTAAAGCGCTACGCAAGCTCCGTCATCCATCCCGCTCTGAAAAGCTGCGTAGTTTTCTCGAAGGAGATGAAAGTTAAACGAGCCTTGCTGTAAAATAAAAAAGTATTAGAGTTCTGCATCAATTCATAATACAATACCGTCATTCGGGCCTATAGCTCAGTTGGTTAGAGCAGCGGACTCATAATCCGTTGGTCCTAGGTTCAAGTCCTAGTGGGCCCACCAAT
>DAIOSQ010000093.1:6437-7129 GCA_036752465.1 Legionellaceae bacterium | reverse complement strand
TGATTGAAAATTATTATGATTTACATTCAGATAATAGACCCGTGGTTCTAAGGTTTGGGTGACGCTATCACCAAACCAACTCACAGAGCGCTCAAAGAATAAACCACTATCCACGCTCATCCGCGGGATGGTGCGATTCATGGTTTGGCTGGTTTGATCGACGATCCCATGTAAATCATAATAATTTTCAATCACCTGAATGGCTGGCGTCAGGTAGCCCCAAGTCGCTGTTTGCGGAAAAGATAGCAACGGATCCAGATGATAGCGTGGACCTTGTGGCGCTAACACCTTAGGATCTGTCCAACGAAAATAATCAAATTGCCCCAGTAAGGTAAAATTACTGTGCGCTGGCAGATCATCATAAAAGCCACGCGCCTGCAGCTGCGGTAGGCGTTCATAGGCATTGGCTACGCTTGATTGGGTGATGGGGTGTAGGGTTTGGTAACTTTGCAGCATACCGCCGAACGTCCAATGATCGGTCATATAGGTGATATCGCCTTGCCGAAGAATTTGATTTTGCGTCAAGGTCGCCAAATTGCTGCTGAAATCTTGTAAATAATAATCATCGGATACCGTTTGGTAATTGATATGCATATGCATATTAGCGCTAAGCTGAGTATCTTCATGCACCAAAACCGACCAGCGATCGGTACTGTTATGCTGCAATTGTGGATAGGCCAGCTGATTTTCAT
>DAIOSQ010000093.1:0-6427 GCA_036752465.1 Legionellaceae bacterium | reverse complement strand
CAATAAAATGACCAAACGCGCGATCGGCTGGTAGAAAATTACCACTGACCACCCCACTTAAATGCGGTGTCAGCCAACGCGTATCGCCACCTAACATCACGCCGCGCGACGAATAATAATGTGGCACTATGGTTGCGTCGAAATTCGGTGCTATGTTTAAGTAGTAGGGCGTGGCCAGATCATAGCCACCTACATTGGAGTAACCGGCATTTGGCATTAAAAATCCCGACTTTCTTTCATTGGACGTGGGAAATGAAAGATAAGGCGTGTACAACAGCGGCACATCACCTAGCCAAAAAGTGGCCTGTTTGGCTACGCCAGTTTGCTTGGCCTGATCCAGATCAATGCTTTTTGCTTTTAACTGCCAGCCTTTGACGCTGGGTTTGCAGGTGGTATAGGTAGCTTGTTGCAAGAAATAATTTTGATTAGGAAAGCGTTCTACATATTTGGCACGGCCCCAAGCAGGCAAAATCGCACCACGTTTATAAGCATCGAAGCGATATAACACATCTTCAATTTTACCAGACTTGCTATTTGGATATAAAATAGCCTTATTGGCAATTAATAATTTACCGGGCTCACGATAATGCACGTCATGCAGCAAATGGACAGATGTGACTTGCTGGGTGTTGCGGTCACGATAAATGTAGGCGGTATTGGCGCTCATGATTTGCTGATCTTGATGGACTTGGACATGACCTGACAAGACCGATTGGCCGTCTTGTGACAAGGCGACTTGATCAGCACGCGCATAAACGGTTTGTGGTAAAACGGCCGTTGGCAATACCGGCGATTGATACGCGCCATGACACAGCGGTATTTGGTTATCCTGGCGCCAACCCAGGCACGTGGCAACCATCGCACGCTGCTGCGGCGTCAGCTGAGCATGCGTCGTCGGGATCACACAAGCGACCACTGGTTCTATCAACGCGTCTGTTGCTGGCGTAGCGGCATAATCATAGGCGCATACCAACAGTCCCAGCAGACATAGCGTTGCAAGTGA
Organism: Legionellaceae bacterium; assembly: GCA_036752465.1. Lineage (GTDB taxonomy): Bacteria > Pseudomonadota > Gammaproteobacteria > Legionellales > Legionellaceae > DAIOSQ01. Next base: position 5,424 of record DAIOSQ010000093.1, on the reverse strand, counting down.
GCGAATATGCGCAAGTTTTATGTTCAAAATCACAAAAATGCCTTATGATAAAGCGGTTATGCACGCTGCAACAGCGGTATACATAGGTCAATCGAATCCATGCAATAAGGGACAGCAGTATATCATGCCTTTTCGTCAAAACGCACTGCAAAACTGGCTCAGCGACACGCTCAAAGGTGCCGCTTTTCAATTAAAACCACTGACGGGTGATGCAAGCTTTCGTCGTTATTTTCGACTGTATAGCGGCATATCCAGCTATATCGTGATGGATGCCCCGCCCGACCGCGAAACCATTGTGCCATTTATTGAAAAGGCAGCCATGTTGAAAGCCGTAGCGATCCACACGCCAGCAATCTTAGCCAGTGAACCCACGCAAGGATTTTTATTGTTAGAAGATTTTGGCGACACAGCATTTTTGCACCATGTTAATGCCTCCAACGCCGATCGCTTGTACGGTGCCGCCACACAGTTGTTGCAACAGATCCAAACCATCTCTTGCACCGCACTGCCACGCTTTGATCACGATGAAATCATGCGAGAATTACAATTATTTACGCATTGGTTCGTACAACAACATCTGGGCATTGGCATAACCAAACAAGAACACGAACTGCTGCACAGCACCTTTACTTGGATCAGCCAAGCCTTATTACAACAACCACAAGTATTTGTGCATCGTGATTATCACTCCCGTAATTTAATGATTTTACCGCATACCACAGAGCTTGCATTAGGCGTACTGGATTTTCAAGATGCTGTAGCTGGACCATTGACCTATGATTTGGTTTCCATACTCAAAGATTGTTATGTGCAATGGCGTCCCGAGCAAATTGCTGGCTGGCGCGACCAGTTTTATCATCAGTTGCCACCCCAATATGCTGGGTCTTTGGCTGATTTTGCGCAAGGGTTTGAACTATGTGGGCTACAACGGCATTTAAAAATACTCGGTATTTTTTGTCGCTTGTATCTACGTGATGGCAAAGCGCAATACTTAAAAGATTTACCGCTCACTTATCACTACATTAGCAGCAGTAGCCAACAGATCCCTGCCTTGGCAAGTTTTTTTGAATGGCTGCAAACTCGTATTTATCCGCGCTTTATCGAGGTCAGTAACCCATGCATACTGCAATGATTTTAGCAGCAGGACGCGGCGAGCGTCTGCGCCCCATAACCGACACATGCCCAAAAGCTATGTGCAGCATACAAGGCGTACCCCTCATCGAATATCACGTACTGCATTTAGCTGCGGCCGATATTCGCCACATCGTCATTAATCTTGGCCATCTGGGAGGAAAAATCCGCCAACATTTAGGCCATGGCGGCCGTTTTGGGGTAGAGATAAGCTATGCACCCGAGCCACCCGGGGCCTTGGAGACCGGGGGTGGCATTGTCAATGCGTTGCCGCAGCTTGGCCCAGATCATTTTATCACAGTTAATGCCGATATTTTCACCGATTATCCGTTGCGTAACTTGCATCGCAACACCGCTAAATTGGCTCATTTAGTCCTAGTCCCTACACCAGTCTATGCTGATCATGCTGATTTTGGTATCACAGCAACAGCCATGCTCAGCAACACTGACAAGCAATATATCTTTAGTGGCATAGCTTGTTACCACCCCGCAGTATTTGCCCATGCCAAACCCGGCAGATACTCGGTAACACCGATATTAAGGCACTTAATAGACGAGCATCACGTCAGCGGCGAAGTCTATAGTGGCCAATGGTTTGACATCGGCACACCCGAGCGCCTAGCTGCGCTACAATCCATGCCAGGCTAACCCTGCTCAAAAAATTGCCGCCCAGGGCTCACACCTACCCAGCTATACTTCGCGCAGTCAAAAAAAAGATTAATGATGCCCCCCAGTGCTCATGCCGCTAGCTGCATCTGGCTGCTCTGCGTCTGTGCTTGCTTCAGCTGCAGTACTGCTGGGCGCTGTGGACGGGCCCTCAGCCGCAGGTGCTTCAGGTGCCTCGCTGGTAGATTGTTGTGCTGCCAACTGATCCATTTGTTCAAGTTCCTCATCAGAAAAGCAATGCGTGTACACTTGCACAGCTTTGTCTTGTTTTTGCGCAATATCTTGAATAAAGCCAGCAAAGCCTTGGGTCTCATGTTCAATCAGTGTTCTTAACTCCTCGGGATCAGCGCGCAACCCTTCGCCGGTGGCATTCGTCTTGATCTGGCCGGTATCCGTCGCTTGCATAATCGCCGCAGTATTAACGCCTTGCTTCGCTTGCTCTGGGTCCACACCTGTATTTACGTACCCATGCTGCCCTAACCACTGATTAAAATAACCAGTCAATTCAAATGGCTTATCATCCACCGCACCTAGCGCAGCAAAATTAGCCTTAGAGTCCAAGGTGTAACCAAACAAAACAAGTTTGTTGTCGCTGGGCAGTTCCGGCAAAGCTTCTGTACTTTTGGCAACGGCTGCCGCTTCAAGTTTATTGGCTTGAAAGGTTGCGAGGGGTGTTGCTGGAGTTTCTCCTTCGTATATGTTTGCACGTTGTTTTTCTTGCAGACGCACGTCATCTGGCAATTGATTAACCGCCGCCACTAAATTCTTAAAAGCAGCTGTTTTTTTAGGATCGGTTTCTGCTTTTATAACGACATCCATGACCTGAGAGAACTTGCGCGCAAAATACGCTGCAGTTTCCACGTTGGTTTGCGCGAGCTGACTAATTTTACCTATAGCATCCGCTGTTGGCGTAACATATGCGTGTTTGTCTTGCACCAGTGGCAGTGATTGCTGCATGTTTGACCCCTCTTAAAAAGAGCATTTACTTACCAGGCATTTAAATCAAGCGGTATCGGGTAAAAAGCACTGGTTTTCACTGCATCAAAGTTAAACTCATCGACTTGTATCGCATCCCAGCGAGCCCGTTCTACCGTCATAATCAGATCCATATCGGCCTGGGATAATTCACCTTTGTCTACTTTTTCTGCAATTTTTCGCTGTAAATCACCAAACCGATAGCGGCGCAGATCGGAAATTTTTTGATAAACTGAGCCGTATTTTATCATACATTGCAACGCATACTCCATTTTATCAACTGGCTCTAGCGGATTACCACTGTAGTATAACATTTGACAAAGCGTTTTGCGGTAATGATTGTTCTCCGTCATTAATTTTGCTAATTGCTGACTCGCTTGGTCGGACGGATAATGCATCCGCGATCCCCATGGAAATAACAACCATTGCAACAGGCGACCTAGCCACCGTGATGGAAAATTCTGACAAACACCAAGCATGGCACGTTCGGCAAAGTGGTAACAATAAGCCACTGCCCATTTCGCGTGTTGCTGTTCATCAGGATGCGATCCTTGACTTTCGCAATAACGCAAGGTTGCCATGGCCAGATAGAGATAAGACATGCCATCTGCCAATCTAGCTGAGATCCGCTCCTTACGTTTTAAAGCACCGCCTAAATAAATCAAAGCAAAATCAGCCAACCACGCGTAGGCATGGCTTAAGCGATTCAGTTGACGACACTGCTTGGCAAGACTGGCCAGCGGTGCCTTGGTGAAGATGCCTAGGGTCCAACCGCTGCAAAGCGCTTTGGCCATATTGTGCAAGAAATAATCAATATGTTGCCACAGTAATTGTCCAAATGCTGCTTGGTCTTGTTTGGCAATGGCGTAAAATTCCTCGCGGATAAAGGGATGACAGGCCATAGAGCCTTGACCAAAAATGAGCAAATTCCGGGTCATAATGTTTGCCCCTTCGACCGTGATAGCTACCGGTATCGTATGGTAGTAATTAGACAAATAATTTCTCGGCCCCACCACCACCGCACGCCCAGCATGAATATCCATCGCATGATTAATGACAACTCTTGCCAACTCAGTATTCCAATATTTGGTGATGGCCGAAGCAACGGCTGGTTTTTTATGCTCATCAACTGCAGCAGCGGTTAATATACGTGCCGCATTTACCATATATTGCAACCCGGCAATTTCGGCAAGTTTTTCAGCCACCCCCTCAAACAGGCCAATTTCTACCTGAAATTGTTGCCGAATACGCGCGTAGGCACCTGAGGTGACATAAGCAATACCTGCGGAAGCAGCTGCCAGAGTAGGGAGCGAGAGCGCACGCCCAATGGACAAACAATCTACCAACATACGCCAACCACACCCGGCCATCGCTTGCCCACCGATAATGCTGGTAATCGGCACGATGACCCCTTCACCACGAATTGTGCCATTCATAAACGGCTGATTGGCCGGCAAATGACGATTGCCAATGTGCAAATGCTTCGTGTTGGCTGCAAGCAGCAAACAGGTAATCCCCTCTTGACCCACGCCTTGCAATAAATCATCCGGATCTTTTAAATTTACCGCCAGTCCGACCAATGTGGCCACTGGCGCCAATGTGATCCAGCGTTTATTGAGATTTAGTTGCAAAGCCAACTGCATATGGCCATCAATCTTTTTCTTGACCACTATCGCCGTGGAACGAATAGACGTAGCATCGCTACCAGCATCGGGCTCTGTTAAGGCAAAACAAGGAATCTCCTCACCACGTGCCAGTCTTGGCAGATAATATTGCTTTTGCTCTGCGGTACCATAGTGCTGCAGCAACTCACCCGGACCAAGTGAGTTGGGCACCATTGCGGTGACTGCCGCTGCCCCGGAGCGACTGGCAATTTTCAAAATCACTTCAGAATGTGCTCGGGCTGAGAATGCTTTGCCGCCATATTGCTTGGCAATCACCAAACCGAAAAACCCTTGTTGCTTTAAATACGTCCAAACTTGCTGCGGCAAATCCTGTTGTTGACCGATTTCCCATTCATTGATCATCTCGCATAACGTTTGCGTTTCATTATCAAGAAAAGCTTGTTCTTCGGGCGTTAATCCAGATTTGATATTGAGCACACCCTCCCAGTCCGGTTCACCACGAAAAATAGCTTGCTCAAACCAAGTATCACCACTGTTTAAGGCTTCTTCCTCGGTCTTTGACAAGTGTGGCAAACGCTTACTGGTATGTTTGTAGAGGATAGCGACAAATTTCTGCCTGGCTGTAGTCGCATGGATCAGCAGCAATGCGCCCCCCACCAAGCACCATACCAGCAGAACCAACGGCCAAGACCAGCGGGTGATGGCAAACAGCGTCGACAGCAAATAACAACCGCTGACCACATCAAACACCACGCTCGGCAACCGACGGTATAAAATAACCAGGATACATACGACATACAGCAATAAGCACACCACTCCTGACATAACCAATCCCTATGTTATATTTCGCTAATCTACCCACAATACTGCAAAACATACTGTTGTCAACAGATCCAAGTTGCGCCATGCATACGAACAGCCCAACTCTAAGCTTGTCCCTGTTGTTGGAGAACAGAAAAAAAAACAAGAAGTTTTCGCACAGACGCGTTTAATCGCGAAAATTGTTAAATTGTAACGGCAGGGCAAT
>DAIOSQ010000092.1:0-7215 GCA_036752465.1 Legionellaceae bacterium | reverse complement strand
CAAACGGGCAATACCGGTAGTGGTTTCTTCTGAAACACCTTTGATATCTTGCAGCAAATGGGGATGCTTACTATGCACCAGCTGGGTTAAGTCACTGCCATCATCGAGTAACATGTTCGGCCTCCAACCATTCGGACCGTTGATCGTCTGCTCAACACACCACCAATATTCATCCTCGCTTTCACCTTTCCAAGCGAACACCGGAATCCCCATGGCAGCAATCGCCGCAGCCGCATGATCTTGGGTGGAAAAGATATTGCAAGATGACCAACGAACCTCGGCACCCAGAGCAATCAGCGTTTCAATTAATACTGCAGTTTGTATGGTCATGTGCAAACAACCAGCAATGCGCGCTCCTTGTAAGGGTTTTTCTTGGGCAAACTCCTCACGAATCGCCATTAAGCCTGGCATTTCGGTTTCAGCAATGGCAATTTCTTTACGACCCCACGCAGCTAGCGCAATGTCTTTGACCTTATAATCGTGTTCTGTACTCATATGTTTCTCCTACAGTGCTTGTCTGAGTTTATCAACTTTGTCCAGTCTTTCCCATGGAAACCCCTCACGACCATAATGACCATAGGTTGCAGTTTGCCTATAGATGGGTTTGAGTAAATCATGGTGATCAATAATACCTTGTGGCGTCAAGTCAAAATTAGTTTTAATCAACTCCATAATCGCCATATCGTCTAGTTTGCCTGTGCCAAATGTTTCCACATGAATCGAGGTTGGCTCAGCTACACCAATGGCGTAGGATAGTTGAATTTCACATTTCTCTACCAGACCAGCTGCAACTATATTTTTGGCAACATAGCGTGCCGCATAAGCCGCGGAGCGATCGACTTTGGAAGGATCCTTGCCTGAAAAACACCCGCCGCCGTGACGCGCCATGCCACCATAGGTGTCGACGATGATTTTACGACCTGTTAAGCCACAGTCACCTAATGGCCCACCCACCACAAAACGTCCGGTAGGATTAATAAAATAGCGTGTTTGTGGCAATAGCCATTGTTGCGGAATGACCGCCTGGATGATTTCCTCACGTACAGCTTCTACCAAGTCATGATGGGCAATCGATGGATCATGCTGAGTGGAGAATACTATGGTATCAATTGAAACGGGTTTGCCGTTTTGATAATGAAACGTGAGCTGACATTTGCCGTCTGGCCGCAACCAGGGCAACTTACCTTCCTTACGCAGTTTAGCCTGTTGTTCCATCAAACGATGTGCGTAAGCAATGGGTGCCGGCATATAAACATCGGTTTCTTTGGTGGCATATCCAAACATAATGCCCTGATCGCCCGCGCCCAAAATTTTAGTTTGTTGATTGTCAACCCCCTGGGCTATATCCGGTGATTGTTTGCCAATCGCTGATAGAACTGCGCACGATTCCCAGTCAAAACCCATTTCTGAACTATTGTAACCAATTTCCCGAATGACCGAGCGAGTAATTTCCTCGACATCCACCCATGCTTGTGTGGTTATCTCTCCACCGACTAGCACCATACCAGTTTTGACAAAGGTTTCACACGCCACGCGTGCTTTAGGATCTTGGACAATGATGGCGTCCAGAATCGCATCCGAAATTTGATCAGCTATTTTATCAGGATGCCCTTCTGTAACTGATTCTGAAGTAAATACGTGTGAACTTTTCTGCATCAATAAACTCCTTATGATTGATTGATTAATGCGTTTGCGTTTGCTTGTGCTTCATGATGTCGATAAATCGATTAAAGAGTGAATAGATATCATGCGGCCCAGGGCTGGCTTCAGGATGCCCCTGAAAACCAAATGCCAGTTTAGTACGATGTCTAAAGCCTTGCAAACTACCATCAAACAAAGAACGATGTGTGACTTCTAAGGTGGTGGGTAATGTTTGCTCATTAATAGCAAACCCATGATTTTGCGAGGTGATAAAGACCTTTTGGTGTTGCACATCCAGCACAGGATGATTCGCACCATGGTGACCGAATTTCATTTTTTCGGAGCTTGCGCCACAAGCAAGACCCAGAATTTGAAAACCAAGGCAAATACCAAACAACGGAATATTGGCATCTAAAAAAACTTTTGTCCAGGCAATAGCATCGCTACAGGCCAGGGGGTCACCTGGACCATTCGACAAAAAAATACCATCAGGATTCATCGCCATGACCTGTTGCGCAGGAGTTGTAGCTGGGACCATGGTCACATGACAGCCCAAATCAAATAAAATACGTAGAATATTGTGTTTCACGCCAAAATCATAAGCGACCACATGATATTTCAGCGGATTAGATACGACAGACCAGCTTTCCTGACCATGATACCAACGCTCTATCGCTTGTCTTGTCACCAAATGCGCTAAATTACCACCGGCAGAGTTGGTGGCTGCTTCTGCCAATTGCCTGGCTGCGTCGCCAGCCAGGCTCTCTGTCGTGATACATGCCCCCATGCTCCCTTGGTCACGAATTTTTTGCACAATATGGCGGGTATCAACTCCTGCAATCGCAATAATTCCTTGCTGCCTCAACCATTTGACCAAAGACTGATCAGCTCGGTAGTTGCTGTAGGTACGGGCTACGTATGGCATCACACAGCCTGCCACCCATGCTTTTGAAGATTCCATGTCTTCGGTATTACACCCAGTATTGCCTATATGAGGATGCGTGAAGGTGATAATTTGCTTGGCATACGATGGATCAGAAATAATTTCCTGATAACCTGTCATTGCCGTGTTGAAAATTAGCTCTCCGGTGGTTGTTCCGGTCGCACCTACAGACTCACCTTCATAGCTTGTGCCATCTGCAAGAACAAGCAGGGCTGGTTTTCTTTGGGTCATATCAATGCTTCACGTCCTCAAAAAAATTTTTGACGCGATCAAACCATGACGTTGCACGCGGTGAATGATTTTGTTTGCTGCTCTCTAGCGACTGTTGCAACTGCTGCAATAATTCTTTCTGTGTTTTGTCCAAATGCACCGGCGTTTCAATAACCACTTTACAGAGTAAATCACCTGGGGCATGGCCTCGAACAGACTTCATACCCTTACCGCGGATGCGAAATACCTTGCCGGTTTGTGTTTCATGTGGCACTTTTAACGCCACACGACCTTCCAAGGTTGGCACATCTATGCTGCCACCTAAGGCTGCGATGGTAAAACCAATCGGGACTTCGCAATGCAAATCATTATCTTGTCGCACAAAAATGTCATGCTCTTTGACGCTAACCTGCACATACAGATCACCCGCAGGTCCACCATGGACACCGGCTTCACCCTCTCCAGTTAAGCGCACACGATCCCCATTGCCGACGCCTGCCGGTATTTTTACGGTCAGTTTCTTATTTTCACGTTTGCGACCCTGCGCATGACAATCAGGACAAGGATCTTTGATCACCTGCCCTTGACCATGACAAGCTGGGCACGTTTGCTGAATTGAGAAAAAGCCCTGCTGAATTCGCACCTGACCCACACCATTGCAGGTTTCACAACTGTGCATTGCAGAGCCTTTCTTTGCGCCTGAACCCGCACATGCTTGACAGGCCACGTGGCGGGGTACCAGTATTTCAAATTGTTTACCAACTGCCGCCTCTTCCAAGGTAAGCTGCAAATTATATTGCAGGTCAGCCCCTCTTTGGCCGCGGGATTGGTTACTTTTCGGTCTTCCACCAGAAAAAATATTTTCAAAAATATCCTCAAAGACATCACCAAACCCACCGAAGCCACCAAACCCACCTTGTCCGCCAGCGGCACCGTCAACACCAGCATGGCCAAATTGATCGTATGCCGCTCGTTTTTGCGCATCAGATAACACAGCATACGCTTTTTGAATTTCCTTGAATTTCTCTTCGGCTTGCTTATCATTCGCATTTCTGTCCGGGTGGTGTTTCATGGCAAGCTTACGATAGGCTTTTTTTATTTCCGCTTCACTTGCTGTCCGACTAACCCCTAGCAGTTCATAATAATCATGTTGCTGCATTAATAGTACTCTCTATATTTGGTATGGCTTGTGTTGCAGAACCAGCACAAATTGCCAAACCCCGCGGCGGTTACGCCGCCGCAGGATTCGCCGATATTGACATATCTTTGTCTTTATTTTTTATCCTCATCCTTGACTTCTTCAAACTCTGCATCGACAACACCATCTTCAGGATGTGCTGCAGATGCTGGCTGTTCTTGACTATGTGCGGTTTGCTCAGCACCCTTTTTGGCATAGACCCGTTCCGCCATTTTATTAGATGCCTCAGTCAAAATGGCTAGTTTGGCTTCGATCTCGGCTTTATCATTATTTTTCAATGCCGCCTTTACATCAGCAATGGCTGATTCAATGCCTTTCTTCTCGTCTTCGGCCAAATCTGCACCCAAATCGTGCATTGATTTTTCCGCGTTATGGACCATGGCATCCGCTTGATTTCTGATATCTGCTAACTCTTTAAATTTCTTATCATCTTCGGCGTGCGCTTGTGCATCTTTAATCATCGCGCTCACTTCATCATCACTGAGACCACTAGAGGCTTTGATGACAATAGACTGCGCTTTACCAGTGGCTTTATCTTTGGCTGAAACATTCAAGATACCATTGGCATCAATATCAAAAGTAACTTCAATTTGTGGGACACCGCGTGGTGCAGCAGGTATGTCGGAAAGATCAAAGCGCCCTAATGACTTGTTGGCAGAAGCTTGTTCACGTTCGCCTTGCAACACATGCACAGTGACTGCTGTTTGGTTGTTATCTGCGGTTGAAAACACTTGGTTGGCTTTGGTTGGAATGGTTGTGTTTTTCTCTATTAGTTTGGTCATAACTCCGCCCATTGTCTCAATACCCAATGATAGCGGTGTGACGTCTAGCAACAGGATGTCCTTGACTTCGCCAGATAAGACGGCTGCCTGAATAGCGGCACCAACCGCAACTGCTTCATCTGGATTGACATCTTTGCGTGGTTCCTTGCCAAAAAATTCTTCAACTTGCTTTTGCACCATCGGCATCCGAGTTTGACCACCAACCAATATAACTTCGTTGATTTGCGAAACAGACAATCCGGCATCTTTCAATGCTGTCTTGCAAGGTGGAATGGTACGCAGCACCAAATCCTCTACCAGCGATTCTAATTTGGCACGCGTCAATTTGATGTTCATGTGTTTCGGGCCAGAAGCATCTGCTGTGATATAGGGCAAATTGACATCGGTTTGTTGTGCTGTTGACAATTCAATTTTGGCTTTCTCTGCTGCTTCCTTAAGACGCTGTAACGCCAGCGCATCATTGTGCAAATCAATGCCCGTATCTTTTTTAAATTCAGCAGCCAAATATTCAATAAGTGATAGATCAAAATCTTCGCCGCCAAGAAAGGTATCCCCATTGGTTGCGAGGACTTCAAATTGATGTTCACCATCAACTTCAGCAATCTCTATGATGGAAATATCGAACGTGCCCCCCCCAAGATCGTAGACCGCGATCACTGAATCGCCGCGTTTTTTATCCATGCCATATGCCAGCGCTGCCGCCGTTGGTTCATTGATAATTCGCTTAACTTCAAGACCAGCAATTCTACCGGCATCCTTAGTAGCTTGCCGTTGTGAGTCGTTAAAATAAGCAGGTACGGTGATCACTGCTTCGGTTACAGCTTCGCCTAAATAGTCTTCTGCGGTTTGTTTCATTTTTCGCAGCACTTCTGCCGATATTTGTGGCGGAGCCTTATTGTCATCTTTGACACGGACCCAAGCATCACCGTTGTCCGCTTTGACAATTTTATATGGCACCATTTTGATATCTTTTTGCACCACAGCATCTTCAAAACGTCTGCCGATCAAGCGTTTGATGGCGTATAGTGTTTTGTCAGGATTAGTGACTGCTTGACGTTTGGCAGATTGACCAACCAAAACTTCGCCGTCATTAGAAAACGCGACAATAGATGGGGTGGTTCTATGACCTTCCGCATTTTCAATCACACGCGGTGTACCGCCTTCCATCACAGCAACGCAAGAGTTTGTTGTTCCAAGGTCAATACCGATTACTTTAGCCATTTTTTACTCCAATTCGATTTATTTGTTCGATGATGATTCATGTGGGGATGAATTCATCAATTTCAAGGGGTTACTTAGCCACGATCACTCGAGCAGGTCGGATCACGCGGTCATACAATGTATAGCCTTTCTGAAATACTGTCAGAACAGTGTTGGCGGAAACATCTGCCGCTTCTTGCATGGCCATAGCTTCATGCAGCATGGGATTAAATACCTCACCCTCTGGCTGAATGGCCACAACATTAAACTTTTGGAAAGCATCTTCAAAAAGCTTTAAGGTCAAACCTATGCCTTCGTGCATACTGAGATCTTGATGTTCATCCGCTAATTTCAAAGCTTGTTCCAGGCTATCAATTACCGGCAATAAAGCCGTTGCAAATTTTTCTACGCTGTATCGCTGGGCACTTTGCACATCCCGCTCGGCACGTCTACGAATATTATCGACTTCAGCCATAGCACGCACGGATTTTTCCCAATTTTCATGGGCAAGTTGCTCTGCAGCAGTCAATTTTTCTTCCATTTCACGATACGATGGATGCGCCAAGGTCGCTGGATCGTTAATTTCAGTTTCGGTTGCGCCAGAGGAATCAATTGTTGCATCTTCTGTTGCAGATATTTCGGCATTTGACACGTCAGCGGCATGCGCGTCTTGCTTGATTTTTCCCCAATCTTTGTTTACTTGTTTATGCATAATTTCAACTCCTTAACTATCTTCCAGCTAGATGGGGATTCTTTAGTGAAAATTCAAGGTATAATCGAAGTATTTTCTTTTCGGGATGCAATCATGTCAGATTGGACAGCAGACTCTTGGCAAAATTTCTCTTATCCGCAGTCAGTTTCCTATGCGGACAAGGCGCACTTGCACACGGTGCTGCAACAACTGAATGCTTTACCACCACTCGTGACAGTGGCTGAAATTAAGCGGCTCAAACAGGCCATTGCCCAAGCTGCACGGGGTGAAATATTTTTATTGCAAGGCGGCGATTGTGCGGAAACATTTGCCGCGTGTGAACCATTGCAAATTAGTAGCAAACTCAAAATCTTGCTGCAAATGAGCCTGATTTTCTTATATAAACTGGAAAAACCAGTCCTGCGCATCGGTCGCATTGCCGGCCAATACTGTAAACCTCGATCGTCCGAGACTGAAACAGTGCAGGGCCTTACGCTGCCCAGCTACCGAGGAGATATGATCAATGCGGCCGCTTTTACGCCAGCGGCTC
>DAIOSQ010000091.1:0-7612 GCA_036752465.1 Legionellaceae bacterium | reverse complement strand
ACAATCAGTGAGCTAAAAGATTAAATGAGCGCGCGTGTTGTTCGCTGTAGCGTTTCTGCTTGAAGAAATTAGCTATGGCATCAATTTCTGCCAATGTTGCTTGTACCGCAGCAATGCAGGCAATAGGTAAGTGGGTTTCTGGATTTTTGGCATGAATACCAAAAGCTTTGATATTATTGAAGCCGGCCTGTGAACCATCCCTGATGGCTGTCATAGGTACCTCAAACTTTTCCAGTTGTCTGAAGAGTTGCTCTATTTTTTTGGGCGTGCCATGCTGAATTCGTTGAATGATGGCTATCATCGGTTTGCCGGTGGTGGCATCTTGGCAGTTAATGGTTACGTTAACACCTATACTTTTTTTAAATAGGTCCAGCATATGTTCCGTCTTGATTAAGCTAAAAGCGGTCAAATGTATTTTCACGATTCAACGCTCCATTCGATCTTGCTGATGATGGTATGTTGACAAATTGTCAACCCTTGCTACTACTGTAGCGAAGTGTGATGCGCAGATCAAGCGCTTTTCGACTGCAGCAGTCGTATACAAATTTGATCATAGACCTCAGCGAGTAGATGTAAGTCTGCCAACGACACATGCTCATTGATTTGGTGGATACTGGCATTTACTGGTCCGATTTCTACCACTTCAACGCCGAAAGGTGCAATAAAACGCGCATCTGAAGTCCCTCCGCTGGTGGAGAGCTCAGGGTGTCGCTGTGTCAGTTCTTGAATGACAGCGACACTGTGATCTCGTAACAGACCTTTTGCTGTTAAAAATGGCTCACCATTTTGTTGCCAGGTGATCAGCGGATTGAGCTGGTGCGTATCAAAGCAGTCAATGATCCGTTGCTGCAATGCTGCAGCTGTTTGCTCGGTAGAGTAGCGAATATTAAACTGCAGCAGCAGTTCGCCTGGAATAATGTTATTGGCAATGCCGCCAGCCTGAATATGTGTGACTTGCAAAGAAGTCGGCGGAAAATCAGCGTTGCCATGGTCCCAAACAGTGCTGGATAATTGGTGTAATAAGGGTGCAAACCGATGGATAGGATTGTCTGCTAAGTGTGGGTACGCAACATGCCCTTGTTTGCCCTGTAACCTGACGTGGGCTGTTAATGATCCTCGTCGGCCAACTTTAATCATATCCCCAAAGTGATGCTGACTGCTGGGCTCGCCGACGATACAATAGGTTGGTAAGCTATTGGCTGCCTGCAGCTGCGCCATAACATAGGGTGTGCCGTGTAAAAAATCATCGCCTTCCTCACCACTGGTAATTAAAAAGCCAAGGCTGCCCCAACCATCGCTATGGTTGGCGACAAAACGGCGTGCAACTTCTAGCATGGCTGCAAGGCTGCCTTTCATGTCCGCGGTGCCACGGCCGTAGAGATTGCCGTTTCGTGCATGCAGGGTAAAAGGGGGCGAATGCCATTGTGTTTCGTCACCGACCGCAACCACATCGGTATGACCGGCAAAGATAAGCAAAGGTTCTGCTGTGCCGAAGCGTGCAAAAAAATTTGCAACGGGCGGATTGTCATAACGCGTTATGCTAAAACCGAGGGCAGTCAGCTGTTCGATTAAGTAATTTTGGCAGCCGGCATCATGCGGTGTGATAGATGGATATTTAATCAGTTGACGCAAATGTTGTTTGATATTGTGTGTCATAGTTCTGCATGGTTACCGTAATAGTTCATTTATACTGACTTTTTGACGTGTTTTTGCATCGACCTGTTTGACTATGACCGCACAGTACAAGCTGTGACTGCCGTCGTCTGCTGGCAAATTACCTGGGACGACCACCGATCCTGCCGGAATCCGGCCGTAAGTTATTTCTTGAGTCAGACGATTGTATATTTTTGTGCTTTGGCCAATGTATACGCCCATAGAAATAACACTGTCACGCTCGACGATGACACCTTCGACAATTTCCGAGCGTGCGCCGATAAAACAATTATCTTCTATAATCGTCGGTTGTGCTTGTAGCGGTTCTAGGACACCGCCAATACCAACGCCGCCTGACAAGTGAACATTTTTACCGATTTGCGCACATGAGCCGACAGTCGCCCAGGTGTCGACCATGACCCCCTCATCTATATAAGCCCCTATGTTGACAAATGATGGCATTAAGATGCTGTTGCAACCGATAAAACTACCACGTCTGACGATAGCACCGGGGACAATGCGGATCTTTAGTTGACGAAAAGCCGCTGCGGTATTGTGCCGAAAACGCAGCGGCACTTTATCATAAAATTGACAATATTCGGTATCAATCACTTCATTAGTAAATAGTTTGAATGAAAGCAATACGGCTTTTTTTAACCAATCGTTGACTACCCATTCGCCCTCGCGTGCTATGGCTACACGTAATGTGCCTTGCTCTAGCTGGATGAACACTTCTTCAATCGCAGTGCTCAATTCTTCGGGTATAGCAGTTGGATTTAAGCTCTGCTGCTCAGCAAAATAGTGCTCGATAACTGATTGTAACGATGGCATGTTAGGCTCTTAAGATCTTCAGGTGGAATGAGTATATGCTATACTTATAGATATTGAAACGTTGTTTTGCTTGCCCAGTGGTGGTCAAGCCTAACGCATATTCCAAGAATCGCATGCACCTTAACATCAAGTATTTGAAGCTGCTGATGACTACCTTTAGCCGTTATATGATGGTAGGGTTGTGCAACACCACGTTGAGCATTTTGGTCATGACCGTCACCGCGTCTTTAGGCTTTGGTTATTTGGAGTTTACGGCCTTCGGTTATATCGCATCTATGATCTTAAGTTTTTTTATGAACTTACATTATACCTTCCGGGTTGAGGGTGCGATGATGAGAAGATTGATCCTTTTTTGGGGGGTTAATTTAAGCAATCTGGTACTGGTAGAATTGATTGAATACACTTTGGTGCAATATGCAACTTTCCACCGATTATCTGCGGTATTGTGTGGTATGTGTTGGTATCTGGTGACAGGATTTTTGCTGAATAAGTACTTGGTATTTCGACCAGTGGTGATCTAGCGATGGCTTTGTTAGTGTTGTGCGCGCTTGCATGTAAGGTCTGAACGCGCTGAGTTGGCAGCATGGTGATTGCGGAGTAGATGTCAGCCACGTTTTCCGGGATAATAGTCGCCAATTGGCCATTATCTTTAATTCGGGGGACTCAAATCATGACCACATTAAAACGCACCCTGGCAACACAATTGAGCGCACATGTTGGTGAAAAAGTACGTGTTAGAGGATGGCTGCACGCCATACGCTCATTGGGGAAAATTCATTTTGTTATTGTGCGCGACAGGTCCGGGTTGTGCCAGATTGTGCTCCAAGACACCGCGGAATTTAACAAAATTAGCCACTTGCAAGTAGGCACTGTGTTAACCGTGTGTGGTGAAGTTAATCGCAGCCAACAAGCCAATTTACAAGTCGAATTGGTTCAGCCGCACATTGCAATTGAGGTTGCAATTCATGATTTGCCAACTGTGGAATACACCAAACCGGAGATCCCCTCAGACTTGGATTATATTCTCGATCATCGTGCATTGTCTTTGCGTAATTGCAAAATTCAAGCAGTCTTTCGTATACAAGCTGCCATCGCCCATGCCTATCGATTGTATATGCATGATATCGTGGCAGCGGCTGAGTATTTTTCCCCGAACATCATCGGTGCTTCTTCAGAAGGAGGCGCAGAGTTTTTTAATGTCGATTATTTCGGTTACACCGCGACTCTAGCGCAAAGCAGTCAATTGTATAAACAGGTAATGGTTGGTGTAAATGAGCGAGTTTTTGCTTTGATGCCATTCTTTAGAGCTGAAAAATCGCATACGTCGCGACATTTATCTGAAGGCAAACAATTTGAATTTGAGATGGGATTTTTCGAGCATTGGCACGAATTGATGGATATTCAGGAAGGGGCGATTCAAGCTATCCTGGCTCATTTGCACAGCAATTATTCAGCAGAGATCCGCATCCTCGAAGGTACAATTATTCAAGCACCCGCAGATGTGCCATTTCCTCGCCTGACATTTGCGCAAGCGCAAGACATTTATTTTCAGCGCACGGGCATTGATGAACGTCACGAAGACGATCTTAGCCCTGCTGCAGAAAAAGAGTTATGTCAATACGCGCTAGAAACCTTTGGTACCGAATTGATATTTATTACGGATTGGAAAACCTCTAAAAGACCGTTCTATTCTTTTCCGAATGAGGAGGATGGGACATTGACCAACACATTTGATTTGTTATGTGCAGGCACTGAAATTAGTTCCGGTGGACAACGCAGGCACCACTATGAGTCGATGCTGCAAGGGATTTTACAAAAGGGCATGAATCCAGAAAATTTTGCTGACTATTTAAGTATCTTTAAGTATGGTATGCCACCGCATGGTGGTTTTGGTATGGGGCTTGAGCGACTGACGATGACCATACTAAAGCTTAAAAATATTCGTGAAGCATCTTTATTTCCGTCTGATCCTAAGCGTATTGCCGCTAACCGCATCAAAGCGAACATATTTTTTGGACAAGAAAATATTCGCAATGAAATTCTCCGGCTAGTTAAAGATCATGACATGGTGTTTGAACATACTATCCAGGAACCAACCCAGCAAGCCAATGATGCAGTGCATGTGCCTACCGATCCACAGATTATTGCGGTCAAAGCGCTCATATTGCGTGGCAAAAAAACCAAAAAAAATTTCCAATTCAACTTGCCGGTGCAGGCAAAATTGGATATGAAAAAGGTAGCGGATATCGTTGCTGAACGGTGCGAGTTTGAAAATCCAAGTGTGATCAAAGAGCGCTTCGGTTTAGAGGTAGGGGGAGTGCCACCGTTTGGAACACTGATCAACGTGGAAACATATGTTGATGAAGCGGTATTGCAAGGGGCGAAAATGAGCTTTAGTTGTGGGCTACCTCATGAGTCTATCACGTTGGGTGTGAGAGATTATGTATCATTGGTAGCACCCAAGGTGATTGCCTGTGCGCTGTAACGCACATTTACTGCGGTGTTAAATTTGGAATCACGATAGCAAATGCTTCACGCTGACTGCCGTCAATTTGCGGGCTTAATAATTGCACGCGAACCAATGCATGTATGGTGTGTGTCATCTCATGACATACACTCAGGTCTTGATCTTGCTGACAATTTGCTACTTGGTGTACAGTGTCGAGCGCGCTGTCATCTTTGGCAATGACTGCATGGGAGTCTAAGTCTACTATTTCTAAAGATAAATGACTGAGTTGCCATTCCTTTCCTGCTTTGGCATAGCCGACGCGGCGTTCATGCACCAATGTTATTTTTTGTCCCGCTTCTAGTTGTGTTTGATATTCCCACACGGGTTTTTCTAATGTTAACATCGCTTGATGTATATAGTTTCTTTGTTTGAAGGCTTCATCCATATCTAGATATCCCCAACCATAGGTTCGATTCCAATGAGAACCCATGATTTTGGAATGCCCGACTCTTTCAGTGTCGTAGTCAGTCCATGTTTCCGCGCTATTGATCAATAATGCTTTTATTGCCATAGGCTCGGTGATACCGGCATCTTGTATTAATAGCGCCGCAGCACCTACGTGCGGAGCCGCAGAGCTTGTCCCGCCCATCAAGCGAAAACCATCTTTATAGTCCATAGCTTGTGTATATTTGAAATGATAAAGCTCTGGAGAAGGCGCACAGGTACGCGTATCATGACCAGGTGCGGTGATATCTGGTTTTTTTCTGCCAGCAGGGGTGGGTCCTCGGCTGCTGGTGTAACGAATGATATGCTGCTGGCGATTGGCAGTTTTTAGCACCTGACCATCTATGATGACGTTATTATCCATGTTGGCTACTGTGATGGCATTGTAGCTATCGCCTGGCACAGTTAACGTTGAGGCAAACGGGTAGGTTTGGGTGGGCGCAACATAGCCATTGTTGCCTGCTGATTTGACCCAAAGAATTTTTTTAACATTAATAACATAATCAATAACCTTAGCAAGTCCACTCCACTCTGGGCAGTCAGGGCAAGCCAATTTTCCGTGCCCCATACTGTAGTTGATAAGCGTTGGCTTTACATGTGCACGATGTAGGATCCAATCAATGGTGCTCATCGTTAACATAATGCTCGCAGCATCAGGATTTTCCTCGCCACTTGGGCCGGAAACAATGGTTTGCAAGCCATAAGCAAGCCCTTTATGAACAGTATCTTCACTGCCATAGATGCATGCCACACCGGTACCATGCGGTTCTTTGAGGCCATTGCTGTAAACGTCGTAAAATGAGCCATTTTCTTGTCGAATCACCAGGGTTTTATTCACAAGTGCTGGATGAGTGGGATCAATCCCCGTGTCAATCAGGCCTAATACACCATGTTGGCCGGTATAACCGGCGTCCCACCAGTTGCTAAGATTTGGATAGAATGTAGAAGGCGTCAACTTGATCGATTGCGCAGAAGCCTCTAACTCTGCCTTTGCTGGATGATAGGAGGAGAGCTGCGCCACTTCTGCAAAATGTGCAATTTTTTGCAGAAGCTGTTGATCTTGCGGTATTTGTAGAGCTATTGCGGGCATAAACTGCAAATTTTGCCAGCTGATAATTGGCAGATATGTTAGCTTATTAATTAAGTTTTGCTTTTGTGCTATGTCATGCAAGAATACCAGCACGGTTAATTTGGTCGGAACTTGCTTAGATGTTTTTTTGGATAGTACAGCCATGTTTGATGGTAGAGTATCGCTTAATAGATCTTTATCAACAATGCCATGAGCTTGGGCAAACGAATTGTATATAAAAATTACATGTAACACACAAGCCCTAATGGATATTTTTTTCTCAAAAATTCTGTTGATACGTTTAAGAAGCCTAAGACGATCTCGCACGCTGGGGGTTGATTTTAAGTTTTGGATTGACATTTCTGGGCTATAATTAATTAAAATAATTCACTTAGATTATATTGTGAGCACAACAGGGGGTTTTAGTCAACTGTTTCATGGTCACCGTCGTGACGCTTCTAAAGCATTTCTCGAGGTATATAATCCTGGAAAACACAGTTGCCATCTGCTACGCAGTCAATCTGCATTGAATCTACAAGCTTTTCTCGGTTTTTTTCGCTCACCGTAGTGGTGACTACTGCTTTCGCGAAAAAATCCTCCAAAAGCCTGTATCTTGAATACATCTTGACCGCTCGCGACGATGGCAACTGCGTTTTTCAGTATAATACTGGAAAAGAGCGGAAGAAAGTAACTGCCACTGTTTAGCTGAGTTATCTGGCCTGCTTGTATGGAAAGCACAATCAAGCGATAGATTACTACCATGAGGCAATTCAGCAGGGCAACACACAGATGCCATTGGGCCGACAACGCCTTTTTTAGGATAAAGTGGATCAAAACACCAGTGAATTGCTGGTAAATGACGCTCCCCCAACACGTTAACCCCATAATCCAGCCTTCGTGTGTGTAGCGAATCATTAAAAAATTACAATTCGTTCTTAATTTTAACAATATAATTTTGCGATAAGCCAGTAAATCTACTAATTTTATCTAATGGTTCATTATCTTTTAGCATATTAATGGCTATTTCAACGCTACGAATATCTTTGCCTTCAGCTTTGCCTTCAGCATAAGCGCCGGCCTTTAATGTTTTCTCTGTACTCACAGCA
>DAIOSQ010000090.1:0-7754 GCA_036752465.1 Legionellaceae bacterium | reverse complement strand
ATGAAAGATTGAGCCTTGTGCTCAGTGGTGATGAATTAACCATCGAAGACATACACAATCAGCTGACAGCCTTACCCAAATGCGGCGATGAATCGGCACAAACCATCGCCCAGAAAGACGTTCTGCAACAAAAACTAACGGACATGGAGCGTGCCTTAGCAGAAACACCACAATTTTTTAAAGATTACCAAGCAAACCTGATTGAAATGGATGCATTAAGCCATACGTTCGATTTAACTCCAGAGCAAGAAGCCCACCAAGTGGCCTTGGCGAAAGAGCTGAAAGATATGGAAAAATGGTTTACTTGGCAATTATTCAACCTCCACCAACCGACCACCGGGCCCTCGCGCTACCAACAAAAGCTGCAAGCCTGGTTAGCCATGCACGATCAAGCTAAATACCAGCAACGAAGAGTTGAACTGCAGCAGGCGCAACAGCCATGGTTTTATGCAGCAGGCATATCCAGCCTGATTGCCAGTATTGGCATGAGCTTTGCCACCAGTTATTTATTACTAGACGCCGTCGCCAACATCCCCTTACTGGCAAGCATTTCTATAGCTTGGCTACCCATCATCATTCTACCGTTGGCTTTAATTGCAGGCACGGCGTATGGTTGCA
Organism: Legionellaceae bacterium; assembly: GCA_036752465.1. Taxonomy (GTDB): domain Bacteria; phylum Pseudomonadota; class Gammaproteobacteria; order Legionellales; family Legionellaceae; genus DAIOSQ01. The sequence goes on along the minus strand of DAIOSQ010000090.1, from coordinate 7,136 downwards.
TGACGTATAGAGCATTACACGACATGATTACCCAACGCACCCTCGAAAAATGGGCGAACAAACTCACGGACTACTTAACCAAGCAAGACTGGACCATCAACACCGCCCCAATCGCGATATTTGAGATCACACTCTTGGCCTTGATCATCAGCCTTACCTTTTGTACCGCAGGGACTTGGCGAACCATTGCCACCCAAACACCACCCCTGTTTGCCTGGATGAAGCAACTGCCCAGCGTGATCATGGGCTGGATAAATCCCATCATCCTTAGCCTCACCACCTTGATTTTTAACCTCCAGAATACCAGCGAGACGCTAGATATTGTGGACATGGCCAATCGTTTTGCCATCCGCCCGCTCCAACGATTACCACAGGATCGCAACGGCAAAATCCCGTCAGCTTTTTATAATAGCTATTTATATATACAAGGTGCTGCGCAGAACCCGCACGAACTCTACTATATTTCTGCCGAAGGTGTGCAGAGTGATCCCATCGACATTATCGATCAGAATGCATGGCAGAAACACGCTGCGTCATTAGCCAAGCAAGAAACCGTTTATTTAACCCTTGATGAAATCAAACAAATGAGCGGTCATACGCCGAGCAGTCATATGTTATCGAGTTGGCTCAATGCCATCCACCAGGATTACCAAGCGTGGTGCGCGATTGACAATACCTGGCAACGTTGGAATCCGTTTCGTTTGTTGATTTATTTCACCTTCAACCCACTCATAGATTCTTTATTTACTGGGCATATAGCAAGCTCTGCAGCTACAGCTGATCAAGTAGCGGGCATGCCGAGGTTAGTGTCTGTGAGTGTCGCCGCTGCCTGTGATGCCGCAGTGGATATTCACTATTATATTCCACGCCAGCCGCAAATACACGACCATAGTGTAAAATCTTTGGTGAATGAGCGTCTAGGCGAACATGCGGGGCATGACCATCACAATGACATCCCCACGTTTGTGCTCAAGTGTATATTTTATCCGCTGCATCTGGCAGCAGATGCCTGGGATCATTATGGTGCTGCAGATGACCAAGCATCTGCGTTTAGTTTCCGAGGAACCTGGAAAAAATTGCTATTGGTTGAACCAATTCCTGAAATGGCTACGCAAAACTGCGCAACAGCAAGTTCTACAATAGAGGATCCGAAAGGCGCAAGCACTATAACAGCGGCGCAGGGATGCGTAGGGACAGATTGCACAATAGACCATCAAAACTCCACCAGGTCTGATAATCCATTATCCTATACATCTGGTGGATTGTTTGGAACATGTCAAGAGCCTAAACTGACACATGTATGGCCTATAGAACACGCCGTTTACCGCATCGAAAAATTTAAAGACAAACAACTGCACGCTGCCTGGTTTTCGCCAGAGACCGCTCGCACAAAAATGGAAAAGCTAAGTGAGTTGCAGCAGGACTTACAGAAAAGTTTGAGTAGTAAAGAGAAGCCAGTAGATAAAATCAATCCAGCTGAGGTAGCTGCTACTATTGAAGAAACTGTGGAAAGGCACTACAAACAAAATATCGCTACTTACCAGCAACATCGGCATGGGTTTTTCTGGGGTAAAACAGCAACCCATAGCTTCCTAGAAGAAGAGCTGTGTCAGCGCTTACGCCAACGTTGTTAAGCCGTGGCAGACCACTCACCGGCAGTGACTTTCTGTTAAGTGGAACCATAGGAACAAATTTCGCGCTAAACAATCTATACCCCTTCCAACAAGCTTTTTAAGCCATCCAAATGATGCCGCGCCAAACGTTGCGATTGTGCGGCATCACGTTCGCCGCGGCCGAACCACTCCAAGGTTTTTGTTGGCAGTTCTTCGAGAAAACGACTGGGTGTCACCACCTGCATCTCCCCTTGTCGGCGGCGTTGTTTGGCCAGAGACAGGGTCAGGGTTTTTTGTGCTCGGGTGATGCCCACATACAATAAACGGCGCTCCTCTTCGATGGCATTTTCATCAATGCTGACCCGATGTGGCAGCAATTCTTCTTCTAGACCCACCACATACACATACGGAAACTCTAGGCCTTTGGCGGCATGTAAAGTCATCAACTGCACCGCATCGTCATCAGCATCGGTCGATTTATCCAGGAGATCCATGAGGATCAATTGTTTGATCACATCTGCCAGCGAACGCGCAGCATCTTTCGCCAATAACCGCTCGATCCAAGCCAGCAATTCATACACGTTGTCTAAGCGTTTTTGTGCCTTGAGTGGCGAATCACTCTGTTCATAGATGTGCGCTTCATACCCACTGCTGTCGACCATATGCCGCAATACTGCCCCAATAGCCGCCGGTTGTTGGCATTGGATCATGATGTCGTTAAACCATCGTTTGAAATGAATCAACGCTTGCCGCGATTTATCAGGGATTTTGTCTTGCAGTGCCACATGATCCGCACACAGCCATAAACTCTGTTCCCGGCTGGTAGCATATTGCGCCAACACGCTTAAGGTGGCTTCGCCTATACCACGCTTGGGGGTGCTCAGTGCGCGTAAAAAAGCCGCGTCATCTGCAGGGTTACACAACAGCCGCAAATAAGCGAACGTGTCTTTGATTTCAGTTTTAGCGAACCAAGATTGACCACCGCTCATTTGATAAGCGACACCACGTTGGCGCAGGATACGCTCAAACATTCGTGCTTGATGATTACCTCGATATAAAATAGCATACGCGCCAAAAGCTGCTTTGTACCGCAAATGATGGTTCAGTAGGTCTAATACAACTTGTTCGGCTTCATCCTGTTCATCCTGACAACACAAGACCCTAATTAAGTCGCCTTGACCTAAGGTGCTCCAGAGTTTTTTCTCGAAAACATGAGGATTATTGGCAATCAAGTGATTAGCTGCTTGCAGAATACACCCGGTCGAACGGTAATTTTGTTCTAATTTTATCACGTGCAAATTAGGAAAATCCGTTTGTAGGTGTTGTAAATTTTCCGGCCTTGCACCACGCCAGGCATAAATCGATTGGTCGTCGTCCCCCACTGCCGTAAAGCGCGCCCGTTCGCCGACCAATAACTTAACAAACTGATATTGGCTATGATTCGAGTCTTGATATTCATCGATCAACAAATGGCGAATCTTTTGTTGCCAAAAGGTTCTCACCTCTGCATGTTGTTGCAACAATAACACCGGGAGACGAATTAAATCATCAAAATCCACCGCTTGATATGCCTGCAGTGCGCGTTGATACTGCTGATAAATAGGTAAAATTTCTGCAGCATGCTCGAGCATTGATGCGTGCACTTGTTGCGGAGTTAAGAGCAGATTCTTCCAAGCAGAAATTTGCTGCTGCAACGCTTGCAAATAATCGCGTTCATTGGCGCGAGCAGGCGGCACAAAGTTTTTGATCAGTTGCAGCCCATCATCTGCATCAAAGATGGAAAATTCTGGTTTTAACGCACATAACGCGGCGTGTCTTTTCAGCATATGCAAGCCCAACGTATGAAAGGTTGCCACTTTTAGACCACGCCGCATGACCAGCGGTAACGTTTGCGCCAAGCGCTGTTGCATTTCTTTGGCCGCCTTGTTGGTAAACGTCAACGCCACCACGGTATTCGCTTTATATGCGCAGCTGCGGATAAGATAGTCTATTTTTTGGGTAATCACCCGCGTCTTGCCACTGCCCGCCCCAGCAAGCACCAACAAGGGTCCATCAATATACTGCACAGCCGTCATTTGTTGCGGATTTAATAGCACCACTGCACTCGCAAAAAAATAACAGTATACCCTAAAACAGCTTAGCGATTTGCCCACACAAGTACTTTTCTTTATGCTACACTGGCCCTTTCAACTCAGGTTGCGTGAACACTATGGAAAAACCAGACACTGTGCAGCGCTTTATGTTTGAAGATGCCAGTATTCGTGGCGAGATAGCCTATCTTGACGAAACCTATAAAACCATCATGCATCAGCACCCTTACCCCGCAGCCATTAGGCGCTTACTGGGAGAGGCCCTGATCGCCTGCTTATTAGTATCGAGCAGCATTAAATTTGAAGGTGAGGTCAGCCTGCAATTTCATGGCGATAAACGGCTACCTTTGCTGCTGGTACAATGTGACCATCAACTTCGTATCCGCGCCTTTGCCAAATATAACGATACCGCAGCCGAAAATGATTATCAGCAAGCTTTTTTAGCGGGCAAGATGGCACTGATCATCAATCAATATAATCAAACGCAAGCTTATGAAAGCATTGTGCCCATACATTCAAGCTCTATGGCAGACAATCTTATGCATTATTTTGCGCAATCAGAGCAGATCGCCACAAGAGTTTGGTTTGCATTGCAGGATGGTAAAGCAGCTGGAATGTTGCTACAACTGATGCCAGATTCGCAGAAGAATAGTCAGCAAAAAGAACAGTTTTGGGAGTACGCGGTACAGATTGGCGAAACCATTACCGAAAATGAGTTGATCACCTTGGATAATGCAACCATCTTGCATCGCCTGTATCATGAAACAGAATTGCGCTTGTACGCGGCAAGACCCGTGCACTTCGGTTGTCGGTGTTCGTTGCAAAAAATGCAGCACATATTATCTGTGCTGGGGCAAAAAGAAATCGAAACACTGCTACAAGAACAAGGCCATGTGCGTGTCAATTGTGATTTTTGCAATCAACTCTATGAGTTTGATGCGATAGATATCGCCTTGCTATTTAATACCAAATCAAGAGATTTTGTTCATCATGCGTCAAAAACATAATATCGCTAAAAGGCCAAGTGGGGCAACAGCTACCTATTTGGCACACAAAAATGATCTAAGCCTCACGTTGCCGGACTTTCGCATGCAGCCAAACAAAGCCAGCAATCTCGTGTGGCAAGAAGCCAACATGTTGGCCATGCACTTACTGCGCATTTGGCTACCGGTCCCAGAGGGCGAAGCTTCAAATTTTTTCCCTGTTTACGAACGGGATGGACAATCGTTGATATTGGCTAACCGCGCCGAACTCTCAACAACACGGCCATTCTACGAAGTACAACCCGCAGAAATTGCGCTATTCGATAGAGCGAAGGTTAAGCAGTTGGGCGTGTTGGCAGTGTTTAATTTATTTATGGCAGCTGATTTTAGTGCAGATGCTTTGACCATTACACGCAGTCAAATCTCTGACAAGCTCTATTTTTCACAACGTTTGCAAGATTTCTGGCTAGACCACTTTCAAGATACAGACCCAGTAAACTTATTCAAGTCACCTGGCAATGCCACAAGCACACTGGCATTTCAGCTCTTCAGCCAGCGGCAGGCATGGTGGAATGAGGTGATGCACACGCCTGACATTAATCCTGGTCAACACTTACTGTTAAGCTCTATGCTGACAGGCGAGTTCTGTACAGCCATGTTCAGAATATTGATTACCCCAGATTCAATATACACGATGCTCATCCATCATTGCTTCCAACGCTCAGGCCAACAAGCTAAGCAGTTCCTGGACTACTTTGATGCAAAAATTCAGCAAATCCGCCGCGATTTTGCCATGCTTCTCAGTGCGCGCGCACAAAACGACTGGCAACTATTTGTTTGCGTTTTGGGGGAAAAAGAATTTGCAAAATACTATGACTATCTCTGTGATCTGCCATTGTTACAGCAGCAACAAACGTTTGATAAAGCTATGTTGAGGGCCGCCATGATGCAGCGCGCACCAACATTAATTATACCCGCGAGCGAATCCATGTTTACTCTCGACAACCTAGGATTGATGCTTGAGTCACCCACGCCACCACCACAGGCCAAGTGCGCCACAATCTCGGCAGCATACGTCGACTCTGGCAGACAACATAACCAAGACATTGGCAACGAGCCACCCCAAAGCACAAAAGCAGGCAGTATCTTGGCAGAAAACGACAACACAAGCACAGAAACCGGCAGTTTCATGGAGCAGCAATCGACGCAAGCGCCACCCCAACGTAAAAAAATATCCAGAAGAAATTCTTTCAGATCCTTCGAAGAGTTTACGCTCGTGCGCCCGGTTGCTCCCAAGCCTTACAGCCCTCTAGCGTTGCCATCACAAGGGCTGACCGCACATGGCTTTTGGTCACCCGCCAGCAATTCGGACGGAGATTCTGAGGAACCCGGACACGAGCTACGTAACCAACCCTTTATTGAGTAATTGGCACGCTGCGTACCACACCCAGCACCTATATACCCGCGCAACATGTGATGGCGAAAAACCAAGATCTTCAAATAGAATGGGTATATGTCTATTCTATGTCAAGATCCTGGTTGTTTTTCAGATTTAAGAGTAGTAATAACATGTTAGCACGCCTTGTTTGTTCATCCCGAAAATTATCCAGGTTAATATGAGTTGGTTAGCCTCTTGGACAATCGATCCCTGATAAGTATCTTGGCCACATACATGGGTATCGGTCCATTGATTTGCGGACGTGAAATGGCACAAATTGAGCAATTTCGTGTGTTGTTGCCGCAACAAGCTTAAGCCATGCGCTTGCAACTGCCAAATGTAGGTATTCTCTGCGGGCATACGCCTGCCCTGCCAAATGCCTGTTTCAGCTATTCGCAAGGTCACTTCGCTTGGCTGAGAAACGCAAACTTGGCCTTGAAAGACATCGGTAACCCCGCCAACTGCAAAACAAGCTTCGGTTTGCATGCGCCGACACTGTTTTAATAAATCAAACACTTGTTGCGCATCATTCATGTTCGTATCACTGAAGTATCACCTGAGGAAAAAGTTTGTATCCTGCCATTGGTGTCCCGCAGTAACAATTGCCCTTGCTGGTTAACACCAACTGCCGTGCCCACTAAGCGCTGCTGCATATGTGTGAGTGCCACCGGTTTGTTACGTAAGCCATCAGCAGCAGCCCACTCTTCGAAAAAAAGGGCGAAACCATGTTGGGCAAATCTCGCCAAATAATCTAGCAGGTATTGCAATAAGATGGCAGCCACTGCATTCCGGTCCCACAAGATACCACTGACTTCGTACAAAGAGGTCCATGGTTGTGTAATGGTGCACTGATCAGGCACTGTATGGTCTTGATGTTTCATATTGACATTGAGCCCTATCCCGATTGTCACACAACAACGGCTGTGCGACTCTGCTTGCACATCGATTAAGATACCGGCAATTTTTTGCTCGCGATAGACAACATCATTGGGCCACTTAAGCCAACCATGGA
>DAIOSQ010000089.1:0-7847 GCA_036752465.1 Legionellaceae bacterium | reverse complement strand
GTCTTATTCACTCATATCGTCTCCTTAGTCCTAGACCCGTTGTGACGTGATAAATTTTAATTTACCGACAGCGGCTCGATGTAATTGGCCACGAATATCGACAAAGACTTGTTCGCCAGTATGCACAGGGACCCTAGCAAATGCAATGGATTTCTCCAGTATGGGTGAATAAGACCCACTGGTTATCGTGCCTTGCCGCTGGTCATCAATGATGACTGCTTGACCAGCACGCATCATCCCTTTTCCTTGTAACGTTAAGCCTACCAATTTTTGACTCAATCCCACTTGCTTTTGATACATCAACGCGCGCATGCCCATGAAATCTCGTTCTTCTGGCTGCCATGCTACCGTCCAAGCAAGCCCTGATTCCAGCGGAGTATGTTTATCCGTCATATCTTGACCATATAACAACATACCGGCTTCTAAACGTAAAGTATCTCTGGCAGCAAGCCCGCAAGGTTTAACACCAACTTGCAATAGTTTTTGCCATAATGCCGCCACCATTTCTCGAGGCACAATGATTTCTAACCCATCCTCGCCCGTATATCCAGTGCGAGCAAAAAACCACTTATCTGAATCAACACACTCAAATGCCTTCAGGGTAGCAATCGCATCCAGGGTGTTTGAATCAACAATTTGTAAAATTTTTTCAACCGCATGTGGCCCTTGAACAGCGATCATAGCCAATTCTGGTCTTTCTTGGATATACGCAGAGAATCCATGTAGGGTAGCATGCAGCCAAGCAAGATCTGTTTGGCGTGTGGCGCAGTTCAGGATTAGGCGAAAGTTGTCTGGGGCGCGCTGATAAACAATGAGATCATCAATGATGCCTCCATGCTCATTACACATGGGGCTATACAAGGCTTTGCCGGTGTGGGTCAGTTTGTCAACGTCATTGGTCAATATTTTACGTAAAAATTGCCGTCCCCCGGCGCCTAAAATATCAACTATGGTCATATGCGAAACATCAAACATGCCGGCATCTTGGCGCACAGTAAGATGTTCTGGTAGTTGCGCACCATAGTGTAACGGCATATCCCAACCATGAAAATCAACCATCCTGGCATTTAACTGCAGATGTTGTGCATGAAGTGGACTTTTTGCAAGCATCATAGATTCCTAAGGTGTTAAGTAATGGTTACCGTGGGGGATGACTGCGCCACCGGGCACTGGCAAGGTAGCGCTTTGCTTTGCACAGTCATCGAGTTAATCACCAGTCCGCGAACCCCAGAACCCGCATCGGCCTGGTCAATATCAATCGTCACTTCTAGGGTTTGCTTTTGTTGGTAACGCGGATTTTTGTAACTCACCAAAATGGGCATAACCGCATGCCAGCGCGTGCTGCTGATTTGTTTGATGCTGGGTGGCATAGCAGCTACCGCAGAAACCGTATATTTGTTTTCCTGAACGGACTGTATTAATTTGGAGCTTTGAAGCGCTTTGTTATAGTTAATCCAAGCAGTTGCTGTAAAATACTGCGCAATACTCTGTTGGCGTGTGAGATAATTCTGGTAATCATACGTATAGGTCGCAACGATAGCCTCATTCGTCCAAACAGAAATGGACACCTCGTCGGGTTGCGCATGTGCTTGTGCTTGTGCTTGATAAAAAATAAGACATGAAAACAGCACGGTGATCATGGTTCTTAAAGTTAACATGATGCATCCTTATCATTAAACTTAAAGTAATGAGCAGTATACTTTATTTTCTGACGGAGCTGCAATTCATGAGGAGACAGCTGTGGCGAATAATCATATTTATTTTACCAACGATGAAAAAGTCAATCGTTTACTGACACGATGGGATTTTTTATTATTGATTTTCATCTGTTCTTTGCTGGTTTTTTTAGGTTTGGCTGCTCAGCAAATGGCGACACCCTATGCTATTGGTGAACCATTACCACTGTCATTGTTGCCACAAAAATTACCAATCTACGCATTACGGACCGTGTTAAGGATGTTTATCGCGCTGATGTTTGCCATTTTATTTTCTTTCATCTTTGGCACACTGGCGGCGAAAAATAGGCGCGCGGAGCTGCTCATTATTCCTGCCATTGATATTTTACAAGCCGTACCCGTATTGAGCTTTTTAGCAATTACTGTGATCGGCTTTATCCACCTCTTTCCTGGCAGCCTGCTTGGTCCTGAGTGTGCAGCCATTTTTGTTATTTTTACGGCACAAGTATGGAACATAACCTTTAGTTTTTATCAGTCATTAAAAACCATACCACATGACTTATATGAGGCGGCAGTGATGTTTCAGCTGTCACCATGGCAAAGATTTTGGAAAATTGATGTCCCTTACTCGATGTCAGGGTTGTTGTGGAATATCATGATGTCGATGTCTGCAAGCTGGTTTTTTGTCGTGTTATCAGAAGCCATCGTCGTCGCACATCAAGAAATCCGCTTGCCTGGTGTTGGTTCTTATATTGCGCTGGCGATTGAGCAACATGATTTACAGGCGGTTGGTTATGCCATTATCACCATGATGGTCGTGATTTTTCTGTATGATCAAATTTTGTTTCGTCCTCTGATAGCTTGGTCTGAAAAATTTAAAGTCGAGTATGCTGCGGATGAAGCGGAAGCACAATCTTGGTTTTTAGACCTGATACGTCGTAGTTATTATTTACGGGTATTTGATTATGGGCTGTGTGTGCTGCGCGATAAGTTTATTAATGGATCTTGTCGCCATCTATTTGGCACCAAGATCCTGCCGAAGCACAGTTCGTCAGAACGCAGCACCTTGCATTATTGCTGCAATGCGGCGATCAGTTTGCTGTTGGGTGCCGCCTTGTATGGACTAATCGGTTACATCATCACACAAATCAATGGCCGTGAAATATTGCATGTGATGTTTCTCGGTGCCATGACAGGTTCGCGTGTGATTGTGATGATCCTCCTCAGTTCATTGATATGGATTCCAGTGGGCGTTTGGGTAGGCTTAAGACCACATTGGGTGCAAGCACTACAACCTGTGATACAATTTGCTGCGGCATTTCCTGCGAATTTATTTTACCCGCTGTTTGTGGTCGCAATCGTCCGCTTTCACTTGAATGTGGAAATCTGGGTCACACCGCTTATGATCCTAGGCACGCAATGGTATATATTGTTTAATGTGATTGCTGGTACCTCCAAGATCCCCAGAGATTTATGTTTGATGGCAGACAATATGGGCCTAAAAGGTTGGTTATGGTGGCGTCGTTTTGCACTGCCAGCAATTTTTCCCTTTTATATCACCGGCGCCATCACCGCAGCTGGCGGCGCGTGGAACGCCAGTATTGTCGCTGAATGGTTAAGTTGGGGGCCTGTGGTGTTAAAAGCTACCGGTCTTGGTGCATATATTCAAGCCAGCACGTTAACTGGACATTTTCCAGGTATTGTCATGGGTACGGTGATGATGTGTTTATACGTTTTATTGTTCAACCAGATCTTGTGGCGACCGCTGCACCGCATGGCGTATACACGCTTTAATATTCATTGAGGAAGGTATGTCAGAAACAATTATCCATATCAAAAAATTGCGCAAGTCTTATAAAAAAGGCTTATCTCAGGATTTATTGGTTTTAGAAGATATCGATTTCACCCTGAGAAGTGGTGAAATCGTGGCTTTGCTGGGTAAATCAGGCTCAGGGAAATCGACATTATTAAGAATTATTGCTGGCTTGATTGCACCCAGCTCAGGTGAAGTCATATATCGTGGGCAACCAGTTACTCAACCCGTAGCAGGCATCGCCATGGTTTTTCAATCGTTTGCATTGATGCCCTGGTTAACCGTATTAGAAAATGTAGAATTAGGCTTAGAAGCCCAGGGAATAGCGCGGGAGCAACGCCGTACTCGAGCTATCCAAGCCATTGATATCATTGGTTTAGATGGCTTTGAGTCCGCTTATCCTAAGGAACTATCCGGAGGTATGCGGCAACGCGTGGGTTTTGCTCGTGCGCTGGTAGTTGATCCAGATGTCCTCTTGATGGATGAACCATTTTCTGCGCTGGATGTATTAACCGCGGAAAATTTAAAATCCGATTTGCTTGCCTTATGGCAAGAAAAAAAGACCCATACCAATGGTATTTTATTAGTCACGCATAATATTGAAGAAGCTGTGATGATGGCAGACAGAATTGTGATATTGGGCAGTGATCCAGGCTGCTTGTGTGCCGAATTGCCGGTATTGTTACCTCATCCTCGGGATTCCGAAACACCCGCTTTTCGTGAACTGCTTGATAATATTTATACATTGATGATGCGTGGCTCCAGTGAAAAAGCCAGATACGCACATCGAGACAAACAAATTGGTTTGGGCTACCGACTACCGGATGTCGAACCTTCGGAGTTATCCGGCTTGATTGAAACCATGAAATCATTTGAAGATAAAGAGCGCATTGACTTACCTGAATTGGCGGATGAGTTGATGATGCATGTCGATGATTTATTTCCGGTGTTAGAAACATTAGATATTTTAGGTTTCGCAGAAATTGCCGATGGTGATATACATTTGAGTGAATTGGGCAAGCAATTCTCGCTCGCCGATCTACAAACACGCAAACAATTATTTGCCCAGAGATTACTGGAAAAGGTACCGCTGGCACGTTATATACGTCGGATCTTAGACGAAAAAAGCGGGCACCGTGTCTCGGAGGAGCGTTTCTTGAGTAAATTAGAAGATTTTTTAAGTGAAAAAGAAGCGGATCGCGTATTAAAAACTATGATTGACTGGGGTCGATATGCAGAAATTTTTGCTTATGATTTCAAAACAGGGATTTTAAGTTTGGAGAACCCAGGCATTTAAACATCCAAACTGAACGGATGGCTATGATCAGAGCCTGTCATGACACTAGGAGATAATATATGCGCCAATTGAATACAATAGATCACCTCATAGGTAGTGTGGATAGTTTCATGCGCTCAATTTTTGTGCCACAACACCGTTTGCTCACACGAGAATCACCAGCAGCCAGTCTACACTCGCCCAAAACGAATATTGCCCAAAGTAAGCATACTGCGGGATTGCTACGCGTCGATCACGCCGGGGAGGTTTGTGCACAGGGGTTATACCAAGGACAAGCACTGACCGCCTCCTCACAGAAACTGCGACAACAACTGCTGCAAGCAGCCAAAGAAGAAGTCGATCATATGGGCTGGTGTGAGGTACGTTTACAAGAATTGCACAGTCGTCCAAGTATCCTCAACGTCCTATGGTATGGAGGCGCATGGTTTATCGGCGCAGCAGCAGGGTGTTTAGGTGACAGCTTAAGCTTAGGATTTGTGGTCGAAACCGAGCGACAAGTAGCACAACATTTACAAACGCATATACAAGCCATCCCTGCTGAAGACGAAAAAAGCCATGCTATTCTGGCAGCCATGCACCAAGATGAATTACAGCATGCCCAACATAGCGGGTGCCCATGAGCTACCACAATGGATCAAAATGGCTATGCGCTGGCTTGCATCTTTGATGACCAAAAGTAGCTATTATCTTTAAGATCCCAGCATTGCTCGTGAAATGGTTTATCCCAAACTTTCCGAGTCGGTTTCATCAAGATCACTTTCAATATCAAGAGGCTTTACGGTGATATGTCTTCGGGTTAATTTATTATTTAAAAAACTATCTGTTTCACTGGCAAGCAAAACATCGCGGGCTTGTACCGTACGTTCACTGTCTTCGTCAGCACTTAAAAAATCTTCAACATCCGCCATATAACCGCTTTGTTTATGGTGAATGGCTTGATTATTATCTTTTAATTCGCCTTTGATTACCGTTTTTTCGGTATGTCTGGTTACTGACTGTGTTAACGTTTCACCTTTTTGATTAATCACGTGATTCATCAGGCTGTCATCCAATCGCTGCAAAGCGCGCAAAGATTGTGTATTTCTAAATAAAAAAGACAATTCGATGGGTATATTATGGGGGCTAATAGCTCTTTTATTTGGCGTTTTCGGGAATGTTTTAAAACCCATATCGGTATCTTGCAGCCGCTTTTCTTGTTTATTCAATATACCAAATGTGTCTAAGTTTGATAAATGAAAGAGCGCGTCCAAAGCAAAGCGTGAACAACTCCACCCGTCATATTGAACTTGATATTTTTTGTCCGCCTCACCTGGTATGTCATCATGCTGGTAAACGTAGAAAGTAGATGCTGACTCGTCAGGGTATTTCGCGATTAACTTTTTAAATAGGTTAAAAACATAATTCGCGCTGGCGTTATTCGCGGCATCAAAATTAAAAAAGACCGCCGAATCCTTTGATACCAGCATATCAACTGCGGTCCAATGTGCTGATGTGGCCAAAACCATCAATTGCAATCTAAGCGGTGTTTGACGAGACATGGCTTTTGCGTAAATCATATCCACAAAAGCATTCATGTTAGCCTGATTAAAGGGTTCTGCAACCCCCTCGCGCTTGTTCAAATCCAAAGAATAAACATGTAAAGGCCTACCCTTGCTTGCACGTTTCTTCGCTTTTGCTGCAATCACTGCATTGACCGCGGCTTGGTCCCAAGTTTTTTTGCTGATCGCTTCCAGCAATTGCTGTTTATTCTTCATGACCATACTCGTTGTTCCCTCTAACTTTTATTGTAGATCATAGTGAAGAAAATAGTGTAGATATGATCTTAATATGATCATTCCTTGCGAACGTACGTACAGTTGGCATATGATAGAGAAACACAGGTGATCAGATATTGCCGTTAGCGACAGCAAAAACTGCATGCATAAGATAGGATATCGTGCCATGCTATACCCATACGTGAAAATCTTCCATTGGTTAAACCGTCTTAACAGACGTCAAATGGCGAGTAAGCGCATAAAGTTTCCTTATGGTGCCTACCCCACACCTGCGTTAGGCTATATTGGCGTGCTTAACCACAAAGCCTCTGAATATGCGTGGGTACAAGCTTATGAAAAAAATATACGTTACCACGCAACCTGGCGAGCCCATCTGTATTTTTTATTACTGCTTGCCTACTTCGAACAAAATCGTGAAGTGCTGATATGTAAAACAACCTTACAACATGGTATCGGTGTATACCCACATCTCGAAGCTTGCCATTCATCCCTATTTCCAGCGATCCAAGATATTGATTTGTATCATAGCAGCCAACCTCGCCCTTCGGTCTCCCTTATCCATAACTCTTTTTTAATGCATTGGAATAATATGACCGTATGTTGCCCCAAACTAGTGAATAGAGTGGATCAATTTTTTGAAGGTGGTGCTAAAATCAGTTGGTATCGCCAGCAGTGGTTACGCATCTTAACCCAAGGATCCCTAAGCAAACATGATCCCATAGCCGCCTTACAAGAATTTTTTAAAATCATGGAAATAGCATTTGCCGAAAGTGATTCATTATTAGAAAAAATAGCCGAACCCTCAAAAAAAGCAGCTGCCAAAAGAATTCTCAGCATCCAACAAGAAGGGCTCTTTAGAACCGTTTCTAATGACAATTTTTTACCGAAAAAGCAATTTTATACCTGTTTAATTGATAGAAAACCGTATGAACCGTTACATTTGTCCTATCAAAGAACACAAGCCAAACTATTAACAACTGACATAAAATATGCAAGAAATTTTTTAAATAGCATTCATAACCGCGAGCCGTTGTTAAAGCCTGAACCTGAGCATCAGCAGTTGATGTATAAGCATTGAGATATATCTTACAACTTAATCATCTTTTAACTAAGTGATCAAATCACGAAGTGTATATATACTAAAATCTAGGGATGACATGGATTGTATGACATGATGTCGCGCAGGATGCACAGCAATGGACATGCACTGCCGCAGGGAAGTGGCACTACTTCTTTACCGCTATCTTTTTAACGGCACCACCATCCACATAATAAGATAAACTAAA
>DAIOSQ010000088.1:0-8080 GCA_036752465.1 Legionellaceae bacterium | reverse complement strand
AATGATGCTGGGTATGAAATAGTGCTGAAAAAAACTTAGACCTATAAATATTGTTTAATATTCCGACTAACATAAAATAATATCCTTCTCATTTAGTGATTTTCGATAAGACATGGTTTTAAATGTAATGCTTGTGGTTGACTTAATATAATGTCCGCTTGCAAGGCAAAAAAGCAATCTCAATCGTTAACGACAATGTAAATACTTCTGACTTTATCTGATATTTAATCATGACCCGGATGATGTACACACAGCATTATTGCCCGTGGTCAAAACTTTGGAGACTTACCACAGACAATCAAAGATACTACGCATTCACTCCAGGCTCTAATGACTTTTGTCCAACTTGCGGTTCACAGGATTTTTGCCCTTCATGCCGGGTCAAGTTAAAAATATGCTGCTTAACTCGGCGTATCGCACGTAAGCTGTAGGTAAATAAGAACTGCCAATCGCGTTTTTTAAATGACAAACAAAATTGCAATTGCCTCAAGATAAACATGGGATGAAACGCCAGAGAGTATATTTGGCGGATTGCTTGATAATACTGGTCATGTGGGATTGGCGTTTTAACGATTAATTTGCTCATATCATGATCGTCATAATCATCGGTCAACAATACACCCTCTTTGATGCACTCTTGATGGTAAGGGGTATAATCCAGCGGGGTGCAAATGGTCACTTGCAAGGTACGCGCCAAACCCTTCAACATCAGTCGCTTGACTGTGGCTACAGTGAGATCTAATTGTTCCTGGGTTTGCCAGTAATAACCTACCATGATGGTAAGATGCGGGTGCAAGCCGTATTTGGTTAACCAGGTGAGGCAGCGCTCAACATGCTCCATCTGATACCCTTTGTTCAGCCGGCCCAGGGTCTCATTATCCGCGGCTTCGAAGCCAAGCAGTACAAAGCGAAAATTAGCTTCACCCAGTAGACGAATCGTTTCTTCATCCAGGTACTCAAACCGGGTATTCAAGCCAAAATAGCAACCTTTTTTGTGCAAGCCACGCGCGATAATACCGCGTGCAAATTCGCGCGCTTCTTTGCCACGATACCACACGCCCGAATCGTCAAAAATTTCTTTGACGCCATACTCGTCAATTAAGTGCTGATATTCGTCCAAGCTTTTTTCCACCGGCAACATCGAAAAGGTCAAATCTGGCCCATTGTATCGGCAAAAAGTGCATTTTCCAAACATGCAATCGCGAATAACGCTGGTTGCATAGGTGCCTGGGGTTTGTAGAAAATTACCATTTTCATAGGCATAATTTCGCCAATGCACCAAATCGCGATTGACTGGTGGTGAATTTTCTAAAGGTTCTACTTGCACAAAATTACCCGTGGAACGCAACATCTTACCCTGCATACGGATGGTCAAGCCTTCGATGGGGCAATCCAGCCGCCAGGACGCTGAGTTTGCCAAATGCGGTATCAATCGGGCCAGCACGAAATCTATGTGGCTGCTGCGCAGCACGATATCCGCTTGTGATTGCTCCAGTGTTTCTTCCGGTTTGCGCATCGAGTGGTAACCGGTCATGATGATGATGGTGTTGGGCAATGCTGCTTTCAAGGCGTCAATCGTGCGCCAATAAAATTTCATCACCGGTGTGGTGCTTTCAAACACCACCACATCCGGCTGCCATGCTTGCAAGTCAGCAAACCATTGTTCATAGGTTTTTAATTGCGCATTGCCATCATCCCAATACACACTGTGCCCCAATTGCAATAACCAGCTTGCGGCTTGCGCATGCACCACCGGCAACAAATAGGTTGGTTTTTTAAAATATTGGACATTGCGGTTTTGCGAAACCATCGCTTTTTGCCCATATTGATTAACAATCGGTGGATATGAAATTGCAACTCGCATCTAAAGCTCCCTAAAAAAATGTTTCCATAAATATATGATCGCCAGACACGCCTGCTGTTAACAACAACGGCACTGCGTCGGTGATCATCTTGCGATTGCCGCACAAATAATAAACAGCATCCGGCTGTAGGGCTATAGATTTTAAATAATCCGTCACCCACATACCTGCCGCCCCTGAGCTTGGCTTAGAAACACATGGAATATAACGGCCAGGCTCATAATGCGATTGCTCGTACATTTCCTCTTCAGAGCGCACACCATGAATCACGGTGTAATCGAGCATGGGGTGGGTTTGAATAAAGGAATGGAATGGTGCGATCCCAGTACCCGTAGCAATAAATACATGCGGTCGCTGGTCTATATAAGCATCCTGTAAACAAAACTCACCATAAGGACCGCCGATTTCAACCCAATCACCAGGATTGCAGTTCGCCAAAACTGGGCTGACAATACCGTCGGCCAGTTCACGAATTAAAAAGCTTAAACAACTGTCTTGCGCGCCGGAATAAATTGAGTACTCGCGATTAATGCCAAGGGCATCCGTACCCACACTGAAACATTGACCCGCTTTGACTGGCACATTTGGACGTTCGGTATACAACACAAAGGTTTGCGGCGCTATATGCTCTTTTTTGATAACTTGATAGGTGTTTTTTTTCATCGACTACGCTTCCATAGAGGGAGTAAGGTTACACGCATGCAGCACTTGCGCTTGCTTAGCAGGAAGATGGTTTTTAAAATAGGCAATGGTCTTTGCCAGACCCAAGCGCAGCTCGGTGGTCGGCTGCCAAGCGAGCAGCTGCTTGGCCAGGCTAATGTCTGGCTGGCGTTGTCGCGGATCATCTGCAGGCAATGGCTTATAGATCAACTGACTGTTAGAGTCTGGCAGCATAGTTAAAATCAGTTGCGCCAAATCTTTAACGGTCATTTCATACGGATTGCCCAGATTAATCGGCCCGGTAGCATGTGCCGGATGGTTCATCATGCGCACCATTCCCTCGATCAAATCGTCAATGTATTGAAAGCTTCTGGTTTGATTGCCATCGCCATACACGGTTAAATCCTGATGTTGTAAGGCTTGTACAATAAAATTCGAAACGACTCGGCCATCATTAGGATGCATATTCGGCCCATAGGTATTGAAAATACGCACCACCGCAATATCGACCGCATGTTGCCGGTGATAATCAAAAAACAAGGTTTCTGCACAGCGCTTGCCCTCATCATAACAAGAACGCACACCAATCGGATTAACTCGCCCCCAATAGTCTTCTGCCTGCGGATGAACAGCCGGGTCGCCATAAATTTCACTGGTGGACGCTTGCAAAATACGCGCTTTGGTGCGTTTCGCAAGTCCTAACATGTTGATGGCGCCATGCACACTGGTCTTGGTGGTTTGCACGGGGTCAAATTGATAATGGATAGGTGAAGCTGGACAGGCCAAATTGTAGATTTGCTCAACTTCCATATATAAGGGAAACGTAATATCGTGCCGCATAAATTGAAAATACTTATGGCTCAATAAATCTTCAATGTTCTGCCGACTGCCGGTGAAAAGATTATCTACGCACAACACATCATGCCCATCCCGCAACAACCGTCGACATAAATGTGACCCAACAAATCCGGCCCCTCCCGTTACCAAAATTTTTTTCATCCCTGCACTCCTTTCGCTACACCACTCACCCGCCAAGCTCGCACCGTGAGAAATTCAATCATAAAACCCGCCACCATGATAGCAGTACCCCAAAGCCCCATCCAGGCTATCACATCCATAGGCGTGGTCGAGCAGCACACCATACAGCCTAGCATCCCTCCCGCACCAAATAACATGGTATAGCTGAAGAGATTGGATTTGCGCGCAATGAAATACGCTTTCAAAATGAGAATAAACGCCATCGGCAACATGGCCACGCCAAAATACTGTAACAGCTCAGCCGCAGGCAGATAATTGCGACCAAAAAAAGTTTGTAAAATCCACCGCGGCAGACAAAAAAAGCCCAGTGCGCCTAATCCAGACAACGCACTGGTGATCAGCAACGCTTTTTTTAGGATACGTCGCGCTGCCGCATTGGCTTGGCCTGCGGTCATCGGTATCAGACCAACGATGACCGCACCTGGCACGTACAAAACAGCCTTGCCCATTAACGCCGCGGATGCATAATACCCCGATAATTTAGCAGCAAATAAGTGTTTCACCAGGATCACATCACATTGAGTCAAAACAAAAAAAGCGGCGGTGGAGATAAACACAGCCACCGCATCCGACCAATCATCCTTTTGTGGCAGTTGTTCCAGTGGTGGCGAGACCCCAGGTCGAATCAGCTGCCACAACGGCAACAACGATAATAGGCCGCATAGCATGCCATACAAAAATATAGCAAACAGCGCACCACTGACACCAAAACCTAG
This sequence comes from Legionellaceae bacterium, assembly GCA_036752465.1. Lineage (GTDB taxonomy): Bacteria > Pseudomonadota > Gammaproteobacteria > Legionellales > Legionellaceae > DAIOSQ01. The sequence continues at coordinate 3,804 of DAIOSQ010000088.1, read as the reverse complement.
CCAAACAATTAACACACTACACATGAACCTAGCAGGACCAGCAAACGCACTCAACAAAGTCACCCATCGAAAATTTTGCAACCCTTGTATAAAGGCAAGATTCAGCGGAAAAAATAGCGCCGCAAACGTCGCTGGCCCCAACCAAACTGCAGCGCGGGTGTGATGTATATGCAAAAAATCATTTAACCAGGCTTGCGCAAAAAAGACCAGCAAACACAACGACAATCCTAACATCAGCAGCCTGGCAAAGCTTTGATGGTAATAATATCTTATCCACTGTGGTTGCTGACGTACATGATACTGAGCGACAGTACGGGTAAAAATATAGGCCAAAGCACTGATCGGCAAAGCCAAAAGCATCAAGATAGCAGTCAGCGCGTTATACGCGCCATATGCTTGTGGACCTAACAGCCGGCCTAAACAGACTTGCGTACCATAATTGGCAACATTGCTAACCATAAATGCCACAAATGACAGCGCACTGACAGTAAATAACGAGCCTCTGGTTTGCCAGCGCTGTTTGACTGCACATGGGATAGCTAACTTCAACATGGTCTCTTGCATCTCAATCTAAAGTCTCGTGCAACATCATCGGTGTCTGCAACAGTTGTTCCCAGATCTGCTTGCTGGATAAGCGCTCCCGTACGATATATAAGGGCCTACCCAAGACCTCCATATGGATTTTGCCGATGTATAAAGCGGCCAACCCAATGCCCAGTAAAATAATACCCATTAAAAATGTATTGCCCACAGCGAGCAGAGCCAACGAACTGATCTTGGCGTTGTGGATAAAAAATTTGGCAACCAACATCCCCGTCAGCAAGATACCACTGACGATCGCCAACAAAACCCCCAAATAACTGATGACCCGCAAGGGAAATAAGGAAAATGAAGTCAGTGCATTCAACGCCAATTGAAACAGCTTACGATAAGAGTAACCTGCGGCACCACCTTGACGCTCATCGGCATGAAATTCAACCACGGTTGCCCGGAACCCCATCCAGTCTAAAATCCCGCGAAACATGCGGCCCTGCTCGGTCACTTTGTTAAATACATTGACCACTTTGCGATCAAATAAGCGAAAGTCGGTGGTCTGCGACTGCATTTTGACGTCCGAGACTTTATTCATCAGCCAATAAAAGGCATGCGAACCACAACGCCGCAACCAAGGTTGCTTGGCGATGCTTTGGCGGCAAGTCGAGACAATATCAGCGCCATTGAGCCAAGCCGTAACCAATTGCGGAATCAGTTCAGGTGGATGTTGCAAATCAGCATCCATACAGATAACGGCATCGACATCGGCTTCATGCACACCCGCAGTCAAAGCAATTTCCTTGCCAAAATTACGTGACAAATCAATGGCGCTCACCTGTGGATTTTGCTTGGCAATGCTTTTAAGTATGACCCAAGACTCATCCGCACTGCCATCGTTAACAAAGATAAATTGCCATAAGTACTGCGGCAAGCCTTTGGTCACCTGCTCCAAACGCTGCAATAGAGGCCGCAGATTGCTCGCCTCATTAAATACGGGCACAATAATAGCTATCGACTTGCGTAGTTCCACTACAATACCTCTACTTGAGTCAAGCTGCTTCGACAACGAGCCTGCTGTCGCTTCGTGCCTGCTGACATCACACACAGCACGCCCCATTACCTGTTTAAATCATTACCGCCGTATCCGTTGTTCGGTGTGCATGTTGTCTACCCACACCTACATAATCAAAACCAGCGTCCAACACTGCGCTTGGTGACAACATATTTCTGCCATCGATAATGACCGGTGTCCGCATGTGCCTACGAATTTCAGCGAGCGCAATCGCCTTAAATTCTGGCCACTCGGTTACTAAAATCAAGGCATCTGCAGACGCTGTCGCGGCGATGGCATGCTCACAAAAACGCAGTTGCAGTGAACAATCCGGATACATCTGTGCAACCGCCTCCATTGCCAACGGATCATAGGCATTGATGTAAGCATTGGCTTGTAACAACGCATCGATCAACACCAGGCTAGATGCACAGCGAATGTCATCCGTATGTGGCTTAAAAGATAAACCCCAGACGGCTATGGTTTTGCCTTGCAGATCATCGCCAAAATAACGCTGCAGTTTGCTAAACAAAATGGCCTGTTGCGCTGCATTGCGCTGCAGCACCGAGGAAATCAGCCAGGGCTCAAAGTGGTAAGTTTTGGCAAGATGCTCTAAGCCCTTTAGGTCCTTGGGAAAACAAGAGCCACCAAAGCCGCAACCAGCATTTAAAAAGGCTGGATTGATGCGATAATCCAGTACAATACCGCGTTTCACTTCTTGCACATCCGCTCCGACCAGTTCCGCAATTTGACTGATTTCATTGATAAAGCTTATTTTGGTTGCCAATAATGCATTGGCTGCATATTTTGTGAGTTCAGCAGAAGCTGTGCTCATACAAACAAATATTTCGGCGCGATCCACCAACAATGGCGCGTACAATTGGCGCATGATGGCTTGTGCCTGTTGCGAATTTGTACCAATCAAAATGCGATCGGGATGCATGCATTGCTTGACCGCCGTGCCCTCTTGCAAAAATTCCGGATTGGAAACCACTGCGATGACTGGACAGATTTGTTGCATATTGGCCGCTGTAGTCTGGATAATAGCGGCCACTCGCTCTGCTGTGCCAGGAGGAACTGTTGATTTATTAACCACAACGCAGGGCACCCTACGATACTGCCCTATGGCACGCGCCGCAGCATCGACATACGCCAGATTAACACTGCCGTCCTCTTGCGAGGGTGTGCCGACGGCTATCATCTGCACCTCACCAAACAGCACGGCCTCCGCGATGTCGGCCGTAAATTGAATGCGCTGCAGCGCTTGATTGCGTTGCAGCAGTTCGGCTAAATTTTCTTCGTAAATCGGCAGTATACCTTGCTTAAGACGTGCTATTTTTTCCGTGACCACATCCATGCACAGCACATGATGACCTATCTCGGCGAGACAAACAGCTGTCACCAATCCTACATACCCTGCACCATAAATTGTTACGTTCATGCGGTTTCCCTAGCGGTCAAATACGTTTGAAAGGATGTGCCAACTTCTGCGTGACGCAGACCAAATTCCACAGTGGCTTGTAAATAGCCTAATTTTGAGCCGCAATCATAGCGCTTGCCAGCAAATTGAAAACTGCGCACCGCCTCTTGCTGTAATAAATGCCCAATGGCATTGGTCAATTGGATTTCACCCCGATGATCCATTGTGGTTTTTTCAATACAAGCGAATATCGCGGGCGAAAACACATACCGACCAATGGCCGCTAAATTCGATGGTGCTGACTCTGGCGCAGGTTTTTCGACAATCTCAACAATTGGGGCACTATTACTATTATCCTCGGCCAAATCTGTTTGCATGAGCCGCACCACACCATAGGCGCTGACTTCAGACCACGGCACGGGTTGCACTGCAATCACCGATTGCTGATGGGCATCATAAAGCTCTATCATCGCCGCCAGGCATGGCGATTGACTGTCATCGATTAAATCATCCGCCAACAATACCGCAAACGGTACATGACCAATCACATGTCTGGCACTTAAAATCGCATGGCCTAGGCCTAATTGTTGACTTTGTCGCACATAAGAGAACTGAATGCCCCTAGGTGCAATATCACGGACCAATTGCAGCAACACGGCCTTGCCTTGCGCCGCCAAATGCCCTTCCAGCGCAACATCCTCATCAAAATGATCTTCAATGGCACGTTTGCTGGCTCTGGTCACAAACACAATTTCTTGAATCCCCGATTTGACAGCCTCTTCAACACAAAATTGAATTA
>DAIOSQ010000087.1:0-8218 GCA_036752465.1 Legionellaceae bacterium | reverse complement strand
CTCCTTTGCAAAAACACAGATCTTACTCTGGCGTCCAACTTTTTGCGACAGAACCATAAAGCCGTCAAAAAAGAACGTGAGAAAATACGATTAAATTTCAACGTTTCTCATTTATTTTCTCAGTGTTTAAAATGTCTTACGCCAGTAAACACCATCACTAACCCCATCTCATTGGCAACATGAATCATTTGCTCATCGCGTATTGAGCCACCAGGCTGAATAATAGCGACCACGCCTTTTTTATGAGCCAATTCTATGCTGTCTGAAAATGGAATAAATGCATCGGATGCCATCACAGCTCCTTCTATTGGCAGCCTCGCCTCTTCTGCTTGCCATAATGCAATTCTCGTGCTCATCACACGACTCATTTGGCCTGCACCAATCCCGATCGTTGCTTCATCTTTTACTAATACAATAGCATTGGATTTAACTTGTTTAACAGCACACCAAGCAAACACCAAATCTTTCATTTGTTGTGCCGTCGGCGTACATTTGGTCACAACTTGAAACGACATCTCATCCGCTATTAGTAAGTCACGGTCTTGTATTAAAAATCCACCATCGATTGATCTGACTTCTTTTTGATAACTTGGCGTTTGTTGCAGAGAGCAGGTCAATAATACACGAATATTTTCTTTGGTTTTTAAAAGCATCTGTGCGTCAATACTGATCGATGATGCAATAATCACTTCCATAAATTGTTTCTCGAACATGCATGCGACCGTTTCAGCCTCCAAACATTGATTAAACGCTAAAATACCACCATAACTAGACGTTGGATCGGTTTCATACGCGCACACATAAGCCTCTAATTGACTATTACGGCGTGCTATTCCACAAGGATTTCCATGCTTTACGATTACACATAAGTTTTCCAACCCTGTAAACGATTTGACAACACCCCATGCCGCATCAGCATCCAACAAATTGTTATAGGATAACTGCTTACCTTGGATTAATTGCGCACGAGCAATGGACGATTCAGCACTTTGTTTATCACAATACAGTGCTGCATCTTGATGTGGATTTTCGCCATATCTTAAGTCATATTGTTTTTGCATGCGTTGAGTGACATCGTCAGGAAAATCCTGCCATGGGCCTTCTTTTCCCAAACCATTTAGATAATTAGAAATGGTAGCATCATAGCTTGCCGTATGGGCAAAGGCTTTTTTAGCTAACTCAAATTGCCAGGCTACGGGTGCAGATTGTTTAGTAACATACTGTGTGGCCATCGGATAATCATCTGGCGTCACAACAACCGCAATATGCTTATAATTTTTAGCGGCCGCTCGAACCAGAGCTGGGCCACCAATATCAATATGTTCAACTGCATCACTGAGCGTACACTCAAGCTGTTGCGTTACTGACTCAAATGGATACAAGTTAACGACCAATAAGTCAAATTTTAAAATATGATGAGACTTTAATACCGCCTCATCGTCTGGCGTTGCAAGTAGGCCACCATGAATCGCTGGGTGCAATGTTTTGACTCGTCCACGGAGTAATTCAGGAAAACCAGTACAGGCGCTCACATCTGTAATCGGCAGTCCATTTTTTTTTAATAATGCCGCCGTATTGCCTGTCGCAACCAGTTCAACGCAGTGTTCATGTAAACACGTTGCAAGCTCCACAATACCGCGTTTATTAGACACACTCAGCAACGCGCGTTTGGGTATAAAAGAGATTTGATTCATCATGAAGTCCGCTCTATTTGGTGACGTTCTTGCAAACAAGTTAATACATCGTAGAAATTCACTTGAGTCACTTGCAATAACACGAGCAAGTGAAACATCAAATCAGCCGTTTCAGTGATCATTTCTGCTTTATTTCCACTCACTGCAGCAATCACCGTTTCAACTGCTTCTTCACCCACTTTTTGTGCACATCGATTAAGCCCTTCACTCAGTAATTGAGCGGTATAACTTTTAGGATCATAAGCTGCGGCACGTTTTGCAATGACCTTGATTAACTCACTGATAAAATTTAAAGACGAGCAAAACGCCGGTTGAAAGCACGTTGTAAATCCTAAATGACACCCAGGTCCCGTAGGGTTAACTTGCACCAACAACCCATCCCCATCACAATCCGTACTGATATTTATAACCCGCATGGTATGACCTGAGGTTTCACCTTTGCGCCATAAACGCTGTTTACTGCGAGTATAAAGCGTTAAGTTACATGTTCGCATACTTATCGATAATGCCTCTTGATTCATATAGCCCAACATCAATACTTGGCCCGTCTGTGCATGCTGAATAATCGCAGGCATTAACCCCGCCATCTTTTCCCAGTTCAATTCTTCAATGGATAGTGTATTCATAACCGTACCTCAATCTTGTTTTCTAATAATGTCTGTTTGACCTCTCGTATGCTAAATAATTTGTCATGAAAGACACTAGCCGCCAGCGCACCATCAACATGCGCTTCTTGAAAAACATGTACAAAATCAAGCAACGACCCAGCCCCTCCTGAAGCAATCAAGGGAACTGAGGTAATTTCACGTACTTTTTTTAATTGCAAAAGATCATACCCAGCTCGTACGCCATCTGATTGCATGCAATTTAAGACAATTTCACCTGCCCCTCGCTCTTGGACCTCAGCCACCCAATCATACGTTTTTCGTCGTGAGTTTTGACTGGTTTTTTCATCACCGGTGTATTGATAAACATAATAATCATCATTCACCCACTGACTATCAATTCCAATCACAACGCATTGACTGCCAAATGCATCACACAACTGATTAATTAACTCTGGTGTTTCAAGAGCTGGGCTATTAATTGAGATTTTATCAGCCCCAGCATTTAAAATAGCACGGGCTGTCTTAACGGAGCGAATACCCCCTGCCACCGTAAAGGGAATATTTAATGCCATGGCCACGTTCGTCACCCAACTCAATGACACCGATTCACCTCGACTGCTCACCGTGATGTCATAAAAAACCAATTCATCCGCTCCTGCTTCTGCATACATCGATGCCAGCTCAATAATCTCACCCACAACCCTATGATCTCGAAATTGCACCCCTTTGACCACATGCCCATCACGAACATCTAAACAGGGGATAATGCGTTTGGCTATCATAAGGAAAACTCCTGTAAACAAGCGGATAAATCAAAGTTACCCTCATATAACGTTCGCCCTAAAATCACCGCCGATACGCCAAGTTTTGCAAGTGTTCGAATATCCTTCACATCACGCACGCCACCAGATGCCTGCCAAAATAGGCTTGGAAAACGACGCACGGCTTCTTCATATAATTGAAAATTCGGTCCATTCATCATGCCGTCTTCTGCAATATCCGTACATAAAACATTTTGAATTCCGGCAGCTTGATAAGACGCAACAACATCCCACAAACAGCTCTCAGTCGTCGTTTTCCACCCATAAATAGCCGGTTTTGGCATGCCGTTTTCAATATTCACATCGAATGCCAACACCACGTTACATGCATTAATTTCTGAAATTAAGGCATGCGTTAACTCAGAATCAGTGATAGCCATGCTACCAATGACAAGGCGATTAACCCCTGCAGCAAGACACGCTTTTGCTGTTTCAAGACTTCGAATACCACCGCCAGATTGGATCATCATCGTATTTGACTTCAAAGCGCCTATTAAATCGAGCTGTTGCACGCACCCAAGCTCTGCACCATCCAAATCAACCACATGTAAATAAGTCGCACCCAAATCGGCATAATGCCGAGCAAGGTCCACAGGATTCGCCTCATAAACCGTTGCACAATCAAATTGGCCTTGACGCAGGCGTACGCATTGACCATCGCGCAAATCAATAGCAGGTATCATTAACATACGTCCTCCAGAGTTAAAAACCTATTTAATAAGTTAAGTCCTACGTCTGCTGATTTTTCCGGATGAAATTGCATGCCGTAAATATTATTTTTTTGAACAATCGCACTGATTTCACGACCATAATCACAGCTCGCTATCGTGTATTCATTGTTTACTACTGCAAAACCATGCACAAAATATACATAAGAATGCACTGCAATCTCTTGTTGAAAACAAGACTCACGACACCATTGCAATTGATTCCACCCCATATGTGGCACAGGATAGTTGGGCTTAGGTTTCAAGCGTTCAACACGACCAGGAATCAATCCTAAACAAGCCACATCACCCTCTTCACTGTGCTCAAACAATAATTGCATACCAAGACAAATCCCCAATACGGGCTGTTTCAATTGCAACAACACCTCACCCAATCCATGCTCATGCAAAGCTTGCATCGCAGGACGCGCAGCTCCAACACCTGGCAAAATAATATGACTGGCACCACCAATAAGCTGTGGGTCATGCGTTAATACACAATCAAAGCCTAAACGATGAATGGAATTAACCAATGAGGCTAAATTATTCCCAGTTATATCAATCACGGCAATCATAAGAGCCCCTTAGTCGAAGGTAAGGTGTTCGCAGTTTTCGTCACCGCCTGATTCAGCGCGCGACCTAATGCTTTAAAGCACGCCTCAATCATGTGATGATGATTTTTTCCAGTGACACTGACATGGATGGTAGCCCCTAAACTGCTGCTCAGTGATTGGAAAAAATGCGGCACCATCTCTGTGGCAAGACCACCCACAAATTCCCGGGTAAAATACCCCTCAAACACACAAAATGGCCGACCTGAAAGGTCAATCGCAACGGTAGCTAGCGCTTCATCCATCGGCAAGGTAAATCCATAACGATTGATTCCCCATTTATCACCCAACGCACACTTTAAGGCCTCACCCAATGCAATTGCCGTGTCTTCAATTAAGTGATGTTCATCAACGAACACATCACCACTGGCCTCTAACTGCAACTGAAATCCACCGTGACGCGCTATTTGCTCCAGCATATGACTAAAAAACCCAATCGGTGTACGAATGACGGAAGGCACGTCCGCATCCAAGGTCACCGTCAGTTCAATGGATGTCTCATTCGTCGTGCGTGCTATCGAAGCTGTGCGAGATTGATTTAAAATAGCACCCACCACGTCTTTCCAACCCTGTGTTTTAGAAATGGCTAAAAACCCAAGACCTAAAGATTGCGCTAATAATCTATCAGAATCACGATCGCCAATAACCCAACTTCGATCCCTATTCAGCGTTTGTTGTTTTAAAAAATCATCCAACAAACCCGTACGTGGTTTACGGCACGCACAATTGTCCTCTGCTGTATGCGGACAAATCAAAACCTCATCAAAGACAATCCCTTGTGATGCAAATAAGCCCAAAATAAAATCATGACTTACTTGAAAAGCATGTTGTGGAAAACTCGATGTACCCAAACCATCTTGATTACTCACCATCACCAATTTATATCCAGCTTGCACAAGCTGATTTAATACGACCATCACATCCTGACAAAGGCGAATTTTTGACAAATCATCGACCTGACAATCCTCTGGCTCTTCGACCAAGGTGCCATCTCTATCGATAAAAAGAATGTTTTGTTTAGACATTTCCCAACACCTCTAGCAAAATTTTATTTTCTTCTGGCGTACCAATGGTTATTCGCACACAATCACTCAAACCGGCGATGTTGCTTCTGTCTCGAATCACCACACCACGATCACGACATACCGACATCCAATGCGCAGGCGACTCCACCGCCACCAATAAAAAATTGGCTTCACTTGGGTAAACCTTTTTAACGGACGGATGACGTTGTAAAAAAAGGCGCAATTGTTCTTTTTGAGCCTGAATCATCTTGATTTGAACGTTTCTTTGCGCAATATTGCTATTTGATAAAGCGTCCAACGCGACATTAAGCACTGGCATTGGAATAGGATAAGGTGCGAGTATTTTTCTTAATAAAGTAATGATTTGGGGAGCTGCTATCAGACTCCCACATCGAACCCCAGCCATGCCATAGGCCTTTGATAAGGTCCTTAAAATAACAAGATTAGGAAACTCGTCTAGATATTTCACCATACTGTGACTGGTTGAAAATTCAATATAAGCTTCGTCCATCACAATCAGTGCTTTATCGCGAAAATACGTACACAATTTTAAAACAGCCTCCAAATCAAGGCGGTTGCCTGTTGGATTATTTGGCGAGCATAAGAAAATTAATTTTATATTAGTATGCCATTTATCAATCACAGCGTCTTCATCTAAAGCAAAGTCTGGTGATAATAAAGGCACAGATGTAATCAATGCACCTTGAATACGCGCCGATACTTCATACATCCCATAAGTCGGTGGCGTAATGACTATCCCATCTTGATTTGCCTGACAAAACGCACGAATCAACAAATCAATCGCTTCATCACTCCCACGTGTGATGAGTAATTGTGAAGTGCTCACATCATAGAGCGCACAAAGCTTTTGACGTAAACTGTCTGGTTGAGGCTCAGGATAGCGATTAAACCCTTGTTGCATGGCAAACGGGTTTTCATTAGCGTCCAAATTAATGCCAAACCGATCACTTTCATTTCTAGCAGAGCTATAGGGGACAAGATCAAGAACCTCTTTTCTGGCTAAACTAATCAATTGATCGATCGACATGAGATCTCCTCCAAGGCATTTAGTCTTAACCGAATCGCATTGGCGTGCGCGTCTAAACCTTCCATTATCGCCAATGTAAAAGCGGCCTCTCCTAACGTTGCAACGCCCTCTTTTGAAACAGACTGCACGCTCATGCTTTTTAAAAAGTCGAACGTACTCAGCCCACTGTAACTGCGGGCATATCCATTGGTAGGTAAAACGTGATTACTCCCCGTTACATAATCACCCATCGTTTCTGCAGCATAGGGGCCTAAAAAAATGGTGCCGGCATTATCAATAAAATCCACCCAACACTCTGCATCAACACAATTCACAATCAAATGTTCTGGCGCATAGTCATTCACAATGGCGATCATTTCTTCTCGTGATGAGCAGACTAAGATGGCACCATGTTGCAACGATTGCAAAATGAGTGACGCACGCGTTAATGTTTGTAATTGTTCTGCGATGGCAAGATTAACGCTTGCAGCAAAATCTGCTGATTCACACAATAAAATCACTTGTGAATCAGGTCCATGCTCTGCTTGTGCCAATAGATCAGCGGCGACATAATGAGGATTTGCATCACAATCCGAAATAATCATCACTTCAGATGGTCCCGCTGGCATATCAATTGCAGCCCCCATTGAATCCATGGACACTTGTGTTTTTGCTTCAGTAACAAAAGCATTACCAGGACCAAAAATTTTATCCACTTTCATTACACTTTCTGTACCATACGCCATGGCAGCAATCGCTTGCGCGCCACCGATGGTGTAAATGGTTTGAATTTGACATAACCTAGCCGCCACTAAAACAGATGCATCAATCTCGCCTTTTGCATTAGGTGGTGTGCACAACACGCGATTTGAACAACCAGCCACCCATGCAGGTATAGCCTGCATGAGCACGGATGAAATAAGTGGTGTTTTATTGCCACCAGGTACATAGAGTCCCACTTTATTGATTGGCCGATAGCGGCGTTCAATATAAATACCTTTTGCGGTGTCCACACGTATGGCTTTTGGCATAATGACTTTGTGAAATACCGTAATCGCTTCAATTGCCGTTTGGATTGCCGATAATGCTTTAGCACTTACAGTCGCGTTTTCGATACGTTCTGCAGAAACAGTCAGCGACGATAAATTGACGCCATCAAATTGACGACCATATGCAAATAACGCTGCATCACCTTGCTCTTTAACCGATGCAATAATCGTTCCTACAACCTGTTTCGAAGCACCAGATACATTTGCTCGCGTTAATTGCTGTTTGCGTTCAATTAACGATAAGGACTGCCAGTTCAATACGCGCAACATCAATCACTCCAATATTTTTTCAATCGGTAAGACCAAAATAGAACTGGCACCTAACGCTTGAATTGATTCTAAAGTATTCCAAAAAATCCCTTCACTAGAGACCACATGGACCGCAACCTTATCAGGCGTTGCTGGCAACGAAATGATGGTAGGCGATTCAGCCCCCGGTAATTGCTCACAAATCTGTGTCAATGCTGTTTTTGGGGCATGAAAAACGATGTATTTGCGCTCAATTGCATGTTGCACCGCTTGAATCCGGCGCACCAACATAGTCAATAAATCAATCTGAGATTCATCCACAACATGCGATGCTTGAATCAAAACCGCTTGGCTTTCAAGTACGGTTTCAACCGCAATCAATTGATTCTCTTCAAGCGTTTGTCCACTCGATACCAAATCACAAATC
>DAIOSQ010000086.1:0-8338 GCA_036752465.1 Legionellaceae bacterium | reverse complement strand
GCAGCGCAGGTCTTGGGTCATGCGCATGAGCCAATGCTTGCGACTGCTTCATATGTCCCAGTGCTAAAAAATAGGCAAAACTGGCTAGCCGGGATCTACATCTGTTGTCTAAACTTGCCGATCATGGTGTTGGCAGCGTTGTGGGGCACCAGTTATCTTCATACGGTGTATGCCATCCAGCCAATCAGTGCCAGCAATATAGTCAGTTTGATATTCATTGGCAGTATGCTAGGGTGTCCATTATTTGGTTGGCTTTCTGATCAGCACGGGCGGCGTAAACCGGTGATGATACTTGGGGTGATTGCCACCGGCTTGATGTTTTTACCTTTGCTCTTGCAGATCCCGCTTGCTGAGACCTGGTTGGCGCTGATTTTTCTTTTTATTGGCTTATTTAGCAGCACCCAAGTGATTGGCTATCCAGTCATTGCTGAGAGCAATGACTTACACGATACCGGCAAAGCTACTGGTATCGCTTCTATATTGGTCATGGGGGGCGGTGGCCTCGGACAAATTATCTTTGGTTGGTTGTTGCAATCTCCCGTCCTGGTGACCAAAGCCCATCATCTTATGCCGAATTACCTGCGTGCAATGAACTTATTCGCGGTGGCGCTGTTCATTGGTCTGATCGCGGCGCTGTGCTTGCGTGAAACAAATTGTCGCAATCAACAAGGAGGAATATAAATGCAAATGATTGACTCTAACCAACCAAAAAATATGTTTTATCGTGATGCCACAAGTTACGATGTGATAAAAGCGTCTTGGTTACCATGGATTATTTGTTTGGTATCGTCATTTTTTTTCTTCTATGAATTTATCCAAGGGAATATGTTTGCATCGATTGCTGACAATATTATGCGTGATTTTCAGATACAGGTTGACAAAATGACCTATCTGTCGAGCATTTACTATTTATCAAACGTCCTGTTTCTATTTGTGGCAGGGTATTTGCTTGATCGTTATTCAGCAAAAAAAGTCATCTTGGTCGCTATGTTGTTATGTGTCCTGAGTACCTTCGTCTTGGCACATGCGCACACGTTTTTCGTGGCGTTGTGTTGTCGATTTGTTACCGGGGTGGGCAGTGCATTTTGCTTTTTAGGGCCGGTACGCATTGCCACCAGGTGGTTTCCCCCTAAAAAAATGGCAATGGTCACGGGGATAATTGTCACCATCGCGATGACCGGTGGTATGCTGGCACAGTATCCACTGACCAAATTAGTCATACAAATAGGGTGGCGCCAGTCGTTAATTATGGTTGCCTGGTTAGGTGTTGCGATGTTTTTTATAATGTGTGCTTTGCTCAAAGATAAGCATGACCATGCGCATGCCGTAGCCTCAAATAGGCTCAGTTTGCTATCTTCGGTGCGTCAGGCATATTTGAATGCAAAAACTGTCTGTGCTGCTTTGTACACCAGTTTAATGAATATGGCGGTTGCGGTGTTTGGCGCGATGATGGGATCGTTATACGTCATGCAGCGCTTGAATGTGGGCAAAGAAGACGCGTCTTTTGTCAATGCCATGCTTTTTTTAGGTGCCATCCTGGGTGGACCGATGATGGGCTGGATTTCAGATAAATTAGCCCTGCGCATTCTACCTATGAAAATTGGTGCGCTGTTATCCTTGTTGGTGATTATGGCCATTTTGGCCGCTCCTGTGTCCATGAATATGATGTGCGTGCTGTTTTTTCTGCTTGGTTTCTTTACGGCGTCCCAAGTTATTAGTTATGCTTTGGTTGCCGAAAGCAACCCTGCGACAATGACGGCGATGGCTTTGAGTACGGTATCTATTCTGACCCAGGGTGGCTATATGGTTTATCAAAATTTATTTAGTGCTTTGCTGGCGCAACACGGTGAAATGCAAATGGTTGCGGGTATACCGGTATACTCTTTAGCGGATTATCAATATGCGGCTATGATTTTCCCAATCGGTATTCTTTTGGGGTTAGTATTGATTTCGAGATTGCCAGAAACCCATGGTCATCATCAATGATGGAAGTATAGCATGCTGAATGCAGGTCGAGTGATTGTATTGTTGTTAGACTCTTTGGGGATAGGTGCAAGTTTGGATGCGGCACAGTATGGCGATGCTTCTGCTAATACCTTTGCGCATATTGTCAAAGCTTGCCGCGAGGGGTTGTGTGATAATACGACGCGCCAAGGCCCATTAAAATTACCGCATCTGACGCGCTTGGGTTTATACCACGCCGCGATGGCAAGCTCGGGGCTTAAATGGTTGAATATAGCAAACCTGCCTTTGCCACAAGCATTGTTTGGGTATGCGGTTGAGCAAAGCAAAGGCAAAGATACCCCAAGTGGGCATTGGGAGTTGGCGGGAGTCCCTGTGCAATTTGATTGGGGTTACTTTCCACCGCAAATACCATGTTTCCCCAAAAAATTGATAGATTTGTGGCTTGCAGAGGCTAAATTACCAGGGGTTCTTGGTCAAAAACATGCATCTGGAACTGAAATCATACGTGATTTTGGGGATGAGCATGTGAAACGTGGCATGCCGATCGTGTACACTTCGGGTGATAGTGTGTTCCAGGTGGCGGCACATGAAACTGCTTTTGGTTTGCAACGCTTATACGATATTTGCGAGATAGCGAGACATTTGGTTGATGAGTATCAGATAGGGCGGGTTATTGCGCGTCCATTTGTTGGCAGTCAAGGCACTTATGTGCGTACTGGCAATCGGCGCGATTATTCAATGCTGCCCCCCGGATTAACCTTGCTAGACCATTTAAAAAGTAATGGCAGAGAAGTGATTGCTATTGGCAAAGTTGCTGATATTTATGCGCATCAGGGGGTGACGCAAACCATCAAAGCAGATGGTAATATGGCATTATTGGATGCTACGTTGACGGCGATGGATGCTGCGCCAGCGGGCAGTTTGATCTTTACTAATTTTGTTGATTTTGATTCAGCGTACGGTCATAGACGAGATGTCACAGGGTATGCGCATGCCTTAGAGCAATTTGATGCGCGCATTCCAGAGCTTGAACAGCATCTGCGGGCACATGACCGCGTGATAATTGCCGCTGATCATGGCTGCGATCCTACTGCACCGGGTTCGGATCATACGCGCGAACACATACCTGTTTTAATGTTTGGCCCGGAAGTTGAGGGGCGTTTTATAGGTAGACGAGATACATTTGCGGATGTGGGTCAAAGTATTGCTGAGTATTTACAGATTGCGCCGTTGAGCTATGGTGTATCCTTCTTGACAAAATGAAAGATTTTAATATTAATAGAACGCGATATTCGCGATGCAACAACAGTGAGGCATATTTTGGAACAATTTCGCGGCACAACCATTTTGTCGGTTAGGCGTGGTCATCAGGTAGCTTTGGGTGGTGATGGGCAGGTCAGTTTGGGCAACACAGTCATGAAAGGCAATGCCCGCAAGGTTAGGCGTATTTATAAAGACAAAATTATCGCTGGATTTGCGGGAGGCACGGCCGATGCATTTACGCTGTTTGAACGTTTTGAAAAAAAATTGGAAATGCATCACGGCCATTTGGTGCGTGCAGCCGTTGAATTAGCAAAAGATTGGCGCACCGATCGACTGTTGCGACGTCTTGAGGCGCTATTAGCAGTCGCGGACGCAAAGTCGTCTTTGATTATTACGGGTAACGGGGATGTTATTGAGCCAGAAGAGGGCATCATGGCGATAGGTTCCGGTGGTCCTTTTGCGCAGGCAGCAGCCACGGCATTGCTCGAAAATACCAAATTGTCGGCTAAAGCTATTGTGCAAAAATCCCTGACGATTGCTGCAAATATTTGCGTCTATACAAATCATCATATAACCATTGAAGAATTGGAAGGTCAGAGTGAGTGATATTAAGGCGGTCATGACACCGCGTGAAATTGTACAAGAATTAGATAAGCATATTATTGGGCAGGAGGATGCCAAGCGAGCTGTGGCCATAGCTTTGCGGAATCGATGGCGTAGAATGCAAATCGAAGATCCAGTGCTGCGCAATGAAATTATGCCGAAAAACATTTTGATGATTGGCCCGACTGGGGTTGGCAAGACGGAAATTGCGCGTCGTCTAGCAAAATTGGCAGAAGCACCTTTTATCAAAGTAGAGGCAACTAAATTTACTGAAATAGGCTATGTCGGGCGGGATGTGGATTCGATTATTCGCGATTTGGCCGATGTAGCGATTAAACAAGAACGAGAAATCGCGATAAAAAAGGTGCAGCAGCCGGCACAAGATGCTGCCGAAGATAGAGTTTTAGATGTACTATTGCCGCCAGCACGTGGTCAATTGTCACCGCAAGAAAAAGAATCTGCAGCCAGGCATAATTTTAGAAAACAGTTGCGTGACGGGTTGTTAGATGACACTGAAATTGACATTGAGCTCGCCACTTCGCCCGTTGGCGTTGAAATCATGGCGCCTCCTGGAATGGAGGATATGACCAATCAATTGCAAAGTTTGTTTCAGCAAATGGGCACGGGGCGCACGAAAACGCGTAAGCTTACCATACGCAAAGCACTCAAATTGCTGTGCGAAGAAGAAGCAGGCAAGCTTATCAACGAAGATGATCTTAAGACACGTGCTATCGACAACATCGAACAAAATGGCATCGTATTTATTGATGAGATTGATAAGGTTGCGAAACGTGCGGAGCAGGGTGGCGATGTTTCGCGAGAGGGGGTGCAGCGCGATTTACTCCCGTTGGTGGAAGGTTGCACGGTTTCCACTAAATATGGCATGATCAAATCGGATCATATCCTGTTTATTGCTTCGGGTGCGTTTCATGTTGCCAAGCCTTCCGATTTAATTGCTGAATTACAAGGGCGCTTGCCTATTCGGGTTGAATTGTCAGCTTTGACCGTAGAAGATTTTGTCCGCATATTAACCGAACCCAGCGCATCTTTGACGGAGCAATACGCGGCCTTGATGGCGACAGAAGGACTGGGATTAACCTTTGATGAAACCGGTATCCGCCGGATTGCAGAAGTTGCATGGCAAGTCAATGAGCTGACCGAAAATATTGGTGCGCGTCGTTTGTATACAGTTATGGAAAGATTGCTGGAAACTGTCTCTTTTGAAGCAACGGATCGCTGTGATGAAACGGTGCATGTCGATTTTGCTTATGTTGACCGCTTTTTGGGGCTGCTGGTGGCAGATGAGGATTTGGCACGGTACATTTTATAAAGGAGCTATATCATGGCACATGTTTTGATTCTGTATTATTCGCGCACAGGTGCAGTAAAAGAGTTAGCACAATACATAGCCCGCGGTGTAGGATTTGTCGAAGGGATAGAGGCAAGATTAAGAACAGTTCCACCGGTATCGACTACCGTTGAGGCGGTCGATCCAGCGGTGCCAGACAGCGGGGCACCCTATGTCACCTTAGAGGACCTGCGTCATTGCAGCGCATTGGCACTAGGCAGTCCGACCCGTTTTGGCAATATGGCTGCGCCGCTCAAATACTTCCTGGATGGTACCGGAGAGTTATGGCTAGCCGGTGATTTGGTGGATAAGCCAGCTTGCGTGTTTACTTCCTCAAGCTCGATGCATGGTGGTCAAGAAACTACTTTAATGAGCATGATGTTACCGTTGTTGCACCATGGTATGGTCATGGTAGGCCAGCCGTACACCGAAGTGGCATTGAATAACACCATAACCGGTGGTACCCCCTATGGAGTGACCCATGTGGCAGGTGCCAATAATGATCACGTACTCAGTACGGATGAAATAATACAAGCAAAGCATCTCGGGGAGCGCTTGGCGCGATTGGCTCTAAAATTGACGCCCCAATGAGAGTGATTAGTTTTAATGCGAATGGTATTCGTGCGGCCCATCGTAAAGGATTCTTTACTTGGTTAACGCAACAAAATGCAGATTTTGTTTGCATCCAAGAAACCAAAGCACAACAAGAACAATTGCTTATTGACAGCGAGACCTACTTCCCTGCAGGGTACTATTGTGACTATGCGGATGCGGCAAAGAAGGGTTACAGTGGGGTGGCGATTTACGCGCGCCAAAAACCAAACGCTATCATCAAAAGCATGGATTACCTGCATGCTGACACCGAAGGCCGCTATATTCAGTATGATTATGCTAAAATCAGCGTGCTATCGGTGTATTTACCCTCTGGAACCAGCGGTGCAGAGCGGCAAGCAATTAAGTTCGATTTTCTTGCGCAATTTGCGATACATTTGTTGTATTTAAAAAATCAAGGACGTGAGTTGATTGTCTGTGGTGACTATAATATCGCACATCAAAACGCTGATCTTAAAAATTGGCGTAGCAATCAAAATAACTCAGGTTTTTTACCGCAAGAGCGAGCATGGCTAGACAAGTTATTTGGTGAGATGGGTTTTGTCGACGCATTCCGCGTGCGCAATCAAAATCCCGAGGAGTATACGTGGTGGTCCAACCGTGGTCAGGCCTGGGACAAAAATGTCGGTTGGCGGATAGATTATCAAGTGACCACACCTGCGCTGCGTGAACGGGTTGCAGCGGTCCACATATACAAAGATCAGCGCTTTTCTGATCATGCCCCTTTATTAATAGATTATCATGGAGACCTATGTGCTTAAGTTGGCTAGCTGGAATGTCAATTCTATCAAAGTACGGTTGCCTCAGGTACTGGAATGGTTGGTGAGTCAGCAGGTAGACATACTTGCGTTACAAGAAACCAAAGTGGTGGATGAACACTTTCCAGAAGATGCTTTTAATCAAATAGGATACCAGGTCGTTTATAGTGGACAAAAAGCTTATAACGGCGTTGCCATCATCAGTAAATACCCGATAGAGCAGGTGGCATATGGCATCACATCTTATCTGGATCAACAAAAACGGGTGATAGCGGCTACTATTGATGGCATACGCGTTCTCAATTTTTACGTGCCTAATGGGGCGGCCGTTGATACTGAAAAATATAGCTACAAAATGGAGTGGCTGGCGCGAGCGCATGAATTGGTGCGCCAGGAGCTACAAGCTTATGCCCGACTGGTGGTGCTGGGGGACTTTAATATTGCGCCTGAAGACAAAGATGTGCATGATCCCGCTGAGTGGGCCGGCTGCGTGCTGGTAAGTCCGCCAGAGCGCGCAGCATTTCAGCAAATTTTGGCTTTGGGCTTACACGATAGTTTTCGTCTGCACCACGCGCAAGATGTTCTGTTTAGCTGGTGGGATTATCGCATGCAATCATTTAGACGCAATCGAGGGTTGAGGATCGACCACATTCTCTTGAGTGCAAAATTGGCCGCAGCCTGTCCTGAGAGTGGTATCGATAAAACTACACGAACAGCAGATCAACCATCTGATCACGCCCCGGTGTGGGTGAAACTGATCGCTGGCGATGATGCACTCAAGGTCAACTGTGCGGTGCCGGGATGATGGCGCTGCGGTGCATGAATGTTGCTGGCTTCGGAGCCAGTTGTTGTTAGCAAGCAAATTTCGTGATTAGGATTAAGAGTATTTGATTTCATGCGAAGGATCTGTTATCTTTCACGGTCATTCTATTAATGAGTATATTGCTCATATATTGTGCATTAGTATTCAACCCATTAACCTCAGAGAGTGTTTTATGAAAACATCGATTCACCCAAACTACGACGTGATCACTGTGACCTGCAGCTGTGGGCATACATTCGAAACCCGTTCGACATTGGCTGGAGATTTGAATATTGAAGTTTGTGCAAATTGTCATCCATTTTACACTGGCAAACAGAAACTGGTTGATACTGCCGGTCGTGTTCAAAAATTCCGTGATCGTTACAAAGCCCGAGAGCAAATGCAACCTCAAGATCAAAATCAAGAGTAGCTGGTTTTTTTATTTTGCGCCATATCGTAACTATACAGAGAAATATCTAGACATCCGTTGAACGCATAGACTTGCTCAGAAATCGCGCAAAATACAGGCGTGCTTTGATACAAAGTAAGTATTCAGCTTATTTGCGGCATGGCTGCAGCATGATGGCTACTTTTCTTTGAGACTGATTGAATTACGACTGACTCTGTTCAGTGTTAGGGATTTACTAAGAGGGTGCATATTTTGAGTGAACAAACGTTAAAACAGAAAGCGCTGCATTATCATGAGTTTCCAATACCTGGAAAACTAGCAGTACATGTGACTAAGCCGACATTATCGCAAGAAGATTTGTCGTTGGCATACACTCCAGGCGTTGCTGAGCCAGTGCTGGAAATTGCTAAAAATCCAGAAGATGCCTACCGTTATACCGCTAAAGGAAATCTGGTCGCAGTCATCACCAATGGTACCGCTGTACTTGGGCTGGGTAATGTTGGTGCGCTGGCCAGTAAGCCGGTGATGGAGGGGAAAGCAGTTTTATTCAAACAATTTGCGAACATTGATGTATTTGA
>DAIOSQ010000085.1:0-8451 GCA_036752465.1 Legionellaceae bacterium | reverse complement strand
GTGGCAGCGGTGCCATCGCAGCAATGGTGGCAGGACGTTTGTTTCATCATCTGCAAGATACGGTGACGGTGGCGCTATCCGGTGGTGCATTACAGATCCATTGGCCTGGAGGGCAACACCAGATCAGCGCAACCGGTCCGGCAACATTTGTCTACGAAGGCCGTTTGGGAATAAGCGAGGATGGAGTTTTGCTGTCTTGCCCTGCAGAGTCACAGGATGGGGTAACGCCAGCAGGCACCTGCTGATGGGACGGCGCCAAGTTTAACTTCCACCGTTTATGTAGCCATAGCCATTGTTCAGGATGTGCTAAAATAATACGCTCTAACGCTTGATTGTATGCCAACGTATTATAATAGAGCGACTGTTGGTTGTTGGCATGCTCTTGCCAGACGATCGGCGCATGAAATTCCAAAACATGTTGCTTATTGTTCAATCGGTAACTGGCCGCCGGGACCACCGGTATCCCAGTGTTGCGTGCGATACTGGCCAAGCTACGATAAGTGCCCGCGGCTTTGCCAAAAAATTCTACCGCAATGCCATCTTTGTTTGCGACCGAGGCATGTTGATCCAGCACGAATACCACCGCATGATTTTTTTCTAAAGCAGTCATCACTTGTTCCAACGCGCGCTGTTTAGGAATGACATGTAACCCGGCTTGCAAATATCGGTGAAATAAGATTTTTTCGATGCGTTTGCTGCGCAGCGTGCGTCTAATGAAATGAAAATGCCCTTGAAATTCCTTAAAATTTAAAATCCCACCTAAGGGAGCAAATTCCCAGCTGCCGAAATGGCCTGTCACGATCAAAACCCCTTTGTTGGCAGCAGCAATCGCCAATAAATGCTCATGCCCGCGCACCGTGACTCGTGCCCGCAATGTTGCTTCGCGCATAAAGCGCAGCAGAAACATTTCTTTGAGCGAAGTCAGCAGATGCGAGTAAAAAGCTTGTGCCAAATGCGTTTTAAGTTGCGGTGTGAGGCGGTTAGCATAGACTTGGTCGATATTTTGGTGGATGACTCGCCGGCGATAAGGTAGGCAATGATACATCAAACGGCCGACCCAGGTCACCGTGGTCTTGGCAATTTGTTGCGCCAAGCTGCGATCATCTGGCATCAGACGCCTTGCAACAATAAACAAGCATTCATGCTGGCGAAACCACGATTGATAAGCAATGCTCTGCGCGCAGCCGATGACCAAGCACGGCTTTGCTGCGCAACATCTAGGCGACCACAAGCAGAAGCCAATGTATCGAGATTAGCTATGCCTGGTATGATGTTGTGTTGCAATGCATAGGTGGCCAACACGGCATCGACCACACCTGAGGCACACAAGCTATGTCCTGTAGACCACTTAAATGCGGTCACCGGTACCGCCTTGTGCGCAAAAGTTGCGTTGATCGCCATAGCTTCACTGATATCTGATTTTTGATTACCATTGCCATGCGCCACCACCAGACCGACATCATCGGCAACCAGGCCTTGCTTGGCTAACAAAGCTTGCAGCAGTGCTGTCAGACTCTCACCTTCTGCTTCAATTGCAAAGACCCCTTGATTTTCAGTACACGACTGACCACCCACGATCTCCGCATAACAGTGCGCCTGCCGCGCATCAGCACTGGCTTCACTTTCCAAAATCAAAGCAGCTGCGCCTTCGGCTAGAATTGTACCATCATGCGCCGCATCAAAAGGTTTAAGGTCGTGCGGGCTCAGCACCCCCAACTTTTCATAATAAAACAGCGCCTGCGGCTCAATGCCAATATCATAGGCAACCACCACTGCGCGCTTGGCCTGGCCATGTTTGATGGCATGATACGCTTCTATGATCGCCTGCATCCCACCGACGGCATGATTGGTTATATTATGGTTAACCCCTTTGAAGCCACAGGCAATGCCGACATAAGCCAAGACATTATTCGGCAATATGCGCAGCAACCACATGGGGTGTACTTCGTCAAAAAGCTGACGTGCAAAAGCGGACATGTTGCCATCGGTTTTGGCGATCAATGGTAAAAAGTCATACTGTTGAAAGTACTTATTGCCAGGAGACCCAACAAAAACTGCCGTATCGTCGTTAAACTCTTCAACCGAAGCTAGGCCCTCTCGATGGTGTAATAGCTCACTGTGGTGAATGGCCTGCATCGCCGCATGAATGCCTAAGACATCCTGCCTGGAGACCATTTTTAACCATTTGCGATCCGGTAGCGACTGCGCTGGTTTAAAATCTTTCAACTCGCCACCTAACACATGCGTCCAATCGGTCAAATCCGCGCCGGTAATGGGTGCAATGCCAGAATGCCCGGCAAGAATAGAACGCCAAGTGTCATCAGCAGTCAAGCCGGATGCAGTGACCGCACTAAGCCCGGTCACCAGGACACGGTTAATCCCTGTCATGATACATGTGCTCCAAAATCTTTGTGTTTAAATAATAAACAGCTATTCGACCCACCAAACCCAAACGAATTAGATAAAACCACACCTAATGATTTTTCAATGGGGCCATCTGTGACGTAATCTAGATCGCATTCCGGATCAACTGTGGTCAAATTAGCTGTCTTAGGTACCCGCGCATGGTGAATGGATAATACCGAAAACACTGCTTCTAAGGCGCCTGCTGCAGCGATTAAATGACCCGTTTGTGATTTTGTGGAGCTGACAGGAATGCGATGCGCTGATGTTTTGAGGGCTGCCTTAATGGCATTGGTTTCACTCAAGTCATTCATTTTGGTTGAGGTGCCATGTGCATTGATGTAATCCACCTGGTCCAGACTCACACCACCATCACGCATCGCACGTTCGATAGCTTGCCGTGCACCATCACCATTTGGATGAGAGTCCGTGATACGATAAGAACTTAAGGTATTGCCCTCTCCTGCCAATTCAGCATAAATATGCGCACCACGCGCTTGCGCTTTATCCCAAGCTTCCAGCATCAAAAAAGCCGCGCCTTCGCCTAACACAAACCCATTGCGGGTCAGGTCAAATGGCCGGCTGGCGGTATGAGGAGTGTCGTTATAGGTGGACATTGCACCCAGTAGACTAAAACTGGATAATCCTAACGGAGTTATCATCGAATCGCAGCCACCAGCCAAAATATAGTCCGCATCGCCCCGTCGAATGGCTTGCAAAGCAAGCCCTAATGCCTGACCACCAGAAGCACAGGCTGTATGCACCGAGCTAACAAACCCACGCATACCAAATTGTTGCGTCAGCAAAGCAAGACCGCTGTTGGAGGTGTTGCGGCTAAAATCAGCCAATTGATAAAATGATTCGGTATTGGCGTTGAGCATTTGCCAGTTAACCTCGCCCTGCGGCGCGCATGCTTGCTGAAATCGATGTAAATAAGCAAACTCACTGGTCATCATACCCGCACCCACCACCAGCCCAAAACGCGCGGCCGTTTGCGCGGTAGGCACTATCGCGGCATCGCTTAGTGCTTGATGCGCTGCCTCAAGGGCATACTGAACAAATGGAATCGCCGCTCGGTTATGTTTATTCTGCGCCAGCTCCGCACTTAGCTGAAACCCTTTGACTTCTGCAGCGATGGTGGTGGTGAACAAACTGGCATCAAAATGGCTGATATGATCGATGCCTGATTGACCAGCCAAGAGGGCACACCAAGTGGCTGATACGTCATTCGCTAACGGTGAAACGACACCTAGCCCAGTAATAGCGACTCTTCTAGTATTCATGCGTCCTCTTTAGCTGTCAAAATCATATCGACTACGCACACACGCTTACCCCCAACTGAAGAACAATAATGTAATACCAGCTCCTGCGCATCACGGTGCTTGACTTGCAAAGTAGTTTGCACGATATCGCCAGGGTAGATAAACGATGTCATTTTTATCCGGCGCATTTCTCGCAGTTGATAAGGCGTCTGCCAACCCTGCCGCTGGCAAAATTCATAGGCCAAATGGGTCTTGCTTTCCAGCAATATGGTCAAAGGTAAAACTGGTTTGTGTGGGAAGTGATCCGCAAAATAGGGTGCCGCTCGCGTGATGCGTTTTTCAGCCGTAAGCCCTACCCCTGGCTCCATTGCCAGAATACTGTCATATTGGGTAGAAAAGTCATGGCCGGACGAATACGGTATACAGGCATGCTGATGACTGGCCGCGATCACGTCTTGCCACACGCCTGGCCGATTAATTTCTGCGTATTGTTGGCGGATAGTTGTATCATCGATAAAATCATGCATAGGCAACATCGGACCCAGCGCACCCTCAAGCGTAAAAATCAACTCTTGGCCTATACTGGCTTCGCTATGATAAGCAACTACCGCATCATCTACCGAATCAATGTAAGATTGCAACAGTAAGGTTTCTCCTACATACGCGCGTCGATAAATAGCCGCCCTGGAAACCATCCCCGCGACCGGTCTGTGGGTGAAATCGGTATATGCCATGACATTCCATGCGGCCAACTGGCCTAAGGTTTCACCGATTAATGATGACATGAAGTACGGCCGAACATCATGCTGGCGAGACAGGTAAAAATCATCGGCAGTGATGTGTTTAATGCCACGAATCAATGAGCCAGGAATGGACTCAAGGATTCTATCAACGAATAAAAATCGCATATTTACACCAAAATAACGTGGTTGGTATGCTGTTAAGCCACCACTGTAGATGCGCTTTTTTCAAGCACAGCCGAGAGCACCAATTTACAAAATGTTTCAACTGTGAACAGCATAGGAATCTCATTGAGTTTCATCGGTACTTTGAAATGCTCAGCCGGAACTTCACTTAGGTAACGCTTTAACGCGGCCAAGCCCTGCTCAGTTAACACCCCACCTTTTTCGAAATCTTCTGGTTTTAACTCACCACGGGCATTTTTTTCCAGCTGCCCCCGTGGAATTTTAATTCCAAATTCTTTTTCCAATTGAAAGACCAAATCAAGAAAATCAATCGACTCTGCACCAAGATCAGCAATCAAGCGACTGCTGGGTGAGATTTGTTCTTCGTCGAGAACCAAAACATCCGCAATGATTTCTCTGACCCTTGGATATATTGTTTCTATATTCATGTCACATCCCCAGAGCTATATAGGCGCAGCCTAAGTATTTTTACAAAATAACACAACTATATCATACAAGCGCCATCTTCGACCAGCATCAGAGACACGCCTAACCCACGATAGAATAACCGGCATCCACATAAATGGTCTGACCTTTGATCATGGCAGCCTCTGGTAGGCATAACAAATAAATGGCATCGGCCACATCATCAGCTGATAACGGACGGGCAGACAACGCATGTGCCTGATATTCATCCAATAGCTGTTGTCGATTAGGGAAGTGCTTGAGCGCATCCGTGTCGACAACACCCGCAGATATTGTATTAACATTGATACCATCCGCTGCCAACTCAATACTCAAAGAACGCACCAAAGCCTCTAAGGCGGCTTTAGACGCGCCTATAAACGCGTAATTGGGAATAGCGCGCGATGCACCTAAGCTAGAAAGCGCTATCACACGAGCGCCCTGCGGCATGCTGGGTTTTGCTGCGGTGACCAAATGATTGAGCGCCAAGGCGTTCGTTTCCAGGCACCAACGCCAATGTTTGGTGGACATTTGCAAAGCGGGCTTTAACACCCCACTGGCGGCATTGCTTATTAGAATATCGAGTTGTGTGAATTGCTGCCTAAATTTCGCCAATAGCTCTTTGACTGAGTCTTGATCAGCGACGTTGGCTTGCAAGGCAACTGCTGTTCTACCCAACTGGTGGATATCTTGCAGCAAAGACGCGGCTTCATCTGAACTATTGTAATAGACAATCGCAACGTCACAGCCGGCGCGGGCAAGTTTTAAAGCGGTTGCCCGGCCTATTCCACGTGCACCACCCGTAATCAAGGCGACTTTATTCAGCAACACTTGGCTCATATCAACACCCACCCTCATAAATGGCACCAAACTACCCTTTCTACAAAAAAGTGTCAATCAAATTTCTTGTTCAAAATTAATGTTCTATATATACTTCGCACAATCATCACTCTATGCGCAACCCAGATGTCCGGTACTCATATGCAACAGCACGCCTCAGCAGCCTGGCTTAAAATAACGTTACCTATCGCCGCAATCTTCGCTTTTCGGATGCTCGGGTTATTTATGTTGATACCCATTTTCACGATATACGCCCAACAACTCACGGACGCCACTCCCTCGCTCATTGGCGTGGCTTTAGGCGGCTATGGCCTGACCCAAGGATTGCTACAAATTCCTTTTGGGTTGTTGTCTGATTACTACGGCCGCAAGCGATTATTGACACTAGGCTTAATCCTATTTGCTCTGGGCAGTCTGCTGGGCATGCTCGCGCATGGCATATGGATGATGATCATAGCGCGCGTGCTGCAAGGCGCAGGCGCCATTGGCAGCGTATTGATCGCGTTATTGGCCGATCTAACCCGTGATACGGATCGCGTCAAAGCCATGGCAGTGGTTGGTATCACCATTGGCAGCTCCTTTAGTGTGGCAATGATCTTAAGCCCGTGGTTAGCTCACAGCTACGGCTTACCTGGCGTTTTTGGCTTGACCCTGTTGTTAGCAGTTGCTGGTCTCATCCTATTACTAATAGCCATCCCAACGCCTACACAAGCTCCACAGATGACCAATATCACCAACTTTCGGCAAAAATTTAGTTTGTCACTGCGCAATACACACTTACAACGCTTAAATATCAGCATATTTTTTCAGCATTTAATGCTGACATCAACCTTCTTTATTGTCCCACTCTATTTAAAAGACCATCTGGCTAAAAACCATGTACAGTCAGCTTGGCATTTTTATTTGCTGCTGATGTTGGGTGCCTTTATGCTGATGTTGCCGTTCATCCGGGTGGCTGAAAAAAAGCAGGCCATGAAACCACTGTTTTTATCCGCCGTTAGTCTGGTGCTGCTCAGTCAATGGGCACTGACACTGTGGGCAACTTCCTGGGTTGGTTTTTGCGCTGCATTGTTCGTATATTTTGTTGCCTTCAATGTGTTAGAAGCCATCTTGCCTTCGATGGTCTCAAGACAAGCCGAGCACGAAAATAAGGGTACGGCGATGGGGATTTACTCCAGCTGTCAATTCTTAGGCATATTCGCTGGTGGCCTATTGGCCGGTTGCTTATTTCAATGGGTCAACGCGACTGCTATTTTTACTGCCAATACCATCTTGGCATGCGGCTGGCTATTGCTCACACGCCATATCGTGCCGAACCAATACATCTGGAACCTAACATTGGCTTATCAATTGCCTATTGATCTGGAGCAAATCAAACAAGCACTGCTGGCCATTGAAGGCATTATACAACTAGATATCGACCAGGAAAAACAACTGATTATGTTGAAAATCGATCAAAAAAGCTATCAACCGTTGGTTGCAGCGCAGGTGTACACTTCATATGGCTTGCAATGACGTATATAATGCTCATCTAACTATCGCACAATGGAGATTAAAATGGCCCGTGGAATCAATAAAGTCATCTTGGTAGGAAATGTCGGTGGCGATCCTGAGGTACGCTACATGCCCAATGGCAACGCTGTTGCCACTATATCGGTCGCTACCAGCGAAACCTGGAAAGACAAGCAAACTGGTGACAAACAAGAGCGAACCGAATGGCATCGCGTCGTTTGTTTTAACAAATTGGGGGAAATTGCCAGTGAATATGTGCGCAAAGGCTCCAAGCTTTACGTCGAAGGCAGCTTGCGCACACGCAAGTGGCAAGATGCGCAAGGACAAGATCGCTACACCACCGAAATCGTTGCGAGCGACATTCAAATGCTAGACAGCAAAGGCGCTGGATCCGGCGGATTTGCTGAGGCTCCACCTCACCCTGCTACGGCAGCGCAGGAATATTCACAAGAACCACGCACGAACGTCAATCAAGCCACACCAGCCTATGAAAGGTTGGATGATGACATTCCTTTTTAGGAATTACCTGAGACCATTTTGTAAAGAATTAATCTTAAAGCCCCTTGAATATAGGGGCTTTTTGCTATAGACACAAGTAATTTATGTAAATTTATTTATCACATAGTTTTTATTATGTGATACCATGATTTTATGTAAATAATTATAATTTATTCATGGAATGTAAGCTAAAAACATTTGTCTTAAACTCCGGAGAGCGGTACTGTCTTCTTGTTGATAGTGAATCAGAGTTACCTCTATTTTATTCCAACCTTTTTATTACCACTCAGATTAGGAATAGATCTTTGTCTTATTCCTCGATGGAAGCAACCTTAAATGGTATTTCTGTTTTAATTAAATTTTTAGATAAAAGAAATGACAATATAGAGAAGAGAATTCAAGAAAATCGCTTTTTTCCGCCAGCTTGTCGATGTCATAACCGCGGTAGCGTAAAATGCCTTCATCGCCATCGATATAGGTGATTCTTGATTCGCAGCTTGCGGTAGACATAAAGCCGGGATCATAGGTAAAATAACCGGTTTCTGCATACAGTTTGCTGATGTCCA
>DAIOSQ010000084.1:0-8464 GCA_036752465.1 Legionellaceae bacterium | reverse complement strand
TTAACATCCATAGCGCGCATGTCAGCACGCCACTGTAGAGCAATGCTTTGGCCAATGCGGATAGCAGAAAGCGATGCACATCGCTAGGGGTGACCATCCATGCCGGGACATAACGCAAATGCGGATAATCTTGGGTTAATTGGTGGTCGTGTATTGTCGTTTCAAGGCTAAACAAGTGTAAAGCCAGCGGCGCAGAATAGGTTTTTTCGTAGGTATCACCCAGCGGATTCAAGAGAAGGTCTAAGATGGAGCGCGACTCTAGCAAGCCATGCTGCTGTTCGGTACGCGCCTGCAAGCTCTCATGCGTGCGTAAATGACAAGAGTCTAGGATGGTGATCAACAAAAAAAACAGCAGCACAATGGCCGCACTCACGGCCAAAGGCCGCTGACATACCACCATAATAGACTGTCTGGTATGCTCTTTACGTAACCCATTAACAAATAGCAGCACACCTACCAACAATACGGTAAATAAGCATTTATCTGTCCACAGCAAATCGAGCATCATTGAAATTTCACCCGTGGGTCAACAAGCAAGTAAGTCAGATCCGTCATTATTAGCCCCATCATATAAAGCACTGATCCTAAAAATACCATCGCGCGCACAATCGCAAAGTCTTGTTGCAGAATCGCTTCAATCATATAACTGCCAAGTCCGGGTATAGCAAAAAATGATTCTAAAATCAGGCTACCCATAAACAAAGAAGGAATCAAGACCACAATACCTGTCAGTATGGGTAGCATGGCATTCTTCAAAACATGTGCCAGCAACACTTGGATTTCTGATAAGCCTTTGGCACGGGCGGTCAACACATAACCACGGTGCATTTCCTCCACAAAAATCGTACGATACCATCGACCACCCGCACCTAAACCGCTGATTACGGCAACGGTGATGGGCAAAAGAAGAAACTTAATTGCATGTAGGCCCTGATCATATCCAGAAATAGGTACCCACTTTAGCACCTTACTAAACAAATACTGCCCACCAATAATATAAAACATGGTTGATACCGACATCAACACAATACAAAGCACCAAACCGGTGAAATCCAAGACGCTCTGACGAAAAAAGGCCATGAACATGGCAAACATGATATCCACCAGCAACCCAAGCAGCAGTACTGGTACAGCAATCGCCAGACTTGGCCACATTCGTTGCACAATATCCGTCATGATGTCACGACCATCATCAGATGCTCCAAAATCAAACACAAAGAGCCTTAAAGATTTTTGGACAAACAATGTTTCAGTCACAGCGCTGAACCCTGTTTGCGTATGATTGTAAAATAGCGGCCGATCATATCCTCTCACCACTTTCCATGCTGCTATTTGCGTAGCCGTTACATGCTTTTGTCCAAGATGCATCCGCGCCATATCATCTGGAGAGTTGACAACAAAAAATAACGCAAAAGTCAAAATATTAATCCCGACTAAAATCGGCACGGCATATAACACGCGGCGCAGCATATATTTCAACATATACGACCTCGCGGCGCCAAACGGCGATTTTTTTGCCTAAAATAATAGATAATTGGCAGCAACAAACATAACATCAACCCCAACAACAGCCATAACGGCCACCAAATTGGACGATTCCATTGCTGACGCAAGTGCTGTCGCAATTGCACATCAATGGCGACATATTTTAATGAATTAGTCGCTATCGCATTGGCTTTGATAGGCGCCACCCAGGATTGACTGAGCACAAAAGTCTCAGGATAATAGCCAAACAACCATGGCGTATCATGACGCAAGATTGTTATCATGTCATCAATCAACCGTTGCCTCTCAGCATCGTTGCTGCGTATTTTCATCAAATCAAATAAATGGTCAAAGCTTGCATTGCAATAGTTTGCGACATTTTCACCCCCATACTTTGCCATACCGTTAGCGCCATAGAGTAGAAACAGAAAATTTTCCGGATCAGGGTAGTCTGCTGACCAGCCCCAGCTAAAAATCTGTGAGTTGCCAGTCCGCATTTTTTCTTGAAAACGATTATAATGCGTGGCGCGGACATTCAGTGCGATACCAATTTTAGCAAATTGTTTGCGCATCCAGTCGAGTTGTGCCTTATCATCTGGGCCTGCTGTGGTAGCAACATCATAATGCAACATCAGGGCTTGTCCGGTTTGCGGATCCTTGCCATTGGCATACCCTGCTGCGCGCATCAAAGCACGTGCCTCGGCAAGCGTTCGTCTTTTGCTGTGTTCATGTTGCCATATGTAAACACTGGGATTCACACCTTCTGCGCCGTTTCTATGTCCAAAAATACCCGGTGGTATTGGACTTTGTGCAGGTATACCGCGTCCATTTAAGAAAATACTGATATATTCGTCAAAATTGACTGCAATCGCAATCGCCTGTCGTAATTGCCGCGCACGCTCACTACTCCCGCCGACCACAGGATCCAGCATATTAAACCCCATATAGAAAATTGCTGGTTCATAACTACGAGCAAGTCGAATGTTTTTTTGTTGCAGTGCATGACCTAGCGACAATTCTCCGTGCTGATTAATCTGAATCGCCTCATCAAAACTATCTGCACTGATGGCCGATGCATCGTAATATCCCTGAAGAAACTTACTCCAACGCGGAATCGATTCTTTTTCTAAGGTGTACACCGCTTTATCCAGCAAAGGCAAGCGCTGGCCACGATGATGCATGTATCCCATACGTATATCGTGCTCAGTGGCTTGTGTTGGAAAGTATTCGGCACGATATTGCGGATTTTTAGCTAGTATCATACGACTGTTCGGATTGTTGTATGTCAGCATAAAAGGACCCGTGCCTACCGGAAAGCTGGAAAAGCTTAAATTGCGTTGTTGCATACCCTTTTGCTGATAAAATTGATCCGCTTCCCACGGAGTCGGCGCAAAAAAATGGAGTGCCAACCAATAAATAAATTGCTGATAGTGGCCCTTGATGGTGATCGAGTAAGTATATTCATCTATTTTTTGCACGCCTGATAAAGGATATTGGCGTAAATCAATGCCTTGTCCTAGCTGCGATGGCAAGCTCTGACCATATTCCTTAAACCCAACTATATAACGGCTCATTAAGCCGTAAATCGGTGAATTGACAAACGGCGCAGCTAAGCGTTTGATCTGATAAATATAATCATCGGCTTTTAGCTCACGCGTACCCAGTTGTTTAAAATCAGCAATTTGATAAATCGCATGCTCTAATAAAAAATGTTTAGCCAGTGGTATGTATATGAAATTGCCGTGCGCATCCTTGGCAAAAGCTGGGTGTGGCTGATAAAAAATACCTGGTGTGATATGTATCACGTAGACCGATTTGACAATTGCTTGAGGATCTTTCGTTTCCTGATTGTGAGCATCATAAAAATGGACTTCTGGTAGCTTGCTAGCAGTTGCAGGAATTAAGGTATAAGGTCGTTTAAAATAATCAAATTGCAATGGCGGCTCATAGATTTGCGCGATTATTATGTCTTCATTCAAATTATATGATTTGGCTGGATCTAAAGTTTTCGGCTGTTCAACATACGAGGAGTAGTAAATATTTTGTGCTATTTCATTGTTAGGATAAGGGTCGTTTAAGACCCAGTTACCGGCATATGAAGCATGCACCGCCACTAGCTGCAATAGCAGCATGCAAAAAACAGCAGCAAGCATTTTGCCTCTTTGCCAAGCTTGATATGGCTGTTGGGCACTTATCATAACACAATCGTCTCATTCATAGCGTTAACCGTACCCGATCCATCCACACCTTCTGTACTCCTATGATGTGGCCGTAGTTAGCAAGAGTCAACTGGGACGTTGCTCAATCAGAGCTACTGCTGCATAAATCGTAATAAAGTTGCTTCGTCGAGAATGGTCACACCCAATGCTTGCGCTTTGCTGAGCTTAGACCCAGCCTCACTGCCAGCAATCAGATAATCCGTTTTGGCTGATACACTATTGTTGACCACAGCACCGATACTTAATAATTTCGCTTTTGCTTCTTCACGACTCATCGTCTGTAAACTGCCTGTCAGCACTATGCTTTTGGCGTAGAAGTGATGATTGATGTCATGCAAAGTTCGCGGCGATTCTGGCCACACGACTCCGTGAGCCAATAGCGCTGCTATCACGTTGGCATTATGCGGTTCCTGAAAAAACTGCAGCACCCGCGCGGCGACCACGGGACCGACATCCTTTAAAGACAGCAGTTCCTCCAGGGTGCTTCGCTGCAAGGCTTGAAGATTAGTAAAATTCTGTGCCAAGATGCGCGCCGTTGACTCACCTATCTCACGTATCCCCAACGCGTATAAAAACCTAGCAAATGTGGTGTGTTTGCTTTTTTCGATGGCATCGAGGATGTTGCGCGCTGATTTTTCACCCATACGGTCTAATTGCATTAAGGCTGCAGAGTTCAACGTATACAAATCGGCAACTGTTTGCAGTAAGCCACTCGCCATGAGTTGCTCAATGAGCGTTGGGCCAAGACCATCAATAGCCATTGCTTTTTTAGAGGCAAAATGCCAGATCATGCGTTTAAGTTGCGCCTTGCAAAATAGCTCACCGCTGCATCTCGCAATGGCTTCATCGGCCGGTTTGACAATCTGTGAATCACAAACTGGACATGTTGCAGGCAGCTTAATGTGTTCAGTGTGCGCTGGTCTTTTGGACAAAACCGCTGCAACCACTTCAGGAATCACATCACCTGCCCGGCGGATAATAACCGTATCACCTATACGAATATCTTTGCGTATAATTTCATCCATATTATGTAAGGTGGCATTACTCACCATAACCCCAGCCACATTGACAGGCGCTAAGCGCGCAACTGGCGTGATGGCGCCAGTACGGCCAACTTGAAAATCAACCGCGAGTACTGTTGTCATTTCTTCATGCGCCGGAAATTTATGCGCGCAGGCAAACCGCGGAGCTCTAGCGATATAACCTAACTCGGCTTGATAGTGTCGACTATCAATTTTATAAACAACACCATCGATTTCGAATGGTAACTTATCACGCTGCGCCTGGATGGCTTGGTAGTACGCCACACACCCCGCCAATCCTGTAACTTTTTGCACCAAATTTGTAATTCGCAAACCAAACACTTGCAACAAAGCCAACAGATCAAAGTGGCTATCAGGCAAGTTATATCCCTGGCAATCACCAACCCCATAACAGTAAAGTTCTAAAGGTCTTTGCGCAGTAATTTTGGGATTTAATTGCCGCAGACTCCCAGCCGCGGCATTCCGTGGATTAGCAAACGTTTTATCGCCGCGCAGTCTGGCTTTTTGATTGAGGGCAACAAAAGCTTGCTTGGACATATAAACCTCAGCACGTACTTCCAGTCGCGAGGGATACGTCGGTGCTATTAATCTTAATGGCACCTGTGGCAATGTTTTTATATTGCTTAATATATTTTCTCCCATATGACCGTCGCCACGCGTGGCTGCCGATACCAACACACCCTGCTCGTACAGTAGATTAACTGCTAAACCATCCAGTTTAGGCTCACAAGTCAGCACCAAGTCAGGCTCGTGTAGCGCGAGCTCATTGGCAACTCGCGTGAGAAAAGCTTGCAATTCAGCTGAATCAAAAACATTCGATAATGACAACATAGGTTGGATGTGCTCTACCGGTGCTAATGCAGATTGCGGAGTGACGCCAACTCGTCTGGTGGGTGAATCAAAAGCGATCAACTGCGGATGTTCATTTTCCAGTTGTTGTAGAGTTTTAAAAATCTTATCATATTCAGCATCGCTGATGAGTGGTTGATCCCGGACATAGTACGCGTGATCGTAACGCCGGATCTCATCCCGCAGTATTTTGATCTGTTGCTCAATGTTTTGTTGTGACATGCCGCAAATCCCTTATAATAGAAGCCATTTTATTTGTCTGAAGATGTTATGCTCGAAGTGCTCAACTCTGCTCATTTTGCCACGATAATTATGGTGCTACAAACATTGCTGCTGTTTATGCTCTGGAAACAGATACAACAGAGCGCTGCCACAGTTGCACAACTAAAAACCGCATTGCAAGCTTTTCATCAGGAGGTCCAGGATAAACTGCAACATAATCAACAGTGGTACCTAGAAAAAATCACCCAGGCGCAACTTGCCACCCACAGTATTATCCACGAGTCTATCCAAAAACACATGGTGGACGTGCGCGAACAAATCAATCAAAGCTTCTCACATCACGCCCAAGCAATGACCAGCAATTTGCAACATTTGACCGAAGAAATCCGCCAGCATTTGCAACAATTAACCCAGCAAGTTAACCACCGGCTATCCGAAGGTTTCGAAAAGACTTCCGCCACCTTCACTGACGTTGTGCAACGGCTGACCATCATTGACGAAGCACAAAAAAAAATCACCGAATTATCCTCGCACGTCGTTAGTTTACAAGATGTCCTGATGGACAAGCGTGCTCGTGGAGCTTTTGGTGAAGTGCAACTTGAGTCGTTAATTGCCAACATGCTACCCAGTACACATTACAGCATGCAATACACCCTCAGTAATGACAAACGGGCTGATTGCATACTATTTCTGCCTGAGCCCACCGGGAACGTGGTCATCGATGCCAAATTTCCCTTAGAAACCTATCAAAAAATCATGAACACAGATAGTGCATCTGTTGAGCGCAAACCCTTGCAACAACAGTTTCGCCAGGATTTGCAGAAACACATTAAAGACATTGCTGAAAAATATATCGTCCCTAATGAAACCACGGATGGCGCGGTGATGTTTATTCCTGCCGAAGTTATTTTTGCGGAAATTCATGCTAATTATCCTGAAGTGGTTGCCTTATCCCAACGCTTAAACGTTTGGTTGGTCTCACCGAGTACCTTGATGGCGGTTCTAACCACTGCCAAAGCGGTATTAAAAGACGATGCAACTCGCAAGCAAGTGCACATTATACAGAAACACTTGCACGCGCTGGCCGACGATTTTCAGCGTTTTGAAAAACGTATGGACAAATTAACTAAACATATTGACTTGGCGCAGCAAGATGTCAGTGAGGTCAATACCTCAGCCAAAAAAATCAGTCTACGCTTTCAAAAAATTGAGTCAGTTGAATTGGAGCCACTGCTAATCATTGAGAGCAGTGAGGCATAATGGAAAATAAACTCCCCTGCAAGATTGCTTTTTTAGGTTTTGGCAACATGGCCAAGGCCATCGCAGAGTCCTTAGTCAATAGTGACTTAGTGGCTATACAGCAAGTCGTCGTTACCAGTCCAAGTTTGAGCTGCGGCACGAAATACACAGCCTTTAATGTGGCCAAAAACAATCGAGATGCCGCACTGTTCGCCAATGATCCGCATGGGGTAATCATTTTAGCAGTTAAGCCAGTTATGATACCTAAGGTGCTGCTTGAAATAGACAGCGTCATCACAGCAAACACCTTATTGATTTCAATTGCTGCTGGGACAACCTTGGATACCTTAGCTGCTTTGCTGCAGCATCGAGCGGTCAGCATTGTCAGAGCAATGCCCAATATCGCACTTTTGGTTGGCGAGGGAATGACCGGTTTATGCGCAAATAAATGGGTCAATCCACAACAGCTTGATCTGGCAAAAGCTCTTTTCGCCAGCAGTGGTGAGGTATTGTTGTGTCAACAAGAAGCGGAATTAAATGCGGTAACTGCGATTTCTGGCAGTGGTCCAGCCTATTTTTTTTATATTCAACAAATCATGATCCAACATGCCATGCAAGTATGGCAATTACCAGCCCAGCAAGCGTTTACCCTGGTCAGTAAGACGATGCTAGGTGCCGCCACCATGACAACAAGCACCGAACAATCCCTAGAGGAGCTGATTGCCCAGGTAGCTTCAAAAGGTGGTACCACTGAAGCTGCTCTGCAGGCCCTAAGAGCTGGTGACTTGGCGCGTGTTATCGCAAGTGGACTAAATGCTGCCTTCGAGAAGGCACAAAGCATTACCTAGCCAGAGCCCCCTGAACAACCACAGTTTGCTTTTGTGCGGATCTCGATTTGCTGCAGCACCAGGAGCCAAAAAAAGAGCAGCCCGCGAACTATTTAGTCGCGGATTGCAGTCTTATTTAGCGACGCTAGTTGACTCAAAATTAATTTTGAAACGCTCGCCGTGCTTTTTTTCTAACAAAGTAAACAATTCGTTCAGCTTATCTTGGCCAAACTGTTTGGCATAGTGCATGGGCCCACCACGAAATGGGGCAAAACCCGTACCAAAAATCATCCCGGCGTCAAGCAAATCCTCATCGGATACGACACCCTCACGCAAGCATAGAGATGCCTCGTTCACCATACGTAACACCAAACGATTGGCGAGATCGTGGTTTCGTTCTTTATCACTTATCACGCGTTTAATAGGTTTGCCATATTTGTATCGATAGAATCCCTGGCCGGTTTTTCGTCCAAGTTTACCTTCTTTCACCATGGTTTGTAGCCTCTCTGGCACGCGCCCGCCAAAATGGGCTGTGAGATTTTCGGCAACTGCTAAGCATACATCCATACCAACCGTATCC
>DAIOSQ010000083.1:0-8526 GCA_036752465.1 Legionellaceae bacterium | reverse complement strand
TTTAGTTGATCAAAAATGAGGGGATTGCTGAGGATGCATCGTCAATGCCCCAGATGTTGTTGGTTGTAGGATAACTCCAGTAACTTGTGTTTTGGTCAGCTGTCGCGGCAACTTTACCTCCTATGCTGCTCGTTGCCGGTGTCGTATCATCAATCGCAAAGACATAGCCCGATTGATATTGGCAAGCATAGCCTAAGACAACAACACTGGCATTAACCGCGTTAGTGCCATCCGTTACATTAATAACACTGGGACTGGGCGCTATTCCCGTTGTACAAGGCGCAGCCCCTGCCCCTGAGGTAACCGTTGAACCGGGTTGAATCGTTATCAAACACTCGCCGCCATTGGCGGACAATGTTGTGCCATTTGTGCAGGTTGTGTATGTTATCGTGGTGCCTGTTGGCAATGCAGGCGATGGCGTGATGCTGCCTGAAAGTGTCACCGCACTGTCTGAGTTATTCCTCACCGTGATGGTTCGGCTCGCACCACCTCCAAGCCCTGATAACGCTAAATTTGAGGGGCTTGCAGATATTCAGCATAGGTGCGCTATACTGAAGTTGCGGTCATACGATTTAAAGAGTTCTGGAATGACTAACAAATAACATAACAAAGCACGAGTGTGTAACTTTAGTATGACGAGTATTTTTAATATGGAACTATATTTACGATATCTGGATGATTATTTATTGAACTGTTACAGCAGTTAATTAAAAGGGGCCAAGATGCCTGTTTCTATCAACATATCACTTTTTGCCCACATCGAGCTCGACTCGGAGCTGTCCGGGCGGTTTGGCGTCCAGGGTAATACGTTTAGTAATACCTTTGGCTATCTCCATCAATATTTCAAGACATTGCCCAATATGCCTTCCCAGGTCGAGAAACTCGCGGCTGCAATGGATGTCCTGGTTGTTCGTGAGAATGAAATTAAAGCCTTGCGAGCTAACCTGGCTGATCCCGGCATGGTTGAGTCTTTAAAACCATACTTCCGTATTCCACGAAGAACTCTTGATAAATTTCTGTTAAAGACGGTAACAGAGATTAATGCATTACAGCCAAAACAAGATCTTTTGTTGCCTGGCGGATGGATAGGGACGGGAAGTCCCGGACATGCCATGATTTACCAATTTGAAAGAAACGCAGACGGCGAGTTGTTATTTTCCATTTATAATTCCGGTTCAGGAATTGAGCATCATGAAAAAACATCCTCGAAGGAAAAAGAACTCTTTTCGCCAGTCAAAACGTACAAACTACCAGAGCCTGTGGATCAAAGAGAATTACAAAACCTGATCAAGCGATTGATTATTCCGAAGCTCGCGCCACTTCCATTTCCGAAGAGCTGGGACGCTGCAACGATTTATCATTTAATTGACGCGAGCCTTGCATTTCTCAAGGCAGAGCATATGCTTCAGGATTTGAAGATCCCGGGTGCAACCACGGCCGGCCAAATGTCTGGAACGTGTTCGCAACGATCCATTCATCAAATGCTCAAAATTAATTTTGATACAGAGCCGGAGTACCAGCGGTTTATTTTTAATTTCAAAATGCATGCGCTAAAGGATTTTATTGCGACACATCCAGCACCTCCCCGTTAAATCAGAAAACAGACGAGAAATTAGCCTGCTTTAAAGAGTACATCATGCCTTATCGACAAACCAAAGTAAGTGAGCTCAAGGCATTGCATGCCGCTTTATTTCCGGCTATTAATAGAGTCGCTCTCCCGGTTGAGGATCAGAAGGCAGCTTCAATTGCAGCAACTAAACAGTCAAGAGCAAGAGTGCAAACATTAAAAAAAGAGATTGTTATTTCACAAGGGTCTCATTTGTCTGTGAGTAAGAAATAATGAGTCTCTGCTGATTCATTAAGCATGATTTAGTTGATTGAGGCTTTTTTTGGGGTTGACCAAGCATATACAGACAGGAGCCTTATGACAAGCCCCTAAAACTTGACCAAATATTATCCGGAAATTTCTGAGGTTTGCGGCTACCCCCCCTAGCTGTGCTGCGCCTGAAAATCAACCATAAACTCGACCAGTTTAGCCACACCCTCTATTGGCATAGCGTTATATACACTCGCACGGATGTTGGCTTTTAAGCGATGGCCCTGTAAGTAGGCTAAGCCGTGCGCTTGGGCTTGGGCTAAAAAATCAGTTTGTAAAGTGGGCGTGGCCAATTCAAATGGTATATTGATGTGTGAACGGTAGCGCGGTTGAATGCTGTTGTGATAAAAGCCATGGCTTGCGTCGATGGTTTGATAAATTTGGGCGGATTTTTGTTGGCTAACTGCGTTGATATGTGATA
Source organism: Legionellaceae bacterium (assembly GCA_036752465.1). Lineage (GTDB taxonomy): Bacteria > Pseudomonadota > Gammaproteobacteria > Legionellales > Legionellaceae > DAIOSQ01. The sequence continues at coordinate 6,229 of DAIOSQ010000083.1, read as the reverse complement.
AATCTACGTGATTTTCTACTAACCAGTCCAGCATCAAATCCATGACATATACCGGGAAAGTCGGAATGGTATTGAGCAGCGATCCTTGCTCGGCCTGCAGACGGTAATGAAATACTTCAGGTACTAAGGGTTGTGCTTGGTATAACAAATCATCACGGATGATCAATAAGGTGATACCGGCAATTCCTAAGTTTTTTTGAGCTGCGGCAAAAACTAATCCAAAACGTTCGATCTCAATATTTTCGGTTAATAAGCATGATGTCATATCAGCGACCAGAGGTACAGATCCAACCTCTGGGATGGTAGGGAATTGAATGCCGTCAATGGTTTCATTGGCACAATAATATACATAGGCTGCTTTGGGATTTAGCTGCCATTGCTGATAGGGCGTGATTTGATCAGCCAATGCAGTTGTTGCTATATTGACCTTGGCATAACGCTGAGCAAATTGCGCTGCTCGGTCAGACCAAATGCCTGTAACCAGATAGTCGACATGCTGATTTTTTGCGGTCAAATTCATAGGGATAAAACTAAAATGGCCTTGGCCGCCACCCGGTAACAACAACAGGTGATATTGTTCTGGAATACGCAACAAATTACGTAATTTGTTGCGCAGGTTGTCCAGCAAGTCTTGAAAGAGGGGGGTGCGGTGACCAATCTCCATGATTGACATGCCAGTTCCCTGCCAATTGCTAGTGTCCTTCTGTATTTGCTGCAGGACTGTATGCGGCAAAGTCGCGGGACCTGAAGAAAAATTATATATCATATGCGGATTAAGCTTTGCCATTGTTGTTAATAACTAAGAATTGACCAGAAGATATCAAGTGTGTTTCTTGTGCTGTGCTGGCATCTTGTTTGTAGATATTTAATTGGCATTGACCTAAATCTTGTTGACTCAGATTTGAAACAAAAACCTCTTGATTATGTCTTAATTGCAAAGTCATGCTGGCACAGTGTAGATCTAAGCGATCACCGTCTGGTGCAAAACTGCGCAATACCATACCAGAGGTACTTTGTCCTGCGGCATCGCTTAAGGTCAGCAGTTTAGCTGTCATGTAGCAGGTATCATCTTTAGCAGCTGACTTGGCCAAAAAAGTATTCACAGCAGCGCTGGCTGCTTGCGCAGGATGGAGTGTTGCGAACAAAAAACATAAGCTAATAATTTTTATAAGATGCATATGGCTCACCGATTAGTTTGAAATAAGCCGCGCATCATAGCATTTTTTAGTCGCGGCGACTATCTTTGCCGTGACAGATCGCTGCAGGTTGGTATCAACGTAACCCGAAGTTTCATGCCATACGATATAGCCAAGGCAGTAGTTATGGTTAGAGCCTTGTATTGCTGGGCATATCATATTATCTTAATATTCAGAGCTACCGGTTGGTTGAAAATATATGTCAGTAGAATCATCTGCAGATTCAGTAAGTGATACGCCAAAAGAAGCCGACAATGTCGCTGTCGCGGCAGGAGAACTCAAAACGAGCGTGCCAAGAGAACTGCTCTTTGATTTGAGCGATCCAGTAGATTTAAGTGAAAAGGTTTATCAATTATGGTGGCACTGGGCTGATTTTCATATACATATTATATCCCCGGTGCAAAAAATGCTAAAACCGCCACGACCGATTAAGCCAGAATTATTGCCACAGAGCAATGAGTATGAGTTTGTTTATACCATTTATGATCATGGCTACAAATTAAGCACATCAAAAGAAATCGTACAATCAGGATCTTCTATGTGCAAATTATACTTCACTATAGAAAAAATGATCTTCCTGCTCATAGAAAAATTAAAAGCTGGAGGGGTCGCCACTGACACTGAAGTGCAAATCGCCTTTGATGGCCATGAATTAGCCCAGCGCAAAGGATTCGAATCGGTTATTAACTTGAGCTACAACGTGGTCATAAGCAATTTTGACCCAGGTACTTGGGGTGAGCATTATCTACAAGTTGTAAAACGTATAGCGGACAAAGGCTTCGGTTATCCGCTTGAGGCGCCGCGCACACCCTATCGTCAGCCACACCAAACGCCCGCTGTCGGCACCACAAGATAGAATTTTTACTGTTATGTCAGAAAAGGATTTACTTGTTCATCCGCTGCCTTCATAATCTCCCAATTTCAATGAAGCAAATGTGTCATGGTATGGCGCTTTGTTTCCCTAGAGTTAAGGAGTTTGCACATGTTTAGAAAAATTTCTGGTGTGTTTGCATCGTTGGCTTTGCTGCCTACATTCGTATTTGCTTGTGAACAGGCGTTACCCACGAATAACCCTGGTTTTTGTGCTTCTTTTAAACCTGTTGCGCAATGTCATTGCTCTCAGGTTTTGCCAAGCGCGGCTTGTCAAGATCTGAATAAGATTTATGAGCGTATGATACTTGTGTATCGTTCATTGGATGGTGCCTGCTCCGCTCAGCACTACACTTCGAAACAGGCTTGCATAGATGCTTGGAACTGCTACCGCAACGGAGGTGTGGATTCTCAGGGTGCTTTGTGTAACAGCACCGGCAATCCATGTGCTTAATGCCTATTTCTAGCATGTTCTGTGTGTTAAGCCCCCTGCTTAAGCAGGGGGGGTAGATCCGGCTTTGTGCTGGGCTGTTTCTACGACTTTTTTCTTACTGTTCGAATACTATGAATAAATTATTATTGTGTGGATTAATCGGCTTAGCCACAACGGCGCACGCCAGCATTAATGGTGACAGCTTTTTAAAGCATCATGCATACGCCGGCTTATTAGGCGGTTTGGGATCGACTACTTGGCAAGGCTTGGTGCCTTCTGAGGAAAATCAGAATCCAGCGATGAGTCTATCTACTCCCATCTCTGTAGAAGAGGGTGGTGCAGTTTGGGGTGGTGTTGCTGGGTACGAGTTTTCGCCCTTCTTTGCGCTTGAGGCTAATTATACTCATTATCCTGATGCAACTATCTGGTTTGACCTAGATAGTCTGTTTGCCTACGAAAATGATGGACGAACTTCTTTCACCACGCACACACAAACAATTTCTCTTATGGGAAAAGTGATGTTAGTTGTGCCGAACACTAAGCTGCGTTTTTTTTCCAGCGCTGGTGCGGCAGGCGTGAATCGGTGGGATGATTTTTTCGAAAAGTGGCAGCTAGCCCCCACCTTTGGCCTGGGAGCTAATGCTGTGTTGGCGAACAGGCTTATGGGCGAGCTGGCTTTTAATTATACCGCTGGTTACGGTGAGGCCGAAATGAATCCTGCCAAGGACTTTATTCCTTTTTTATATTCTGTGACCTTGCGTGTGTCTTATCGATTCTGGTAGGAGGGTAAAAAACGCCAGAAAATTAAGACATACGCAAAACTTTCAAAAGAGCGCATACCCATTCTACCTGAAAATCCAGTATCTTCAGGTAGCAATTGTTACGCTTGCCCTAAACATCGGTTTAACCATTTGGGGAAGTACCAGTTCCATTGTTTAAATAAGGACATAGTGGCAGGCACTAGAATTGTGCGGATGCAAAATGCATCGACAAAAATCGCCACAGCTATCCCAAGGCCGAACTCTTTAACCATCAGCACATCAGCAACCATAAATGAACCACAAGTGATGATAACTATCAAAGCTGCACTGGTGATGATCCGGCTGCTTTGTTCCATGCCATAAACAATGCTTTGATTATTATCATGACATGTGTCGTAGGCTTCTTTGATGCGAGACAGTAAAAAAACTTCGTAATCCATTGAAAAACCGAACAATGCACCAAAAATAATAACCAATAGGCTGATATCAATGATGGATTGCGGACTAAAGTGTAAGATTTGGTGAAAATGTGATTCTTGGAAAATAAATACCAGCATTCCATAGCTTGCACTTAAGCTTAAGAGATTCATTAAAATGGCTTTAAGTGGTAAAAACAGCGAACGCAATAACACCATCAACGTCAGGTAGGTTAATGATAAAATCCAAAACACAGCCCATGGTAGTAATTGGACAATACTGTCGATGACATCCTGATCATTCACCGGGATGCCCGTCAGCACCCATTGCATATCTTTTGGTGGCTGTAAAGTACGTAATTCTTTGATTAGCGTTTTCATGGCGGAGGAGTGTATCCCAACATTGGCTACTATATTAATGACTGTAAAGTGCTTGCCAGTGGTTGAGCGTAGTAAGGTTTGCACGCCGTCAGGCTGATGGCTTGATTGATATAATTCATGGTATTGTTTGACAGTTAATCGTGGCGATGTATTGACGATACTATCGATTTCCGCAATTTTACTGTTGTGCAGTAGCTTATCGGTTAAGTGATAAAGATTTTGAAGGTTGCGTTGATTGAGTATATCATCTTTGCTTTTGACCAGTAAGCGCAATGGGGTTAATTGGTTTTCGCCGAATTGCGCTTCAAACGCGCTGAAGAACTTCCGGCTGGCGGTTTGTTTTGGGAGGATATGCACATCAGACACACCTAGTTTGACTTTTAGTATGGGCGACCCCAAAAGCAGCAAGAACAGCATCATGCTAAAAAAGCAAAGCAGGCGGTGTTTAACTACGATGTTGGCCAACCAACGCCAAAAGAAAAAAACTTGCTGTTTCTTCTTTGGCAAACGGATCGGCCAAGCATTAATCTTGTTTCGTAACAGCACTAAAATTGCAGGCAACAAGGTGGTTGCCAGAGCAACTGCCATAAATACTGCAACTAAGCCGCCGACGCCAATAGAAAAGAGAATGTTGATAGGAAATATCAATAGGGCGCTTAAGCTCACAAATACTGCTAGGCCACTGAAGAAAACTGCTTTTCCCGCGGTTGCTAGAGTCGTTGCAACGGCATCGCATAAGTGAGGAGCTTGTTGTAACTCCGTGCGGAAGCGGTAGATAATAAATAGCGAGTAGTCGAGGCTTAAACATAAACCCAACAACAATGCGATGTTGATGGTAAATATGGATAAAGTGAACATTTGGCCTAAAAAATACAGCGTTGTTAAAATTAGCAAAGCACAACCACTCCCAAGCAAGAGTGGGATCATGGCAGCTACCACGGTGCCGAAAATGATTAACAAGGTAATAATGGCGGTCGGTATACCGATGATATCTGCTTGGTAAAGATCTTTTTGAGTTTGCTCTGTGACATCTTCGATTATGATGGGAGAGCCGCCCAGGTACATCCGCATGTGTTCTGGTGCGTGGATGCTGGCACGGAATTTTTGTACCATATCATGATCCCAATGCACCGATTTGTCGAACAAAACTACAACATAAGCGCTGTGTCCATCTTTAGCTATTTGTTTGCTGTTGTCTTGTGGGTATATCATCAGGTGAGGGGCAGGAAATTGTTCAAGTTTGGCTAAAGCGTGCTTGATTTTATGTTGAAACGCTGGATCTGTTGCTTTCAGTGATGCGCTTTGAAAAAAAATGATGATGGAGTCATTGCTAATGTTTGTATGCTGCTCTATGTACTGATCAGCTTTGAGGCTGGGAGAATTATTGGCAGTGAAGCCGGTGGATTTGAACGAATTCATTAAATTAGGGAGAAATGGAACACAGCAGGCGATAACCAAGATCCAGCAAGCGATTATGGCTAGAGGATGGCGATGAATAAATGCACCCATACGGTAGAACAACTTTTTCTGCATAAATCAACCTTGTTTGATAATGAGTTTACAAATCATATGCTTTGCCTGGTAAAAACCAGAGTGATATACTACCATCAAATGAAGGGATGCGGGACTGTTGTAATGTCCTATTTTATACAATAATAACAACGAGGCATGCTGTGAATCAAATAAGACCAGTGAATCTAGATTTGGCTAGTTTAAAGTATCCACCCTCGGCAATCATTTCAATATTACATAGAATTTCTGGCATTATTTTATTTTTTTTGTTGCCATTAGTTATCTATATTTTCGATGTTTCGGTACGGTCATCGCATGCGTCTGATGTGTTGCATAGATTACACCAAAATCCTTATTTCAATTTGGCTATCTGGGCGTTTGGCAGTGCTTTGATATTTCATGTGCTGGCGGGTGTTCGTCATATCTTGATGGATTGTGGCTGGGGTGAACACTTGGCCACTGCCCGAAAGAGTGCTATCGCGATACTGGCTGTGGCAATTGTTTTGGTCATTTTTTTGGGGTTTCTGATATGGTAACAAATGTAACAAGTTTGACTGGGAACGGCTTGAAAGATTGGTTAATACAAAGAGCGACTGCGGTTTACTTACTGCTATACGTCGGGTTAGTGCTGGCCTTTTTTGCGACCCATTGTCATCTGAC
>DAIOSQ010000082.1:0-8587 GCA_036752465.1 Legionellaceae bacterium | reverse complement strand
CACACGTGGTCCACTGAACATTAGTATGTCGATTTTGGGCATAGTCGCCAATGGTATGGCGGTAACTCGCAAGGGCGCTAAAGCAGGAGACCAGCTGTATGTGACCGGGCAACTGGGGTTGGCGGCATGCGCTTTGGCTGGGTTGACACGAGTCGATGTGGCGGATGATGATCATCGCTGTATGTTGCGCAAGTTACATGCGCCCAATCCACGTGTGGATTTGGCAAAATATTTAAGTGCCTATGCCAGTGCTGCTATAGATATCTCTGATGGATTGTTCCAAGACTTACAGCATATTTGTGCAGAAAGTAGGCTGGGGGCAACAATTTATGCCGATGCCGTACCCGTTCATCCCTTGTTATCACGCTATATGCCAGATACTGCATTTAATATGGCCATGACTGGCGGTGACGATTATGAGCTTTGTCTGACAGTTCCTCAGCAACATGAGCAAGCGTTTCTTGCTGCCATCGAGGCTGCGAAAATAATCTGTTATCCTATTGGTGTGATGCAGTCTACACCTGGTGTACAGGTAGTGGCAGACAATGGCATGGCTATGGTGGGTGACTTTCATGGATATCGACATTTTTAGGAAAATATTGCGTCGGATCAAGTACGGACCTAACATATGCATCAGAGGAGATACAAAATAAAACAGCCCGAGTTAGCAAGCAAAGTTTTTCAAAATCCTAGCTATTTTTTAGCATTTGGTTTTGGCAGTGGATTGTTGCCATGGGTCCCTGGTACTTGGGGCAGTATTGCAGCTATCCCGCTTTACTGTTTATTGTGCCACCTCAGCATTTGGTTGTATCCTATCGTTGTGCTCGTATGGTTTGTTTTAGGTATTATCATCTGTGGCCAAGTTGCTACAGATCTGGCAATACATGATTTTGGCGGTATAGTTTGGGATGAGATTGTGGGGATGCTCATTACCCTCTATTTGGTTCCTTGGCACTGGGTGTGGCTGGGCATCGGTTTGGTGTTGTTTCGTATATTTGATGTATTAAAACCTTGGCCTATCAGGTGGGTAGACAAGCACGTCAATGGAGGTTTGGGAATTATGCTGGATGATGTGTTGGCTGGTGTATGTTCCTGGGCAGTCTTGCAGATGATAATTGTGGTTGTGCATCACAGCATGTCTGTGGTGCGCTAGGGTTAATATATGGAGCGAGATTTCGATGAATAACAATGAACGAGAGCTTATCAGTACGACTGTGACCATTGCGGTAGTGTTATCGGCGTGTTTTATCATACACCGTTTTATTCCTTCGTTGGTGTGGGCTGCCATCATTACTATCGCCACTTATCCTTTATATCGAAGGTGGCGTACATGGTTTGGTCCTTGGCAAAATCTCGCCTCTTTTTTGTTTACTGCTTTGCTTGCACTATTGCTGATCATTCCCTTTAGCTGGCTGCTGCGCATGGTAGTGGTTGAATTACAGGTTTTTTTCAATTATTTGCAAGACCTCAATCGTATCGGTGGGCCACCTCCGGGCTTTATCGATGATATTCCTTTCTTCAAAAACGACTTAATTAATTATTGGAATGATTATTTGTGTCATCCCGGTGACGTCAAACAAGTAATGTCGAACTTACATATTTCAATTAGCCCCGCAAGTCATTTTCTAAAGTTGGTTGGAGAAAACGTATTCCATCGTGGCGTGCAAGTAGGGTTTACTTTTCTAAGTTTGTTCTTTTTTTATCGTGATGGGGATAAATTATTTCACCAAATTCATTTGATTGGTGAGTTTTGCTTGGGCAAACGGTGGTCACGGTATGCTGATAAATTGCCCGCAGCTTTACGGGCTACGGTTAATGGTACCATTGTGGTTGGGATTGGCGTGGGCATTCTTATGGGGATTTGTTATGGCTTGGTTGGTTGTCCTGGTCCAGCACTGGTTGGTTTTCTGACCGCCATGGCAGCGATGATACCTTTTGCGGTACCCGTTGTGTTTGTCACGGTCGGTTTGATATTATTCGCGAATGGCAGTGCAATTTCAGCTATTATTGTCTTGGTTTGGGGTACTATGGTTATGTTTGTTGCTGATCATTTTATCAAACCGGTGCTGATTGGTGGTGCGATCCAATTGCCTTTTCTAGCGGTGTTGTTTGGTATTCTTGGTGGTGTGGAAACGCTGGGATTGCTTGGACTGTTTGCTGGACCTATCATCATGGTATTGTTTCTGACGTTGTGGCACGAGTCTCAGGGATCAGTGCAACCAAGGTATGCATAAATAAGTGGTTTAAGGTGTCATTATGATAAAGAAATGGTCTACAGAGCATAAAGACATGCGTACAGCGCAAATGATTATGGAAAAATACGCCAGTAGGCAAAATAGCCAATATTTAGGGCTATTTGAATTGGTTTTTTCTCAACCGGAAAAATTATTAAAATTCAAAATTGCTGATTGGGTGGTGGTGCTGGCTACACATTATAGCAAGTTGTATGGTGCAACCCAAGGTGAATACGTCACGCGCTGTGTGATCAGCCGTTGTATGGTTCAAAACGAGACTTTACATTGAGTTTGGCGATGGCTTTCCCAGAGAGCTTAGCTGCCAAAGGATATTTGTTTGACAAGCATTTTCGGTCGTTGCAACCACCATGGGATCTCGCTGTCAAACGACTATTGTACGCCAGTGATTATGCTGCACGACATTTAGCACTTATTGCTGAGCTGCTGGCCGAGGATGACTGTCAACAAGGCTTGACCTTGCCAGCGTATCAACAAGCACTGCGCGTTATATCTTCAGCCAGCCCTTATACTATATTTGCCAGCAAGCTGCGGCAATTCAGACACCGACATTTGTTGCGCTTAATGCTGCGAGAATATGCTGGCTTGGCGGAGATTTCGGATACCATTCAGCAGTGGTCATATTGTGCGGATGCAATCATTTTGCATGCTAAGAGGTATTGCGAGCAACAATGTGTCTTAAAATATGGTGAACCATGCGCTGAGCTATATACCATTGCCATGGGCAAACTGGGGGGGAATGAGCTTAATTTTTCTTCAGATATTGATTTGATTTTTACGTTTACTGCCAGTGGATATACTTCTGCCGCTGATGCCGCTATCAGTCATCAAGAATTTTACACCAAGGTCATTCAACTTTTTTTACAGGTGCTCCAAACCAACACCGAAGATGGTTTTGTGTTCCGTGTCGATTTGCGTTTGCGACCGAATGGCGAGAGTGGCCCATTGGTGCTGTCCTTGATAGCCATGGAGAACTACTATCAAGAGCAGGGGCGTGATTGGGAGCGTTATGCCATGGTGAAAGCACGCTTGCTGGAGCCAGATCCAGCGATGCAGCAGTGGTTCAAGTTGTGGCTAGTGCCTTTTGTCTATAGGCGGTATATCGATTACAGTGTGATTGAGTCTATGAAGACCATGAAATCGATGATAGAACGAGAAATTTTACGCAATGCGATGCCCGATGATATCAAACGAGGTGTTGGTGGTATCCGCGAAATAGAATTTATTATTCAAAGTTTGCAATTGATTCGTGGTGGTCGTGCACCACAAATTCAACAAACCAATGCACTGTGCGCGCTTTCCCTCCTCAGTCAGGCTGGGTTTATCAGCAAAGCCGCGGTATTAAAGCGCGGCTATTTATTTCTTAGGCAGCTAGAAAATGCCTTACAAATGGAACAGGACAAACAAACACATGCTTTGCCACGCGATGTCAAGAGTCAAGCCGCGATAGCGGTCGCTATGGGCATGCACGATTGGCATGAGGTGATAGACAGCTTGCAGCGCTATCAAAACATTGTCAGTCGGCTATTTCGGGCGATGTTTCACCCACAAGAGGAAGAGCTGCAGGATGATAAAAAAGTCATGGCCAATCAATTGCACAGTGTATGGCAAGGTCAAGTCGAAGAAAATATGGCAATAAATTTATTACATAGCCTTAACTATACGCAACCACAGCGTTGTTATCGCTTGCTGCTAGATTTTAGAAATACGCCAAGATGTCGACGTTTGCCACAGAGTGCAAGAATGCGTCTAGATCGCTTGATGGGTTTGATTTTAAAAGCGTTAATTGATCAAGCGGATACTGATAAAGTGTTATTACAAGTGTTGCGTTTGCTGGAGAACATTGTCGGTCGCAGCGCATATTTGGCGTTACTGCTGGAAAACCCACCGGTATTGCATGAAGTGTTGCATTGGTTTCTACATAGTCCGATGATTAGTCATCTGATGGTTTCTTATCCTTTTTTACTCGAAGTATTTATCGATCAAAATAATACATGGCGCTTACCGACTATGCTGCAATTGAGCGAGTTGTTGGCGACCCGGCTACAACATGCCAGTGATGTTGAGCAACAGGATGATGTGTTGCGTCAATTTAAATGGATGTGTATTCTGCTCGCGGCCCGTGCAGAATGGTATGCGCAGTATGATAGCGTGACTATGTCAAAATTTTTGACACAGGTTGCGGAACTTATCATTACGCATGTGCTGAAGATGATTTTAGCGGCGTCTGGTGCAGAGCTGGCAGCAACCAAAGCGCGTTTTGCCATTATTGCCTATGGCAGTCTGGGCAGCAGCGAAATGCATTATCACTCCGATGTAGACTTGGTATTTTTGCATAATTTACCAACCAGCAAAGAACATTTAGTGACGCGCTTGACGCAAAAAATCTTGCACCGCCTGACCACAAGAACGCAGTTTGGCGTACTGTATGCTGTGGATACCCGCCTTAGACCATCCGGAGGAGCCGGGTTATTGATTAGCCACGTTGATGCGTATATCGAATATCAAATGCACACAGCTTGGACTTGGGAGCATCAAGCATTGCTGCGCGCACGATTAATTTACTCTAATGACACCATCAGTAGAAAATTTATCAGGATGAAACGCGCAATATTACAATATCAACGCGATAAAACCACATTGCGCAATGAAATCTTGACCATGCGGGAGCGCATTAGCAAACATAAAGTCATCGATGTAGGCAAAGCTATGCCTGGAGGCCTGTTGGATCTGGAGTTTTTGGTGCAGTACTTGGTTTTGGCGAGTGGATCTGCGCGGTTTTATGGTCATACGCATACTTTGGCGCAAATCAAACAACTGGCCAAGCTTGGTATACTGGATCGGCAAACCAGCGATCACTTGCAGCACGCATATTGTCAATTTCAAAAAGCGTTGCATGATGCAACGCTTCAGGAAAAGACCGTCCATGTCAGTACTGCTCTTTGTCAGGAAACGGTAGCACACCTCATGTCGCGCTTGTATTCATAAGGGTGTCGCAACAACTAAGTGCCGATGGTAACGCAGGTTTATGAAGGCAATATTAACCTGAAAAACGCAATTGCCATCGCTAGGGGTCACGGAAAGTTCTTTTTAAAACATTTTGTGTTATTCGGATCCTCTTAATACTGACTTAACAAACTTCTTGTAAATTTAGCTTATGATATTTACTGGATGTTGTGATGCAAGATATAAAATTAGTGATTGTTGAGGCGACTATCAAACAGGACCAAGCAAATGTTGCCACGCAATGGCTACAGACCTTAATGTACAATGATCCCAACGAGCCGGCCCTGGCCATGACAAAATTCATGTTGGCCTGTATTGCACAAGGTCACTTTCAAACCAAAACCAGCGAGAGTGGTTCCTGGCAGGCGCCTAATGATGTGTTGACAGTTGCCGATTATTTATCGCACGGCAGTCGTATTATGGTCGATTATCAGCAGCTCAGTGTGGAAAAAAAGTCAAAGTTGCAGCAATTATTTAGCAAAGATTATATGCAACCACGTTGTTCAACTCATGCAGTGGTTCGTGATCAGCAGGGAGCCGCCAAAGAGTTAAAATGGTTTATGCTCGGAGTGCAAGGATTGTTGAACCTTATCAGGCCAGGTGATTGTGAGATTCGCGACTTCGGTATCAATATTGCGATGGGGGGAGAGGGTAGAACTAACTATCAAGGAAAAAAAATTGAAGACAATGGTTACAGTGGTCATCTCTTTGTGCATCACCATCCACAAGATGAGTTGCTGTTGTTTGGTTTAGAGCAAACAGCGCCGACCACAGGTCCTTTCGCCGTTATGTTTGCTGACGTATCGGACCATGGCAGCGAAGATGAGCGGGAAATACAGGTGCATAGCGATCAATTTGATCAAGGTCACTCTATGGTTGGTGCTTCTGATACCTATACTGCAGCTGGTTCATTGTATTTTGATAATCCCATCTATCAGGCAAAATTACGCCAGCAATGCGGGGCCGTACCACCGATAAAATATGGTGGCATGATGGTTACATTGCGGAATGTGGATTGGCTAGATATCCAAGCCTATTTGCAGAAATTAGATGAGAATTGCCAAAATGCGGATCAGTTACAAAGACAATTAATGGCTAAACCGAAGCTCGCGACCAAACAAGTCATTCATGAATATAGCGATCTTGATTTTGCCAAGTACCTGAAACAGTGTAAAAATATATTCAATAGTGAGGCAGATAAGGGCTTGCATAAGCGTTATAGGGAACTGCGGCAATGCATTGAAACCGCCCAAAAATCTACGGATGCAGGTTTTTTTATGAAAAATAACCTACAGCTGCAGGCATTGATTGCTGCTATCCTTGCTGAACATGGAGATGCGTCAGAAGCCCATCGGGAGGCAATAAGGCGCATAGGCGATCTTTTTAGTCGTCAGGAAAACGCACTATCCGAGCAAATGCAAACCTCCATGCGTATCAGAGCGCTTGAGGATGAGATAGAAAAGGCAGAGCAAGAGCTTGGAAAATTGTGTCAGCAGTTGTATGTCCTGAAAAATGAGCACAGCCATGAAGATGCAGAACTCAACGAATTTTTATCATTGTTAACAGATGATATCGACTTTCATGCGGAATGGGATTTTTTAGACCTGCTTCAATCGCCTGAACAAACGCCTGAACAAATAAGCCAGCAGTGTTTGGAAAAACTTAACCGGGATCTTGAGGTAGCCAAAAATTTTTTAGTTCAATATGAACTGTCATCACTGCCCAATAGCCGGATAACTACCGGCTCGACCAGCAGCGAGAATGGCATTTTATATCAATGTGATGCTCCTTTGGACTTTTGTACAACGAGCACAGCTGCTGCTGCCGCAGTTATTCAAGAACGGATTGCGTCTTATGATGATCAGTATGGGGCTATTGCTGTGCCCCCCGATAGCCGGCGAACTCCCCACACGAGTAGGGAGGGTAGCTTTGATATAAAAGAACAAGCGCTTATCTATCTTGTCGGCGAAGGAATGAGCGCAGATACTATTGCAGATATTCGAAGAAGCCCTGTGTCTATTGATGATGATGTGTCCTCAGATGGATCGTTACCCTCCAACGTGCGCATCGAGAATGGCTTTAATATAGCAGCACAGCACAACTATCCTGTCAGCGGCGATACAACGAGCACAGATACTGCTGCAGCCAGTGTTTTTGCTCTAGATGGTTTGACGATAGACATGATAAGTGGGGTTGCCATGGCTATCGGTGGGTTAGCGGCTGCTTTGGCCCTGGTTGCATTGCTGACCTTGCCTGCAAGTGTTGGCGTTACGGTGGGTTCAGTGGCAACAATGGCCATAGGCTTGGTCTCGGTACTGACCGGTGGCTTTTTTTATTGCAAAAGCGCAGATAAATCTCCTAACGTTGTGCCAGATGACCCAAGCCCTGATCCTGGCGTGTAACGCCAATCTTAAAAATCGCATGCTGCCATTTGTTATCTGTGATAGCTATGGTAAGCTGCGCAGCAGTTTATTACCCAGGTAATGCAGTACGCCGCCTCCTCCTCAAGTTTTGTCACGTGTAGCCGGTGCTGAGTTGTGCATGTTTACCTGCTATGTGGAGCACCCTATGAAAGTCATCAATATCATTGGCGCTGGCAAATTAGGGCAAACCTTAGGTTACCTTTTGGCTCGCTCCGAGCGGTATCAAATCGGTAGCATTTGTAATCGCTCCTTTGCAAGCAGTGCGCATGCGGCGGCCTTTATCGGCGCCGGTCAGGCTGTGTCGAACCTATCTGCCTTAACGCGCGCGGACATCACGCTCATCACCACGCAAGATGCGTTCATAGCAGACGTCAGTGCAGCATTGGCTCAGCGTGATTATCTGCAACCTGGCAGCATTGTCATGCATTGCAGTGGGGTCTTGCCATCGTCAATATTGCAGGCGGTGCAACGTAAGCACTGTTACATCGCCAGTGCGCACCCTATGGCGAGTTTTGTCAATCCAATCCAGCATGTGGGTGATTTTATGGGTACGTATTGTGCAGTGGAGGGTGATGAGGAGATTTTACCGGAAATAGAGCAATTATTTACTTGCATCGGTGCCATTGTTTACCGCATCCATGGTCAATACAAAGCTTGGTACCATTTGGCAGGCGTGTTTGCGTCAAATTATATGCTCACGTTGGCACAGCAAGCACTGGACTGTTTGCATCAGGTCGGTATGGAAGAAGATATGGCCGCCAAAGTGCTGGTCAAGTTGCTGCAAAGTACGGTGAGCAACTTGACCAGCACACTGTCGCCATCAAAATCTTTGACTGGGCCAATTCAACGCGCAGATATTGCCACGGTACAACAACATCTTGCCGTGTTAGATCAGCATGCCCAAGC
>DAIOSQ010000081.1:0-8663 GCA_036752465.1 Legionellaceae bacterium | reverse complement strand
GACTGCTAGCGCAGCCACAGTAAATGCAGCAGCTGCCAGGCGTTCAGGACGGTCAAAATACTGCTGTGCGCTTTCATACGTGATATATAAACCCAATGCGAGCAAAGCAAACGGCGTACTCACGGTAAAAGCTGTGGTAATCAATAAGGGTACCGTGGCATTTTTTATGAGCGTTAACCAAAATGCCACCCATTTATCCTGCAGTTCAGCGGCAATTAATTGCTTATACTCATCAACCACACTGTCTGATTTAAGCTCTCTCAGCCATTCCCTGCGTTTTTGTTGATAAGCTAAAAAACTTTGATCCGAAAGATACATCGCCACACAAACCATCACCAAGCAAAAACCAATCGGTGGCGCCACCACAGAAGACGAGCACACCAAGACAAAAGCATAGCTTGGCACCAGCGCAGCCGCTGCAGCCACATTGAACCAATAAGTAGCACTTTTAGCAGCCCAGTCATCCTCTAGATGGTCGCGTTGTTGCGTAAGGATTTGCTTATGAGCCTCTTGACTACCATCTTGATTTTTTGTGTTTATCCATGCCAAATCTTGATCATATTGTTCACGCTTGGCTAAATATTTTTGCTCATCTAGCCTTCTTCGCCACACCAACAGGCCTACATCAAAACATAAAAAGGCCAAAGTTAAACCATTGGCAAAATTATCAGTTAACTTAAAATACCAGGCGTAATTGCTCAGCAAATTGGTAGTACCCCAACAAATATCGTTTAACATGCTGCAGTAGCGTTTTTCTAATTCAGCGATAAATCTTGCAAGCGCGTGTTCATACCAATCCTTTTCACCTCGTTCTTTTGCTGATGGGAGAAAGGTGTGTTTGATAATCATCGCAATATTGATCAACAAGCGGGTCGCAAATAATCCAACACTCAAGGCATCGTAGATAACCTTTGGTTTGTCCAGTACCGCAACATTGATGTCGCTGCCAAGCGCCGCCGAAAAGCTATCTAGCCATTGAAATTCATTGAGCATGCCTAAAAAACTTTTAGCGGTCAAACGACAAAACAAGGTATGAATACGGTAGATATTCAAAAATCCGATCCAATTGTCGCGGACTTTGGCGATATGTGCAGGGGTAGCTAGCAAATCGTGCATATCTGTGACGATGCGTTTGAGTTTGGTAGGTTTGATTGATTGAGGTACAGTCAATGGGTTTTGGTATCTACTGTTGATGTCGGCAAGCACCTCAGCATAATCATTGGTTTTGCCGTAAGCATCCTGGTACGCTTTTGTGACCGTCGCGAAATAATGACAAGCTGACCAAAAATTGGTTGTCTGGTTTTTTAATATATTTATACATTCTTTTCTGGCATTTAATCTTTTTAGGCTTTTTGTATGAGTATCTGTATCACCTATAGCTTGGCCTCTTTGCGCCCTTAAAACCGCGATTTTTTTGTCGATCAGCTGCAATTCCCTGTCATGTTTTTTTAGAGCGTATAATAAATCTGCAAGCTCTTTTTCATACAGATCATAATCGGGCTGGATCGTGGAGAAATCATTTTTGGTCCCTGCGACCTCTATTGCATAAAAGCTGGGTAACACTGAATTACTAGGGCTGTACACAGGGCTCATTACAGATGAGTTAGTCTGTTTAAACATAGATAGTGTATTTAATGGTTTATTGCGATCTTGCATGATACAACTCTATAAAAAATGATCATATAGGCTAAAATAATACACGATATAGCAATCCAACGCAATTTTTTGTTTATTTTTTAGTCTAATTATTTGCCAATACAGAAGCTCGAAAAGATACAGCCCAGGAGATCATCAGCTGTCAGTTCGCCCGTGATGCTTGCTAATGAACGGTGTGCCAAACGCAATTCTTCGGCCAACAGTTCAGCCGCTCTATAATCCCTTAATTGTTCAAGACCGAGCAACACGTGTTGCTTCGCGGTCAGCAGTGCTTGCAAATGGCGACGACGCGCTATGAACTGACCTTCTGCCAACGGCTGTAAACCAACTGCTGCTTGAATGGCTTTTTTCAACAGAGACAAGCCCTGCTGTTCTTTGGCGCATAGATACACAGCATCTTCATGCAAATAAGCTGCTTTATGCAGCAGATCTATTTTATTAAACACGCGAATGATTGGCACATGGGCGCCTACATGACGTTCTAGCAATGGTTCTATGGTGGCCGAGATGTCTTCATTTGTAACATCTAGCACCCATAAAACACAATCTGCCTTGGATATTTCAGCGTAAGCACGTTTGATCCCTTCTTGTTCAATAGCATCTGTACTATCCCGAAGGCCTGCCGTGTCGATCAAGTGAATGGGAATATCATCCAACAGCACACGCTCACGCATCACATCTCGAGTTGTCCCCGGAATATCAGTAACAATGGCGATATCTTTACCCGACAGGGCATTCATCAAGGTTGATTTTCCCGCATTAGGCTTGCCAGCAATGACAATATACAAACCCTCCTGAATCATGACTCCCTGCTTGACACTGTCACAGATAGTTTCCAGTGTTTCCATACTGGCACACAATAAACTCTCAATCCGGCCATTACTCAAAAAATCTACTTCTTCTTCTGGAAAATCAATAGCAGCTTCAACATAGATACGCAGCTGTAACAATTGCTCACTCAAGGAGTAGATGCGCCGGGAAAATTCACCTTGCAAAGCACGCACGGCCATTTTGGCGGCAGCTTCAGAACCGGCATGAATTAAATCAGCGATGGCCTCTGCTTGAGTTAAATCCATCTTGCCATTTAGAAAGGCTCGCAATGAAAACTCACCCGCTGTTGCCATGCGTGCGCCATAATCCACACACATACGCACCAAACGTTCCAATACCACCGGTGAGCCATGCCCATGAAATTCAACCACATCCTCCCCTGTAAATGAACGAGGGCCTGGAAAATAAAGGACAACGCCTTGATCGATTAATTCAGCGTTCTGATCGTAAAAACCCAAGAAGTGCGCGTAGCGCGGGGTTAGTGCTTGATTTTGGTTGATACGAAGGGCTATAGAATAGGCCAATGCCCCCGACAAACGTACAATACCAACACCAGCCTGACCGGCAGCGGTCGCAATCGCAACAATTGTATCGTCATTCATTCACTTAACGGCCACCCATGATGACTTATCTTTGGCAGTATCACCAAATTTTTTGGTAATATACCATTGTTGCAAAATAGACAAGGTGTTATTGACAATCCAGTACAATACAAGTCCTGCTGGGAAACTCCAGAACAATCCTGTAAATAACACAGGTAAAAACATCATGACTTTTGCTTGGGTTGGATCAGGCGGCGCAGGATTTAACTTTTGTTGTATCAGCATAGTAGCGCCCATAATAATCGGTAAAACATGGTAGGGATCGGCAGCAGCCAAGTCTTTTAACCAAAAGATAAAAGGCGCTTGGCGCAGTTCTACACTTTCTAATAGCACCCAATAAAGCGCGATAAACACAGGTATTTGGATAACAATTGGCAAACAACCGCCGAGTGGATTTACTTTTTCTTGCCTATACAATTCCATCGTGGCTTGGCTAATTTTAGCTTTGTCATCACCATAGCGTTCCCGTAAGGCTTGCAATTTAGGCGCTACCTTACGCATGTTCGCCATAGACTTATAACTGGTGGCGGAAAGTCGATAAAACGCTAGTTTAATCAAAAGAGTTACCAGCACAATTGACCAGCCCCAATTGCCTACGAACAAGTGGATGTTGCGTAACAACGAGAAAAGCGCATTAGATAAAAACCACAGCCAGCCATAATCTACGGTCAGATCTAGACCAGGCGCAATGGCCTTCAAAGTGTCCGTGACTTCAGGACCCACATACAAACGCGCAGCAATTGTGCTTGCTTGCTTGGGCGCAATTTCTATAGATTGGCTGACAGCACCTATTGCATAATCATTGCCTTGGGTATGCGTATACAACTGATTTTTACTATTAGGTGAAGGCACCCAGGCTGTCAAAAAGTAGTGTTGTTGCATGGCAACCCAACCACCTTCAGCCAATACATCTAGTTTGTTTTTTTCCATGTCTTTGAAAGAAAGTTTTTTGTAACGTTGATGGCCAGGATTTGAGTAAGACGCACCGGTAAACGAACCCACGTGAAACATACTGGATTTGTCTTCTTGTGGGGAGGTGCGCAATAGTTCGTTATTGAGATACCCTTGCCAACTGCTGTTAGCTTGGTTAGCAATAGAATACTGCATATCTATCAAATAACTACCACGGTGAAATATGTATTGTTTTTGGATGTTAAGACCTTGGACTTGCCCGCTTAGGGTAACCGTCAATTGTTGTTCATGCGCAGCCAATTGATAGTTTGCTTGCTCAGCCCGGTAACTTATTATCAAAGGGCGCATGGCATGATCATCAAAGGTAAATAAATTGCTATTGGCAACATAACTTTGCAAATTATTTCGTTCTAACAAGGTAAACGGAGTATTGGGTTGTTCGGTGCTCACGGGGTACTGTAATAATTGTGTGCCAACAATATTTCCTTGCGTATCAAGGGTGATATTAAAGACGTCGGTTTTAATTGACGCAAGTGTTTGTGAATCAGCTGCAGTAGCGCCTGGTTCAGAAGCATAACTTGACTTAGCGGGTGAATTAACCTGATCTGTTGTTATGGAAGGTTGCATGGCGGTCGGGCCAGCAAGATTCTGAGCAACTGGACTAGGATGTTCCAGCTGCCAATTGTTCCACAAATAAAAGCTGAGCATAGCAAACAACGCACACAAAATGACTCGTTTCATATCCATTCAGATTTCTCTCGTTTAGGTAGTACCGGATCGTACCCTCCTTTTGCCCAAGGATGGCACTTTACTAGTCGCAACATGGCCAAAGCTAAACCCTTAAGCGCGCCCTTGGCTAATACCGCATCAATTGCGTATTGAGAACAGCTTGGGTAATAACGGCAGCTTTGCTTCAAGAACGGACTTAACACCCATTGATAGGCTTTTAGTAAAAAACAAATCATTTGCTGCAGGATATGGCCATTTTTTTCCATGCTGTATCCAGACTTTGTTTTACTTCGGTTTTTTGAATATCACGCTGTTTGCGTTTCATCAAAACAACTACGTCGACGCTGGGTAAATTAGGCTTTAAGCGAAATGTTTCGCGCAAAAGCCGCTTTATCAGATTACGGTCATGCGCTTTCGCCACATTTTTCTTAGATATGGCCATACCAAGACGTGCTTGTTCATGCGAGTTATAACAATACAAAAATATAAAATCTTCGCAAGCAATTTTTTTGGCTTGTTTGAACACTACATCATAGTCTTTTTTTGTAAGCAAACGCCGCGACTTATCAAAACCATACACTAGGCTGAAAGTCTCTTACGACCTTTGGCTCTTCGGCGTTTCAGGATCAACCGACCACTTCTGGTTGCCATACGCTGCCGGAACCCATGATCACGTTTTCTTTTTAGGTTACTTGGTTGAAAAGTACGTTTCATAATGAACCTGTAAATAATTTCAGAGGGGCAATGATAAAAAAAAAACCGATAACTGTCAAACTTGTTTTGCACACGTGACTAAGGTTGTGGTGCTGCAGTTGTTAACGTAGTTGCATATGGTTGTTGCGGAGAAAATATTTGGCCCTGTAATCATTAACATAAGTATATTCTTTATTTTTTATATTTATTATAAGAAATTTCATATCTGTTATTAAGTGCTAGATGAATATATTATTCATATAGTTATAGACTATATTACTGTGTTTATAAACCCTGGTTTTCACCCTGTAGAACGGGTGTATAAGTTATGGCATGCCTGATATTCTATGATCTATGCACCGGTTTTAACTATGCGTTTGTTGGTATCTTTCCACAGCTTTGCTAGCATACCCATCCTATGCCAATAATGACGGATAGTCTGGTAATATGATAAATTTGTGACCTATTTTCGGGTGATCCTTATCAAGAGAAAATATGTTACAATGTTCGATGGTGTTTGTTTGCCAATGAGGGCATGTTATGACTGTTGAAACCACATATGATTCAAGTAATATTAAGGTATTGAAAGGTCTTGATGCGGTTAGAAAAAGACCGGGGATGTATATAGGTGACACAGACGATGGCACCGGCCTGCATCACATGGTATTTGAGGTTGTGGATAATGCAATTGATGAAGCACTGGCTGGGCATTGTCAGAATATTCATGTAATCATTCATCCTGATAATGCAATTACGGTCACTGATGATGGTCGTGGTATTCCTGTTGATATCCATAAAGAAGAAGGCCGTTCAGCTGCAGAGGTCATTATGACTATTCTTCACGCTGGCGGTAAATTTGATGAGAATTCTTATAAAGTATCTGGCGGCTTGCACGGCGTCGGGGTTTCAGTAGTGAATGCCTTGTCTGAAGAGTTGCATTTATTGATTAAACGCAATGGCAAAACCTACGAGCAGCATTATCGCGATGGTGTACCTGATGCACCTTTAGCAGAAACATCTACAGCAACTGCCACTGGAACGCAAGTTTGGTTTAAACCTAGTCCTAAAACCTTCACCAATATTGAATTTCACTATGATATTTTAGCAAAACGCTTGCGTGAGTTGTCTTTTCTAAACTCCGGAGTATGTATTTATCTGCTTGACGAACGCACAGATAAGCATGAGACGTTTCATTACAAAGGCGGTATATGTGCTTTTGTAGAGCATCTTAATCGTAATAAAACCGTGATCATACCCCATGTATTTGCTATGAGTGTGGAGAAAGATGGCATTGTCGTTGATGTGGCGATGCAGTGGAATGATACGTATCAGGAAAATATATTTTGTTTTACCAACAATATACCGCAACGTGATGGTGGGACTCATCTTGCCGGCTTTCGTTCTGCGTTGACCAGAACGCTTAATCTGTATATTGAAAACGAAGGCTATGCCAAAAAAGCTAAAGTTGCCACCACGGGGGATGATGCGCGCGAAGGATTAACCGCAGTATTGTCGGTTAAAGTGCACGATCCCAAATTTTCATCACAAACCAAAGATAAATTAGTTTCTTCGGAAGTTAAAGCGGTGGTTGAATCGTCGGTAGCAGAAAAACTGCACGATTTTCTGCTAGAAAATCCCAGTCAAGCTAAATCCATTGTTGCTAAAATTATCGATGCGGCCAGAGCACGTGAAGCTGCTAGACGAGCGCGCGACATGACCCGACGCAAAGGGGCTCTGGATATTGCCGGCTTGCCTGGTAAACTTGCTGATTGTCAAGAGAAAGATCCTGCTTTGTCAGAGTTATACATAGTAGAGGGTGATTCTGCGGGAGGCTCAGCAAAGCAGGGCCGTTGTCGCAAGACACAAGCTATTCTCCCGTTAAAAGGGAAAATTCTTAATGTTGAAAAAGCGCGTTTTGATAAAATGTTGTGTTCGCAGGAAGTAGGGACTTTGATTACCGCGCTAGGTTGTGGTATTGGTCCGGATGAGTACAATCCAGATAAAGTTCGTTATCATCGCATCATTATTATGACCGACGCCGACGTTGACGGTTCACATATTCGTACGTTATTGCTGACTTTTTTCTACCGACAAATGCGTGAATTGGTCGAGCGAGGTTATATATACATTGCACAGCCGCCTTTGTATAAAGTTAAGCAAGGAAAACAAGAACAATATGTCAAAGATGATGATGCTTTGTTCGCTTATTTAACTGAAAATGCCTTAAGCCAGGCGCAGTTTTTTCCCAGCAAAGAGGCCCCTGCGATCTCTTCACTGGCTTTGTCACAGCTGGTTACAGATTATCGTACCTTAGAAAAAATGATTGGTCGGTATGCGCGGCGTTACCATGCGCATGTGATGTTTGCTCTTGCGGATCTTGAACAGTTAACCCCTGAGACCATCAGTGACGAAACCAGCCTCAAAACATGGGCAAAATCTCTTGAGCAACGCTTGCAATTGGATAAAGCAAAAACCGAGGATTATCAGGTCGCAGTGGTGCCACAAGAGGGAACCTCATATTTTATCCCAGTGGTTATATTGTCGCAGCATGGTGCTGAACATAGCATACCATTGAACATAGAGCTGGTTTTTTCAAAAGAATATAAAAAAATAACCACTATTGGTGCATCATTAAGGTCATTGGTAGCGGCGGGTGCTTATGTCAAGCGACAAGAAAAGATCAAATTAGTGAGTTCCTTCAAAGAGGCTATTAATTGGTTAATGGAAGAAGCCAAAAAAGGTCAGGGAATACAGCGCTATAAGGGTCTTGGTGAAATGAATCCTGAGCAACTTTGGGAAACGACCATGGATCCATTAACCCGACGCATGTTACAAGTCACGATTGAAGACGCAGTGGCTGCCGATGAAATTTTTACAACGTTAATGGGGGATCAAGTTGAACCCAGGCGTGAATTTATCGAGACCAATGCATTAGAAGCGGAAAATATTGATGTTTAATCACAATAGCGCCTGTTGACAGGCCCTTGGCTAGGTTGGCATACGAATGAATAGTTTGGTAGATGGGCGTATGGGAGTGAATAAATAAGATGTCTAAAAGATACTGATATGGCAAAAGCACGACGGTCTTATAAGCCTTTACAACGGTCTAACAAAAATCGGATCATTGGCGGTGTTTGTGGTGGGTTAGCGCAATATTTTAATCGGGATCCTACGTGGATACGTTTGTTATTTTTGCTGTTTTTGTTATTGGGAGGTTCAGCTATTTTAGTTTATCTTATT
>DAIOSQ010000080.1:0-8679 GCA_036752465.1 Legionellaceae bacterium | reverse complement strand
CCCTCAATGACAGGGGGTAATGTTGTTCTCTGTAACATGAGATAATCGAAAACCGGCTGTTGAAGTCGTCCAGTATGAGCCACAATAACATCACCAGCTGCGTACGTTCCTAAAGCCAAATCTCCTTTTGTGAGATCAACCACATGAATATTTTCATTGCTACCTTTGATTTTTCTTATAAAATCCTCATCCAATGCAATTGTTTGCGGCAGTAACAATATGGAAGACCGACGTATTTTCTGGCTAAGTGAAAGATTGGCTGCTACAATTCTCTGCATTTCTGTAGCTTCGTCTAAGTTACCACTCACTTTCATGCGCTTAGATTCAATATCATAAACCATTTCTGGATACAACCCGTATACGAGTTGGCTATTAATCTCAGTATGTCCGGTAATATCTATAATTCTTTGTTCTGTCGCGGATAAGGGCACAGAAGATATATCTGGCAACTTATAAGCTGCTTCCGATGACAAGCGCATTACGGATGCTTTGGGAAGTTTTATGACAACACCATCCATATCTGTTACAAAACATGAACCCATACCCCAATCAGTTGGCTCCAATCCAATATAGGACGTTGCATTAAATATTTTTGCTTTCTTATCTTCGTTTAGGATAGCACTATCTTCCGCTGCACACACAGCAAGGTCCGCTTCAGGTAATCTTGGATCATTACTCTTGTAGTCATTTGGCAATGACGATATTTTTACTGCGCCCAATCCATTGACTACCTTTACTCCATCTGAGTTAGATTCGACGGAGCTAAAGTCCGGAATCATGCTTATTAACGGGGCGCTGACTAATGGCCGCTGATTTATGTAAAATTTTCCGGTTTTAGTACTCACTAAAAATGCATGGAGTCTGTCATCACATTGAATGTCAAAAATACCTTGAAAGCCCATTTCACGTAATTTTTGCATTAAAGTAATAGCAGCACGCTGATGGCCAAAACCTCGACCTGTATTCACGACTACCCTTATTAAGGCCATTTCACCAATCGGTTTTTGTGCTTTTTTTGTAGCTTCTAGATAGGCTTTTACATGCGCTTCCGTATCTACATATGATTTTCCTTTGACCATTTCAAAAGCTTCACTAGAGGACAACCCTTCCGTTCTTTTTTGAATATTCCTAATAGCAGCAACTGTATGTTGACCAAAGTTTGGCGCTAATACCTGCTCACGACTTAAACCTAGTTTAATACCTTCATCTTGCTGATATTTATTCGGCAGATTCTGATGTCTCATGTTGTTTATCTTTCTAAAAAAGATATAATGTAATATAATTATACACTAAAATTGCATTGAGCTTAGGCGAAATATGTTTTATACTGCACCGCCTGTTTAATCATCAAAGTATGCACATCGATGAAAGCATGGTCACCTCAAAAAATCTCAGTGCTTTCGTTAGTATTGTTGATCACCGGCGCAATTGATAGTGTCCGTAACTTACCAACCACTGCTCTTTTTGGCTCATCACTGATTTTTTTCTTTGTGTTCTCTGCCATTATATTTTTGCTGCCCGTGTCGCTGGTGTCCGCCGAGCTCGCTTCTACCTGGCCCGAGGAGGAAGGTGGTGTGTATAGCTGGGTAAAGCTTGCTTTTGGCAAGTCAACCGCATTCTTTACCATTTGGTTGCAATGGATCAATACCATGGTCTGGTATCCGACTATTTTGTCTTTTATTGCCGCCACGTTTGCTTATCTGCTTGATCCAGCACTCGCGCAAAGTAAGTGGTACCTGGTCACAGTAGTCCTCTTGGTCTTTTGGTCGTTGACATTGATCGGCTTATCCGGTTTACAGACGTCGGCGCGATTTGCCAGCTTTTGTACCATCATCGGCATGGTCATCCCTATGATACTCATCATCAGCTTAGCCATCATCTGGATGCTACAGGGCAAGCCTTTGGCCATTGATCTCTCGCTACGCAGCATGCTTCCTGACCTCAAACACAATGAATCATGGATCTCACTGACCGCCATCATGACTTCATTTTTGGGGATCGAGCTGGCTGCGGTGCATGTGCGCAATGTGGAGAATCCTTTGCGCAATTTCCCGCGCGCCATGTTGTATTCTGTGATTTTGATTTTAACTACCATGGTGTTAGGCTCGCTGGCTATCGCATGTGTTCTACCAGCCAAAGAGATCAGTTTAATTGGTGGAGTCATGCAAGCATTCGCCAACTTCCTTGCCGCCTATCAGCTATCGGCTTGGATGCCGGTGGTGGTCGTTTTGCTGTTGCTGGGCAGTCTTGGCAATATGGTAAACTGGATAATCTCTCCCGCAAAAGGCTTGTTGATGGCCTCTCGTGAGGGGTTTTTGCCACAATGGCTGTGTCATCTCAACGACCAAGGCATTGCCACACGTATTCTGCTGTTACAAGCATTGTTGGTCACGTTGCTGTGCAGTGGTTTTTTGCTGCTGCCGTCCATCAATGGTATCTATTGGTTATTTACTGATCTGAGCACCGAACTTTATATTATGATGTATATGATTTTATTTCTAGCTGCCTTGCGCTTAAAGAGCAAATATGCACATCTACCACGCTCTTTCACCGTACCCGGCAAACGTTTTGGCTATTATTGCGCCTGTACTTTGGGTTTGTTGGGCTGTGGCTTAACCCTTGTGATTGGTTTTTTTCCGCCAGAAGGCAGCATGAACATCGGCAGTACGCAGCATTTTCGGCTAATATTTAGCCTAGGTATTGGTTTATTGCTACTGCCCGCGGTTATTTTATGGCTGGTGATGCCACGCCTGCGGCGGCAGCGCCTTACTCTTGCGGATGTCTATAAATAACTCGATCGAGTTCCGTTGCTTGGGCCTGTACCCTAGGTGCCACCACACTGGCGATAGTCTCGCGCAAGACACTCACCGCACGCACCACTTGCTGCTCGTGCGGGCGCTGATCAAAAATCGGCGCCAAATTACGGCTGGGACAATCTATGGTTAAGTCCTTAAGCTCAATCTGTTTGCTGCTCACAAAATAAACGGTATTCGTTTGCGCGTAGTATTTATCAGCGGTGCGCTGGTGACTTATACGCCCAGATTCTAGCCATTTAAGATACGTATTGCGCTCAGTTATCAAAATCCCCTGTGCCCCGGCACGATAATCAATGTGCATCACGGGTGATGCCAGCACTTTGTTGGGATGCTGCGCCGCCAAAGCCATGATAGAACTATGCGTGGCGTGCGGTAACCCGGCTTGATATAAATGTTGCATAGCCATGTCAACCAAAGCCTTGCGTTCAGCAAGATCATAAACGTTTTGGCATAGATTTTCTGCAAAAAAATTCTGTAACGCTTCCACGTTATCAAAGCCTTCCGGTCTGAGCGCGGATAACGGCCGACCATCTATAAAATAAGTACATTTATCAGCAGCATGCGCCATGCGGTTCCAATCACGTAAAACCATCGTTTTATCTGGGTTGGGCTGCGCATACTCGGTGCGCATAATGGCGTCGTTACTATGTTTCCAGTGGGTTGAGTTTGGCATATGCTCCCTCACTGTTATGCCTTATGTATTAAGTATAGCTTGCTTTAATGCTTGGTCAACATCTCAAGGTGGTCGCTTCACTGCGTGCTACTGTTTGGCTGCATTAGCGACTGCGCCACATCAAATACAACCCTAAGCCAGCAAATAGCACGGTAGGACCGATGGCTGCTAACGTTACCGGCCATTGATAAACTTGACTGACCGTGCCAAAGAAACGATTAATGATATGAAAACCAAATCCTACACTGGCACCGACCACCAGTTTGGAACCCATGGTCGAAGAGCGCAATGGACCAAACACAAACGGTATTGCCAATAACATCATGACCAACGTCGTCAACGGTTGAATCAATCGTTGTAAAAAAACCAGCTGATATTGTGCAGCTAGCTGTTGGGGGTGTTTGGGTAACATGCCATAACGATACAAATCTAGCATGCTCATCTCATCAGGCTCGCCACCCGTGACTTGCAGAAAACTAGGCTCTAAAGCCAAATCTAGGCGCACTTGCGCAAGATGCTGGGCCGAACTATGGGTTGGGTAAAAGTGCGTTTGCTGTACACCATATGCCACCCATTGCCCTCGCTCATAACTCAAGCTATCGATGTGCCGAGCAATTTGTAACTGTCCATCTGCAGTGAATTGAAATTGCAAGACTTGCGCAGCATGTTTATTACTTAAAACTTGGCCTAACATCATAAAGTTATCATGCTCGCGCACCCAGATCCCACGAGAGGTGCGTAAGCTTTGTCCTTTGTGTAAAGCTTGCATTTTGATGTCATTGGCGCTGCGCAGCATTTTCGGTACCCATAACTCCCCCATAAGCGCAACCAACAACATTACCCACAGAGCCGCTTTAAAAACCGCACACGTGATTTGCCACATCGACATACCAGCCGCCCGCATCACCAACAATTCACGTTGATTGGCGAGCATACCAAGACCAATCAAGCACCCCAGTAAGCTAGCCATGGGAATAAATAAATAGACTTCGTACGGCAGTTGCAGCATGACAAACACACTGGCAGGCCACAAGCCATAATCACCTTTGCCCAAGCTATCAATTTGATTGACAGACAAAATAAAGATTTGCAAGCCGATGAGCAACAGCGTCACCAGACCAATGGAGGATAACACAGCTTTGCTAATGTATTTATCTAATATCTTCATGATAATTTCACATGATTACGCCAACACAAGCCCAAGCCTAGCAGCAGCACCAACACATGCACCCACCATAGCCCAAGCCAGAGCGGAATTTTGCCATGCACCAGCCAATCACGGGCAATGAACAACAAATTCGCATAGAGAATAAAAATCACAATGGCCGGCAATAAGCGCGCATACTTACCCGCCCGCGGATTGACACGACTGAGCGGAACCGCCACCAAAGTCAAGGTTAACACCATCAACGGCACCGAAAAACGCCATTGTAACTCAGCTGCTTTTTGCAAGTCTGGATTATCCAGCGGCCATAACTGTGCAGTTTTTATCGCGCGAATATCACGCTTGACCATTTCTATTGGATGTGGCAAGCGTTGCTGATAGCTCTTGAATGCAACTATTTGGTAATCGGCCTGTCCTGGAACACCATGATAGCGATGTCCCTGCGTTAAGAGCAGATAATCTTCCGCGGTTTTGGGATCGGTTTGCGTATAAGCTTGCTCTGCCCAGACGACATCCCAATCCTCGGCATCCTCTTTGGGCAATAATTTGGCTAAAAATATATGCTGGGCTCGGGTATGATCGCGATTCATCGATTCTACATAAAAAACTTGTCTATCCTGAGAAAAAGCGTGAAATCGGCCAGGTGCCAGCGTTTGAATCAATGTTTGCACCCCGGTAGTTTGCAACAAGCGGGCACGATCGTAGGCTATGATCGGGCTGATCCAAAGCATAATGACCAATACCAGCGCCGCCACCATCGCAGCAATATAATAGGTATGCTTTAATAATGCCGCGGGGCCATAGCCACAAGCTTGCATAACAATCATTTCACTTTCAGCGTACATGCGACCATAGGTGATCAGAACCGCCACGTAAAACCCCAGCGGCAGCAACAAACTCAACAACGTTGGCAATTCGAGCATCATGACTTGCATAATCAACATACCAGGTATTTGGCCGTTAGCAGCCCGATTAAGATATTGGATGAGCTGGTTACTCATAAAAACCAGCAATAAGATAATCGTCAATGCGGTCAGGGCGACAAACACTTCTTTTAGTAAATATCTAAAAATTAACACCTTACGCCTCTTTGAGAAAGTGATTGCTGATCTGTAATTGCAGAGATAAACTAACAGTTTTCCCACAGCAGAGGAAGACACCATGCAATTCAATTTGACGCAGCATTTACCGCATCCACATGACGAATGCCTGGTATTGGGTATATTCAGCGATGGTAACTTACCCGAGATTGTCGCCAGCCTCCCAGAAAGTATGCGCGCGGTCATTCCCGAGCTGATCGCGCGTCTTTTAAAAAATAAAACCCATTGCTGGCACATTGCAGCGCAACAAAGTCTTTTGCTGATATATTGTCAGACCGCCGATGCTTTCAACGCCACCAGCTTGCCAAAACTGCTGCTCAGCATCACAGAACAAGTGAATCAGCAAGCACTGAGTTCAGTTACGCTTGCTCTGCCACAAGTACTTGACCGAACTGCCGATCAGCAAATAGAGCTCATGGTCACTCACATACAACATGCACATGATCAATTTCTGACCTACAAAAGCAAAGATATTCACCACAATAGCTTAACATCAGTTACATTTTATCTGCAAGAAGCTCATACAGAAGCCATTAAGCAAGGGCAAGCGGTCGCTGCTGGCATGCACTTGTGCCGCACGTTAGCAAATGCGCCAGCGAATCATTGCACCCCAACTTTCCTGGCCACCCAAGCGCTGGCATTAGCGCAAGAATTTAAGAGCATACAAACCAAGATTCATGATCAAGCCGCAGTCGAAAAGCTAGGTATGGGTGCATTGCTTGCCGTGGCCAAAGGTAGTCACGAACCACTTAAATTTATTGAAATGCACTATCAAGGCACGCCAACAAGTCAACCACCGATCGTGTTGATAGGCAAAGGGGTTACCTTTGATGCAGGTGGTATTTCGCTCAAACCAGGCGCGGGTATGAATGAAATGAAATATGATATGGCCGGTGCTGCCAGTGTCTTAGGCACCTTAAAAACGTGCGCCATGTTGGCTTTACCCCTGCATGTCATAGGTTTGCTGCCGTGTACTGAAAATATGCCAGGAGGCAATGCCGTCAAACCGGGCGATATTGTCACCAGCTTATCTGGACAAACCATCGAAATTGTCAACACCGATGCCGAAGGTCGACTGCTGTTGGCCGATGCCCTAACTTACGCCGAACAATTCAAACCAAAATTTGTGCTGGATGTGGCAACCTTGACGGGTGCTATTATTATCGCGCTTGGGCATGTTGCCAGCGGGTATATGACCACGCATGAAGCCTTGGCTAGCCGTATAGAAGCCGCTGCCAAAGATAGCTTAGATCGCGTCTGGCGGATGCCATTAGACGATCAATATCAAGATGCGCTCGCCAGTCCTTTGGCCGATATGGTCAACGCAACCTTTGATCGTATTGCCGGCAGTGTCACTGCAGCCTGCTTTCTATCCCGCTACGCCAGTCAATTTCCTTGGGCTCATATCGATATTGCTGGCACCGCCTGGAATAGCGGTAAAAATAATGACGCCACCGGACGACCAGTCCCGCTCTTGACGCAACTATTGCGCCATATTGCCGATGAAAGTTGATTTTTATATATTGAGCGCCGACGTCGCCGAGCAGCATTTTATCTGCCGCTTATTAGAAAAAGCGTATCTGCAAGGTCGCACTGTATTCGTGCTGTGCGCTGATCAAACAATGGCGGAAACACTAGACGAACTGCTATGGACTTTCAGGGAAGATAGTTTTGTACCACATAACCTCCAGGGAGAAGGTCCCACCGCGCCCCCGCCGATACAATTTGGTTTTGCGGCAGCGCCAGTTGGCTTTAATGATATTCTGCTCAACCTAACGGCGACAGTGCCGCCTTACTTTAAACGTTTTCAGCGCATCATTGAAATGGTTGCCAACGCAGAAGACGCAAAAACACTAAGTCGCCAACATTATCAATTTTACCGGCAGCAAGGCTTCAATATAAGCACACATCATATCGAAAAATAGCCAGCAAAAGTACCCAGCCATTGCAACCCACCGAAGCACAAGCCCATTAACTTTGAACAAGCACTCGTAATGTTTTTTATTGCTTCGCATACCGTTGCCACAGATACCTAATCATGGCAGGCAAACCCATAGCTTCGCCACCCTCAGGCTTGCCAGGCTTGCTGCGCAAATTCCACGCCATGGTATCTACATGCAGCCAGGCAACACCCGGTTTGACAAAATGTTGCAGGAACAAAGCCGCGGTGATTGCACCAGCATAAGGAGCATTGGCCGAATTCAGCATATCGGCAATTTTCGATTGCAGCATATCTCGGTAAGCAGTCAGCAGTGGCAATCGCCAAACATAGTCACCACTCTCCTCTGCGGCGATCATCAAGCCCTCAGATAGCTTGTCGTCATTTGTAAAATATGCGGAGACCTCCGTGCCTACTGCAATTCTCGCCGCACCCGTCAAGGTGGCAAAATCAATCAACAACTCAGGCTCATCTTCACAGGCTTTCACTAACGCATCGGCAAGAATTAAGCGCCCTTCTGCATCGGTATTATCAATTTCAACCGTTAAGCCATTGCGCATGGTTAACACATCCCCCGGGCGATATGCGCGTTCCCCCACCGCATTTTCTACCGCAGGAATCAGCACAGTTAAATGCACCGGTAACGCTCGCGCCATCAACCATTTGGCAATACCCATCACAATAGCAGCACCCGCCATGTCTTTCTTCATCAATCGCATCGTCGCAGAGGTTTTGAGATCCAAACCACCGGAATCAAAGCACACACCTTTGCCAACCAGGACTACTCGGGGATGCTGGCGATTGCCCCAAGTCAACTCCAACAAACGCGGAGCAACGTCAGCCGCCCGACCCACCGCATGAATCGCAGGAAACTGCTGCGTGAGCAGCGTTTCCCCCACCCACTCGGTCACCAATGCATGGTAAGGCCCTGCCAACGCCTTAAGCTCATCAGCCAAGCGCGCTGGATGCATCACATTGGCAGGGTG
>DAIOSQ010000079.1:0-8773 GCA_036752465.1 Legionellaceae bacterium | reverse complement strand
TGTTTACAAGATCCTCATTGGCAAATACGTGCCAGAGCCGCTAAGTTATTAGCAAAAACCGCTGATCTGGCGTTTGCCGCGCCTTTAAGTGCCCGGCTACACGATACCGCCTGGTGGGTGCGCATGAATGCCGCACAAGCCTTAATCGCTTTAGGCGAGCCCGGGATTGCTATGTTACAACAGCAAGTCGCGGCAGATGATGCGTTTGCTTATGACATAGCGCAATATAACCTCATCATACAAACCTGGACGTGCGATGATTGATGCCATTTATTATATTTCATTGATTATTTTAGGGTACTTTGCAATTTTGTGGACGGGCTATATTTTCTTTTTGGTGGCTACTTTTCGCACAATCATTAAAAAATACAAGGAAGCGACGCTGAATCAAATCATGACATCGCTCAACACGGAACCGTTATTGCCCATTACGATTATTGTGCCAGCCTACAATGAGGCTAAACGCATTTTTAATACCATGACCTCGTTGCTAAATTTGGAATATAAAAAATTGCATATCATTGTGGTGAATGATGGTTCTACGGATAACACCTTAAGCACGCTGATGGCAAGCTATGATTTAATTAAAGTCCCACCGGCTTTTAAGGAGCAGATCACCACGGGCAAGGTCAATAATTATTATATTTCAAGCAAAATACCGCAATTAACGGTTATTGATAAAGCACATAGTCCGTATGGTGATTGTGGTGCCGATTGCATAAATGCGGCTTTAAATATCTGTAAAACACCGTTATACGTGACCTTGGACGCGGATACCATTGTCGAAAAAGAGGCGCTTACGCGCCTACTATTTACCTTTCTTATCACGCCGCATTGCGTCGCTGTTGGCGGAGATATTTATGTGCCAGATACATCACAAATTGAAGCAGGAGCGATGCGCACCACCCATATTCCGTCCAATCTTGTGTTGGGGGTGCAAGTGGTTGAATACCTACGATCATTTTTATATGGCCGAGAAGGCTGGAGTTTAATTGGTGGGGCACTCTGCCATCCTGGTGCATTTTCGTTGTTAGAAACCAAAGCGGTGTTGGATGTGGGAGGCTATGATGCGGCTAATTTTTCCTATGATGCGGATGTCATTATGCAGTTACATCAAGTCATGCGCGATCAAAAGTTTCCGTACACCATTGCCTACGCCCCTAGTGCGATTGCTTGGTCAGAAGAGCCGCGCACCTTAAAGGCATTGTGGCGACAGCGCAGTTGTTGGCAACGTGGGTTATTGCGCAGTTTATCGCGGCATAAAAAAATGGTTCTGAACCCTGCTTATGGCGTGACTGGGTTAATCGCTTTTCCATATTATATTTTATATGAAATTTTCGGCCCAGTGGTGGAAGCCATTTCCTACCTGATGTGTATCCTTGCCTTAACTTTTAATGTGATTAATTGGAGCGATTTAGCCTGGCTAATGCTATTAGCATGGACTTACATGTTGTTTATTACCATGTCATGCGCCATCTTAAGCTTGCTCACCTACAATAAATATCACACCAAATGGTCTGTTGTGCGTATTTTTGCCTTGACGTTAATTGATATGGGTTTTTACCGCCTGTGGCGAGCTTTTTGTGCACTTTTTTCGTCTATGTATTATCTTTACAATCGGTTACGTGGCCGGAGTTGCTAGGGCCGCTCGACAGGCCCGGGTGGTATGGTTACAAATTCCAATATATCAAATCTTGCAGCTGGTGTTGCTCCTTAACAAATAAATTTGGGATATCGAGTAAAATAGGCGGCTTTTTACCGATGCTGACGATTTTTTCTAGTCCCATGTCCTGATAAAAATCATGGCCGACGGTAAGAATGATCACCGATACATTCTTTAACGATGCAAAGGGTTGCAACTGAATGGGTTGTTCACCTGGGATTACGGTCAGATCAACCATGGGATCATGCACGTGATAACGAAACCCATGTTCATGTAGCTCTTTGATAAGTTTTATCGACAAACTATTGCGGATATCATGGATGTTTTCTTTATAGGCAACCCCTAACATACCAATGCTCATATCGCGGGTATCTATGTGATGTTGAATGCATAGTTTCAACATAGACTGAATGATAAACTGGGTCATGCCGTCATTGACTTTTCTGGCAGTTAAAATCAAATCATGTTGTACCCCATGTCTTTTCGCTTGAAAAGCCAGATAATGGGAGTCAATGGCAATACAATGCCCACTGACCAATCCGGGATGAAACGGCACAAAACTCCATTTTGTTTTAGCTCCTGCGATAATCTCATGCATGTCTAAATTTAAAGCGTGCATAATTTTTGTAAATTCATTCATCAAGGCGATGTTAACATCGCGTTGAGTATTTTCGAGAATTTTAATGGCTTCGGCCACAGCTATGCTTGAGACAGGATACACATCCGCACAAATAGATAGGTAAGTGTCCTGCATGCTTTGCAATGTTGCGGGGTCAGGCGCAGCAATAATTTTGGTGAGGTCGTGCAGCTGATGATGTTCATCACCGGGGGTGATCCGTTCAGGCGAATACCCGACATGAAAATCCACCCCATGTTTTAGGCCACTCAAACGTTCCAGGGTAGGAATACAAAGGTTGTCGGTGGTCCCTGGATAAACCGTTGATTCGAAGACCACAATATCGCCTGGTTTAAGCATAACCGCCAACTGTTGCACGGCCTTGAGCAGTGGCTCTAAATTAGGGGTTTCGTAAAAATACGCCGGTGTTGGCACCGCGATCAGGTAAAAATTCGCGTCTTTTATATCCGCAATAGTGTGGGTATATAAAATGTTTGATTTGGATAGAGTTGCTGCATCAATCAATCGATTTGCATCATTATTTTGCTGCAACTCAGCAATGCGCTGGAGATTGATATCAAACCCAATCACACGACTTTTTAAACCTAAAGCCGTTGCCAGTCCTAGGCCGACATAACCTAAACCCATGACTGCATAAGTTTTGTCGTAGGGAGCAGTCATGGGTTTATCCTTAAGCAGTAGCCAATAAGCTACAGTGTATACTCATTCCACCTGAAGATCTTGGTTTTTCACTATTGCTTTTTATGGCTGCGAAATTTTAAAAAACTCGCAATAGGGCTGGCTATTACTCGTTTTTAAAAAATCGAGCAGTATTGAAATTTTGTTCTATAGTTAAACTATGACACACTTTCAAACAAGGTGGTTATCATGAGTCAAGACAAGTTCGATCCTGAAAATGTCTCAACGGTAAGTGTTTTAACTCGTCTAAAGGCAAATCCGGCTGCCCCGGCAGGCGTTAGTGTATCGGATTTGAAGTACACCATCCTAGACAGTGAACATGTGTATAGGGGTGCTCAAGAATTGGCCGAGCTGCATTCTTGTGATGCTACAAGGTTGGTCAATAGTTATGTTGCTTTTAAGCCGGCGCGCTTAGCGCTTCACGAGGCAATTGTTGGTGTTGTAACCACGTTGCAAGTGCAGGATGAAGAAGAAATGCAAGCGACAGTGGCGAAGGTTCATCGCGCGGTGTTAGACGAGTTAGCTGGGCTAAATATTGATGGGCTAAGAAACGAGATAGAGACGAGAGTTGCAGTCTTAGTTGATGCACGTTTATCTGAACAACAGATTGAGCTGTTGCCAGATCCAGATGAGCAGCAGATTTGGGATGCTTGTGAGACTGCTTGTAATACTGTTGAAAAAGCTAGTAGCGAAGGCTATGGGTTTGGTAGTTATGCACCCGGTTACTCGGCACGTGATGCAATGATTGCCTTGGCCACAGATAGTTTGTACTCCAATAGGGCTACTCAGCTAATAAAAGCACTGGTTTTGCAAAAAATCACAGCAGACGCAACTTTACAACCTCTTCAGATTCCACCACAAAACGAACGGAAAACGTTATTGGTGACCGGGGGCATATCATCAGGAAAGGGTTCTTCTGTTAAAACCATGGAAGTCTCTGCAGAACATGTAGGCATTGCTTGGAAAAATATTGCAAAAATTAATGGGGATAGTTTAAAGCCATTATTGCTTCAACAGTCAGAAGTTAGGCCAGATCTATATTCTCAATTATCTCAAGAAGAGGCATCACTATTGACGAAAATAAAAATAAAAGGGGCGTTACGTGAGATGGTTTTGGCGGGGACAGCCCCTCATATGTTTTTCGATCAGACCCGTATTGAACGCGATGCAGAATTTGGAGTAGAAAATGGTGGGCAAGTGATAGGACTTATTGTTTCAACCGATGTAGAGAATGCTATATCGCGAGCCGCCAAACGAGGCGAAGAAACAGGCCGGTTTGAAGCCAAGATAAACATTTTGGGCAACCATAAAGCTGTTGCAGATGAGTTAACGACAGTCTTAACAGCATTGAGAGGTAAACGTGCCCAGTTTACATTGGTTGATAACAATGTTTCACGCGGCCAAAATCCTATTCAGGTGATGATAGTGGATACAGCAAGCCAGTCTATCACGGTTTTGTCGCCACCTCACTTGGCTGATTTTGCGAAAAAATCTAATATAAACTCACAAGCCATGCATCATAGAGAATTATATACAGGAACCAAAACATACGAGACTTATCTTGAGGAATTGAGCACACAGATAGGTTATACTGCTGTTGTGCCTGCTCTCTTGGGTGTGGAGCATGAGGAGCATGAGGAGCATGAGGAGAAAAAAGAAGATAGGCAAGGTTCGACGTTTGCACCAGGAAGCTAATCAACTCTAAATCTAGTCATAGGAGTTTATCATGAGTTTTATAAAACCATTGACAAATGAAGAATTAAAAAAGCATCAGGCATCGATTGATGCGTATAATGTCAGAGAGCAAGCACGTGGTGGCAACGTGCCAGAAAATCCACTAACAGGAGAGGAGCTCAGAAGGATTGCGGAAGATAACGATACAGCAGAGGAATCTGATGAAGCTTCCAGGCCTAATAATAAATAAGCGATCAGCGAACTTCGTGCTGCGTAATTTAGATAATTTTTGAAATGATATTGAACGGCAACGAGCTGGTTTTTTTTACAATTTTATGGTAAGTTTGTTATCTCTATGTTTTTTGGCGAAACAATAGCACCCCTCATGAGGTATTAATTAGGCTTTATGAGGGGGGTATTCTCCCCTCAATGAACGTGGCTGAATATAAACCTGCAAGCCAGAAATCCTCCAGAATCATACATAAGAGCCGGAGCATACGGAAATTATCTTGATGAATTGAGAGATAAAATAGCCAATCAACTTTAAATATAGTCATAGGAGCTTATCATGGACAGGTTTTTTATAAAAAAATTGACACCAAAACAATTAAAAGAGCAGCAGGCATCGATTGATGCGTATAATGCCAGAGAGCAAGCACGTGGGAGCGTGCCAGAAAACCCACTAACAGCAGCTAGCATTAGACAGATTGCGCAAGAGAAATATCAAACAGAGCAATCCGATAATGCTCCCGGGCCTAAGTAAGTGATTGGCGCACCACCCGGTGCGCAATACCAGAATATACGGATTTTGTGCCTTATCCCGGCCAATGCAGCAGCCGCAATAAGTTTTTCATCCAGTGCAATAGACGGGTCCGGTGGTTTAACTGCCGAGAAGCTCTTTCTATCGGATAGAGGCCGCTGGTGTGTTTAAATCGGCTTCTATCTCGAGATGTATGTAAGAGTCTAACGAAGTAATCAACTCCAATGGTGTTGGTCGATTTTGCGGATCGCTCTCTAAGCAGCGTGCTATCAATAGTTGCATGTCGCCATCTTGATCTTTATCTTTTAATAAATTGCGCATCATATTGCCAAGTGCGTATATATCCATAGCTGGCCTAGCCAACACCTTCACCGGTCTTACTGACCAACATTCTGGGGCAATTTGTGTATATGTTATCTTGCACTCATCTACGATTGTTTGAGTATTTTTTCGAAAGGTCCAAGGATCAACCGAGGACCCTATGGGTACAGAAAAACCGCCATCAATCAAATAGCTTTGCTGCGTATTGCCATCATAGTAGATATTATCTGCTTTTAGATCGATTAGAATCATTCCCTTATTATGGCAATCTTGTAATGTTTGGGCCGCGGAGCGTAATAGCAGTCTTTGCTGCTCTGGCGTATCAATTGCAAGCTCTGCGAAAGAAGTATATTCAATATAAGGCACCACAAGCCTGTAATCATCGTCAATACTAAATAAATGAGACTGATGTTGGGGATACACTGTTTGGAAAAATTGGTGTTTAGTTCGCGCTTCACATTTATCCCCAGGTATCTTCACTGGATTTAACACAGCAACCTTTTTGTCATCAGTGGATCTAAACAACCTTGCTTTAGCAAACTGACCAGCTCCGAGAAATTTTTCAGGGTAATACTTGGTTTCTCCATCAGATTCGTACTCAGATTCGTACCCTTCTGTAAATTCACGCCCCTCTGGGTTATTTGTACTTGTGCTTTTATAACGCATTATAATCTCCTCAAAAATTTGTTGTGGCATTTTAGCAAATGTGAACAAGGGCTATTTGACAAATTTATTGTCACTGATTATACCTTAAGTATGAATACAAAAAAAACATATAAAGATCAATTTTACTTAATGTTAAACAAAAATGAGGTGATATGATGCAAGACAATCGAACCCCAGAATCATCAAAGAGGAACGACAGTCCATTCGAGCCATCCCCACATAGGGACACGGCTGAGCTAGTTGACCCTGAGAGTACTACGAATGAGGAGACACTAAGGATGGCGTGTGATCAGTCGATAGCGGCGCGGAACTTATTATATCACCCAGGTAGAGAGAGTATGGAGGCCATCCAGCGTTGTACTCATGGTGTGAGGCAGGTACTTCGTGTTATAGATGCTACATCCGATCCTGTAGACAATTTAAAAAATGGCGAAATTCTTATCACCATGTTCACCAGGTTCATGGCCGACGGCGGAGCTGGGCGTATACCAGGATTCAATGCTCAGGTACGTGCGTTAGGTGCAGCGCGAGCTCGTCTGCCAGAAGGCCAACAAAGTTATAATGAT
This sequence comes from Legionellaceae bacterium, assembly GCA_036752465.1. Classification (GTDB taxonomy): domain Bacteria; phylum Pseudomonadota; class Gammaproteobacteria; order Legionellales; family Legionellaceae; genus DAIOSQ01. Next base: position 1,808 of record DAIOSQ010000079.1, on the reverse strand, counting down.
AAGGTTCTCACCCTTGCCAATACATGTCGGGCTAGGATGGATGGGATTCTAGAAAGGTGTGTACAAGAAGGCCCGGTTGGTGCAATAGATCGTCAAGCTTTGCTCACTTTTGTGGGTGATCTCGGGGGGTTTGAACCGGACCAAATAGGTTTTGGACCGACATACCCGGCTCCTATATGTGGCGACCCAGCAAAAAAAGACGATCCAAGAGCATTCGCAAAAGACGCCGCGGAAAAAGTATACAACACTTTGGTGATGGGGCTGTTCAATGCGGCAGGTGCAGGCTCCACATCAGAGTTTGTCACATTTGCCGATAATTTCAAAAGAGCCAGGTTACTGACCGCATCGAAGCCGGATGGTGTGCTTAGCGCAACAGTGCATACCATAACCAAAGCAACGGAACGAGTGCTCGTAAAAGATTCGTCGAAAGAACGCCAAGGGCTTTTAAATCAAGGTGGTAAAGCAGACGATATAATTTCTGCAACCACTCAGATCGACCAGTCACAAAGGTTATTATCGGTTGCTTGGCCACAGTTCACAGTACCTAAAAAGCTATTGGAGGGGGTGGATGAACCAGTGACTGGACACGTATCTGGTTCTTTTGGAGAGATTGCTGTGATGACAGCCATGTTATGCGGTGCACGTCCTGAGACATTTACACCTGATGAGCCTGCTGGTCAATCGGGCCTTAATCCTCGTGCAATTGCCTCCCTTGCATCGGCGGTGCTCATGACTGCAGGGTATCATTCCGCCGTTGAAATTTTCCAGCCTATGAGTACTTTTTGTGGACAACCATCACATGAATTACTGGGTAGTATAACGGCAAGGAATTCAAAATTACGTGTAGGGGCATTGAAGGATTTTGCGGAGTGGAAGGAAAGATATCCGGGTGTAGATCCATCCGGGTTTCCAGATATCGATCTTATTGACATCGCTGTGGACTGTTCTCTTAATCCCGACGAACTCAGAGACAAGGCGGATAAGTTGTGGGCGGTGAGTACCAAGGAGCAAGATTTCATTTCACTATCCCAAGGAAAAGACCGTGGAGCAACATTAGCAACACTTGAAGTGTGCGGTGTTTTGGCCGAGCAATCACAATTTCCGATGCAGGTAGGCCAGCTGTTAAGTTTACGTACGCGAGAGGAAATGATTGGTGTATCTGGAAGCGTCTTTTCCAAAGCGCGCGAAGTATCACGGCTTATAGGGCAATTGCCGATTTCGGAGGAAACAACCAATCTTCGAGCAAGAGCACTTCAGCTTTGTGAAGTTCACATTATTGTTTCTCCTGAAGAAAAAAGCCAACATACACCAGATGAAGTTGGGATGAACGCTGCTTTGAAACAAATAGTACAGGAAGTCCTAGCGATAAAAGTAGGTGCTGTGTTACCTGCAGCAGGTGGTGGTGGGCGAGTGGCGGCAGGTGGTGGTGGACGAGTGGCAGTAGGCGCTGAGCAAGCAGATAAAAACGAACTGCGTACGATTGGTGAAATTCGGTCAAACCTTGCAGCAATAGTAGGTATAGACTTCAAATCAAGATACCAATCAACATACAAGAAACCAAACTCAAACGAGGGGAAAATCTACGGACCCAAAAGCTCATGATGGTGTTAATGGTGAAGTACAATTAGCTGTGTAATGTTTCTGATTACCAATAGATTGCGCAGTTATTAGTCCCACAGCAGCTAATTTCTCAAGCTCTCGCTGAACGGCTCCTGTTCCTGAGCGCGTTAAACGGATAATTTGATTAGTATGCAAGCTACGATCGGGTTGACCATAGAGTAACGCTAGTACACACTGGCGTACTTTAG
>DAIOSQ010000078.1:0-8878 GCA_036752465.1 Legionellaceae bacterium | reverse complement strand
TCAGAAAACACCCCAAATGCTGGTAGTATAAGAATGTATACTTCGGGGTGCCCCCAAATCCAGATTAAGTTGATGTACATCATATTATTTCCGCCGGAGAAATCGCTGAAAAAATGCATATCAAACAAGCGGTCTAAAGATAATAAAGCGAGGGTTACTGTTAGCACAGGGAATGCTAATGCTACCAAAATCATCGCGCACAATGATGCCCACACAAACACAGGCATTCTCATGAGCGTCATGCCAGTACAGCGCATCTTGAAAATAGTGGCTATGAAGTTGATACCGGCAAGTAGCGTGCCTATACCCGCTATTTGGAGTGACCAAATGTAATAGTCGACCCCTACTCCTGGATTATAATAAAGTTCGGATAAGGGCGGGTAGGCAAGCCAACCGACCGATGCAAACTTGCCCACAAACAATGATAAGTTACAGAGCATTGCACCGACAAAGGTCAGCCAAAAACTAAGGGAGTTTAAATAAGGGTATGCGACATCTCTAGCTCCAATTTGTAGAGGTAAAATCATATTGAGCAGCGCAAATACCAGAGGCATAGCCACAAAAAATATCATGATTACACCATGAGCAGTGAAAATCTCACCATAGTGCTCTGGAACCAGAAATCCGGTAGACGGCCCAGCTGCAATTGCTTGTTGAGTACGCATTAATAACGCATCTGAGAACCCACGCAGCAGCATCACAAAAGACAAAATAAGATACATGATACCTATTTTTTTATGATCAACTGAAGTGACCCACTCATTCCAAACATAGGACCATTTACGCATAAAAGTAATTGCGGCAAGAGTCCCTAAAAACCCCAAGACCACAAACGCGCCTGCACCCATAGCAAAAGGGTTGTCAAAAGGCAAAGCGTCAATTGTTAACTTACCAAGTAATAAATTTTGCAACATAATTATTCCTTGTGGATAGTTTGTTCACGCGGATGCGTGGGGCCTGTGCCAACCATATAGGTTGTCATCACCCGATTAAATAAATCATTTTCTACGCCTGAAAACAGCTTAGGCTTGTCGGCCATGGTAGGTTTCAGTAGCGCGTTATACTCGGCTTGGTCCAATTTCTTTGGCATTTTCTTTGTTTGTGTGAACCAGGCCTCCAGTTCTGCCGGGGCAACAACATGAACGTCAAAGTGCATGCCTGAAAATCCGTGCCCGTTGTATTGCGTATTCAACCCATCATACACCCCTAGCTCAGAAGCAACCAGATGTAGACGAGTACGCATACCAGACATAGCATAAATCTGGCTTCCCAGCTGCGGCACAAAGAAAGAACTCATGGGCACATTATCCGCTGTTATCCAGTACTCTACTTGCTTGCCAAGAGGAATTTCCAGGTAGTTTACTGTGGCGATATTCTGTTCAGGATAAATAAACAACCATTTCCATGGCAAGGCAATCACTTCGATCAACAGCGGCTTTTCATCATAGCCGGTGATGCGCCTGTAAGGATCTAGTTCGTGGGTTTTCTTCCATGCTATAGTCCCCAAAACCAGTATGATCACACAGGGTATGCCCCACCACAATGATTCCAGATAAGTATTGTGGCTCCAGTTAGGCTTGTAATCTCTCGTGCGATGCGATACTTGATAATGATACATAAAGGTGATGCTCATGATGATAACGGGCAAAACCACAATCAACATAAGTGCCAACGTATCAAAGAACAACTTACGTTCTTGGTACGCGACGATACCTTTAGGATTAAGCATGCCAGTAAAATGCTCTTTACAACCAGTCAGTGACATTAGCACTGTCAAGCCGATGGCAGCGATAAAAAATTTAACAATCCAGCGGCTAAAATTGCTGTGGTTCAGCTGACCCTGCGTACTGGCGACCATACCTTGACTCCTGGTTGCGATACTTTTTTATTATGCTAATATGATGATACATCTCATGAAAAATTACAAAGATTTTTCGTCAAAACATCATAAAATATTAACAAAGGATTGCTATTATGACACATGTTTTATTCGCCCGCTGGTTCGGATTGGTCTCCGTGATTCTTGCTCTTGGAATTTTGTTTAACCTTGAAGACGCCCGTCAAATGGCCAAAAACATGTTAAAAACAGAGACTGGTTACATCATGGGTGGTGTGTTGCCTGTCATTTTCGGTGTTGAGTCCTTGCTCTTTGCGCACAGCTTAGAACTGGGCTGGCCCTTACTGCTGACCATTATTGGTGCAAGCATGTTGCTGATCGGCATTTTCAGAGTGATATTTGTGAAGCAATGGAAAACTCTTTTATCCGAACATATTGAGCAAATTCCTTTCTTGTTTAGCTTATTTGGTTTGATGTTTGGAGTCATTTTACTGTATGTAGGCTTTATCGAAGATTCGTTCCAATTTTAAAACTTGCTCGAATCAAAATAGGATGAAGACCGCCATCATGCGCTGGCTTATACCACGAACATTGCCAGTTGATGTTTTCATGCACACATAAATCGTTGCTATTTACCTAATTTTATGTATAATATTTCTCCATGAGAAATAAAGTACTATTTTGCCTAGCAGGATTCATCGCTTTTTTCGCTGGAGTTACCTGGTGGTGTTGGTTACCATCCAGCGATGGTATATCCATCCCCTTATCACAAAAACCAGCAACTGATGTAAAAGCTGTTGCAATAGCCAACGATGCGTTCCAGAAACTACCGGGTTGGCACAAAAACCATTTTTTGAAATCTCTTCAAGCATTTCAAGAATCCTGTAAGGTCTTTTTAAACATCGACCCACAGCAAGAAACAGGCAATAACCATATTCCTCTAAAAGCCAAAGACTGGCATCCAGCGTGTATTGCTGCAAAATCTTTGAGCTTGCTATCAAACGAAACTGCCAAGGCTTTCTTCGAACGATGGTTTGTGCCCATCGAACTGAGCCATCATCGCAAAGAGGGCTTGTTTACTGGCTATTATTTGCCCACAGTGCAGGGAAGCCTGATAAAAACAAAGCAATTTACCGTACCTATTTATGCCTTGCCGAAAAAACATTATCAGCAGACATTCACCCGTAAAGAAATTGACAATGGTGCAATTGCTCAATTGGCCCCTGTTATCGCCTGGATTGCAAGTGACGTCGATCGTTTATTTTTAGAAATTGAGGGGTCCGGCAACATTCAATTGCCAGATGGTAGTACACTTGCTATCAATTATGCAGGGGAAAATGGCGCGCGCTATACATCCATTGCCAGCATCATGATAAGCAGAGGTATCTTAGAAAAGAGCAAAGCTTCTTATTACCGCATCAAACAATATCTAGAATCGCACCCGCAAGAAAAAAGCCATATTTTGCAGCAGAACCAATCGTTCGTATTTTTCCAAAAACTGAAAGAAACAAGTGCTTTAGGCGCACAAGGCATTCCTTTGACCCAAGGATATTCTTTGGCTATTGATAGAACATGGGTTCCATTGGGTGCACCGCTATGGCTCACTACCGATAATCCTTTCCGGACTGCTGATCAATTTCAACGGTTAATGGTTGCGCAAGATATTGGTGGAGCTATCAAAGGAAAAATCCGTGGTGATATCTTTTTTGGCGCTGGCAAAAAGGCCATATTGGCAGCATCTAACATGCAAAGCAAAGGGCGTTACTGGTTACTGCTGCCCAAACACGTTGCAGATCGCATGCAACCTTAGGGTGTATGTGTATAATTTGTGTGCGGAAAGCATGGGGTTCAAAGTATACCAAATAAAGTGCTGCGGAACGCTCAATTAATCTTTTTTATTCGGCTCACCGTAATAATTGACCCCTATCTTAACACGTTCACGTGCATTCTTTTGTCGCCACTGATTGGTATCGCGCAAGGAATAGACGCAACCACAATACTCTTGTTGATAAAAATTTTCACGTTTTGCAATCTGATACATCCGTTCTGCACCACCGTTTTTTCGCCAGTTGTAGGTCCAATACTCCATGCCCGAATAACGATTTGCGGCGCGAATGCCCGCCTGATTGATTTGATCCATGTCCTTCCAGCGTGAAATGCCTAATGAACTACTGATGAGTGTAAAGCCATGTTCAGAGGCGTACAAAGCCGTACGTTCAAAGCGCATATCAAAACAAGCGGTACAGCGTTTGCCTCTTTCTGGCTCCCACTCTAAACCCTTGACCCGAGCAAACCAATTATCTTTATCATAATCCGCATCAATAAATGGGATACCGTTTTTTTCAGCAAAACTCACATTTTCCTGCTTGCGAATTTCATACTCTTGGATAGGATGAATATTGGGATTATAAAAGAAAATACTGAAGTTGATGCCACTGGCCAAGAGTGCCTCCATGACCTCACCCGAGCACGGTGCACAGCAGGAATGCAGAAGCAGTTGGCTAGCGCCATTAGGTAGTTGCAGGGACTCACGTTCGACCATGTTATTCTCCTGTTTCATCCAAACGCAAAAAATGTGACCTATAATACTTCAATTCGGCGATTGAATCATATATATCTGCTAGGGCCAAATGTCGCGACTCTTTCGTCAGACCTGACATTATCTCCGGTTTCCAGCGCTTCGCTAATTCTTTCAGCGTACTAACGTCCAAATTACGGTAATGAAAAAAAGCTGCCAAACTCGGCATATAGCGCACTAAAAAACGCCTATCCTGGCAAATACTATTGCCACACATTGGCGAATGCCCTGAATCGACATATTTCTGTAAAAATTCGATGGTGCGGCTTTCGGCTATTTGTTCAGAGATACCTTGCTCCTGCACTCGTTTTACTAGCCCAGATTGATTATGTTGCCTGACATTCCACGCATCCATGGTCGCCAGCATAGATGGCTCCTGCCATATAGCAAACACAGGACCTTCTGCCAGTACATTCAATTGTGCATCGGTAACAACAGTTGCTATTTCTATAATGCGATCTCGAGCTGGCTCAAGCCCTGTCATCTCTAAATCTATCCAAATTAAGTTATGATTGTGTTTCACGTTTACTCCAAGAATGTATAATATTTTCTAAAGCCGCAATCCGCCTTCGCTGCAATTCTGTTTTGATGGTTTCACCGATAAAGCCATCAGCTACACAATGTTTGGCTTGAATCTCATTGAGACTTGTCACTATGGCTCGCCAACAATTGGCTTGTGGATAATCGCCGGCCTTCAGCCGACCTTGCGCGTCTGCTTGGCAAGCAAGCAACAGCAGTTCAAACTGCTGCGGTTTTCGGAACACGTCAACTTCCTGCAAAATCTTAACAATAGTATCCGCCTGCAAATTGTGCACCTGATGAATAACTAAATGAAAGTGTGCAACCAATTCTGCAAAACGTTTATAAGCCAAAGGGATTTTAAGCCGTTGACATAACTGACCTATCACAATAGGCCCACGAGCTGCATGTTCAGGATGGCTTGGCCATTGTGAAATGGGCGTCAAGGTCTTGCCCAGATCATGTAAGAAAGAGGCAAAGCGAACCACGGGCGAAGTAGACAATTTTGTAGCCTCAGCCAATACCATCAATGAATGCTCGCCAGAGTCCACTTCTGGATGATGAGTACATGAGTTTGGCACACCGAATAGCAGATCGACCTCAGGCATTGTAACTTGCAGCGCACCACAGGCGCGCAACGCTCGAATAAATTGCTCAGGGCTGGTTGTCGCCAAACTTTTGCACCATTCTTGCCATACGCGCTCCGCTGTCAGATGAAGCAGTTCTCCGTCTTTCACCATGGTATACATCAACTCTCTGGTTTCTTCAGCTATTCTGAAACCCAAATGATGAAACCTTGCCAAAAACCGTGCTACACGCAAGACCCTTACAGGATCCTCAACAAAGGCCGAGGAAACATGTCGTAAAATTCTGTCCTGCAAATCACTGATCCCGCCGTATGGATCAATCAGCTGCCCCTGATCATCCATAGCCATAGCGTTGATAGTCAAATCTCGACGGTGTAAATCTTCCTCTAGTGTCACACTCGCTTGAAAGTCACATTGAAACCCATAATACCCTGGACCCACTTTACGCTCTAGGCGGGCTAAAGCATATTCTTCTTTGCTCACGGCATGCAAAAAAACAGGAAAGTCTTTGCCGACTTGTTTGAAGCCGTTTGCGAGCATACTCTCTGGGTTACTGCCGACAACGACCCAGTCTTTTTCAGCTATTGGCAATCCGAGCAATTGATCACGCACTGCCCCGCCGACCAAATAAACTTTTATTGCCAATCATTGCCCCGCTTGTAATTAAATGTGATGATTATACATCGAAATCTCTTCATGCCAGCAAGTTTCTTATGGGAAAACGTCAAATTACGCAGCAACAAGCACATAGAATTCAAAAAAAACAAGCTGATTTATGCATAAATACTCTGGATAATTCACATACCGTGCTAGAGAATGGCCTGGTTATCACGTGTTTCGGTCAACAAGTACTCGTTGAAGATGACGCGGGAGCTATCATTTCTTGCACTGTACGCCCAAATATAACCGAGCCTGTGGTCGCGGGTGATAGAGTGGTTTGGCTGAAAGAGGGCAAACAACAGGGTGTTATTGTGAGCTGCCATCCAAGATCCAGCATTTTGGGCCGCCCCAATAAACAAGGCAAAGTTAAGCCTATGGCTGCTAATATCACTCAACTCGCGATTGTCGTCGCACCGAAACCAGCGATCTCATGGCCATTATTAGATAGTTATTTGGTATTGGCTGAATCGTTACAATTACAAATTACTATTGTTCTGAACAAGTGTGATCTGACGAATCCAGATATTTTCAACTGTTTACAACAAATATATCAGCCACTGCAATACCGGATCATCCTGTGCTCCAGTATGCAAGAAATGGGCCTAGATACACTGAAAGAAGCTCTGGTCAACCATATCACTATTTTTGTAGGACAATCAGGCGTAGGTAAATCATCAATCATTCACGCATTGTTGCCATGGGAGACCAATGTGAAAATTAAGGAAATTTCAGATTTAAGTGAGTTAGGTAAGCATACTACTAGCCACACCGCACTTTACCACTTGCCTGATGGTGGTGCGATTATTGATTCTCCGGGTGTCAGAGAGTTCAAATTATCGAATATATCACCGGCTGAAGTCACGTGGGGATTTCGTGAATTCAGACCCTACCTCCAGCAATGTCAATACCGCAACTGCAATCATATCACTGATCGTGGCTGTAGCTTGTTGAAGGCCATGGAACAGGGCCAAATTGCCAAGCAACGCTATCAAAATTATGTTACACTTGTTCAACAATACACGAACCCATGATCCTGTTATGTTTAGATTTTCATTATCACAGATGACTGCTGGCTTTATCGCTGTTTTGGTCGGTTTTACAAGTTCAGCAATTATTGTCTTTCAAGCGGCTACTGAAGCTGGAGCATCTTCTGCAGAAATCAGCTCATGGCTGTTCGCATTAGGTTTAAGTTTAGCCAGCTGTTGTATTGGCTTGTCACTCTATTACAAAATGCCCATATTAGCAGGGTGGTCCACCCCTGGGGCAGCCTTGCTCGCAACCAGCCTCACAGGGGTTACTATGCCAGAAGCGGTAGGGGCTTTTGTGTTTGCAGCAATACTGACCATCATCGCCGGGATCACTGGGATTTTTGAGCGACTCATCTCACAAATCCCACGGTCACTCACATCTGCGGTATTAGCTGGCATTCTGATTCACTTCGGCTTGAATCTTTTTACAGTTATGCAGAATGCATTTTCCTTAGTATCAGCCATGCTTATCACTTATTTGCTTGGCAAACGACTTTTTCCCAAATATACCATCATTCTGGTATTGATTGTGGGTGTATCCATTGCCAACGTGCAAGGTTTGTTTCACATTGAGCACTTTCAATGGCAATTAACCACTCCGATATTTACCAAACCACAATTTTCCATACCTACTTTACTCAGTATTGGCATACCCTTGTTTGTAGTCACAATGACCTCGCAAAACTTGCCCGGCATTGCTATTATCAACGCCTCTGGCTACCAGCCGCCCATATCCCCCATTATCACTTGGATTGGCGGAGTGACCTTGGTATTTGCACCTTTTGGCTGTTACTCAATTTCCCTGGCTGCTTTGACAGCTGCCATATGTACCAATAAAGAAGCGGACATCAACCCCGCGCTGCGCTATCGTGCCACTATTTTCGCTGGCATATGCTGGCTAGTGATTGGCTTGCTAGGCGTCACTGTTGTCAATGTAATCACTGCTTTTCCTAAAGAATTGATCTTGTCTCTCGCGGGTATAGCACTTATTAGCACCATAGGATCGAGTCTCAATGCGGCACTTGCTGAAGAAACACACCGAGACTCCGCGATGATAACCATCTTAGTCTGTGCATCAGGCATATCTTTTTTAGGGATTGGTTCAGCCTTTTGGGGTTTAGTTGCCGGAGTATTTGCAAGCATCATACTGCAAGCCAAAAAGAAGCCCAAGCAAATCGTAGCAGTAAGCTAACGGTGAATCAGCAAATCTTAAATTGGTCGCTCTTCTAGACAACTTCCATTGTTTTTAAGCGAAGCGGATTAATTAAGCTATATATGACAAAAAATATGTAACATCACTGAGTCTGATCACTTTTGTACAGATAGATGACCACAAAGACCACAAACGATACGCTTCAATAACAGCATGATGAGGGCGGTGAACGACCGTTAACTGACTGTTATTAGTAATCAATTGCGTAGCATCTGATAAAGTTTCCGGCGATCATCACGATAATAATTAGAATACTCTTCTCGCGCAGTCGCATAGAGAATTTTATCCGGCCCACCAGATGCCATAGACGTCTTAAGCAAAGAGCAAGATCTTTTTCCGCTGAGCAGAGAAGCGCAGGAAAAAATCTTAAAAAAAAAGCGGCAAAAGCCGCTTCGTATAATAAAACCCTGGCGATGACCTACTTTCACATGGAGAAACTCCACACTATCATCGGCG
>DAIOSQ010000077.1:0-8946 GCA_036752465.1 Legionellaceae bacterium | reverse complement strand
TTATCAACAGCAGCCTGATACAACCTCCTCTGGTGTGGCTGAAGGCTCATCAACATATAAAATCCATGATAAATCCGTCAAACGAAGGTGAAAAGCTCAAATCAGACGTGACAACTCCATGGGGGCACATACAGGCGGCACATAGCTTGTCTAGTAGCTCTTCGGTTTATTATGAGGCAACTCGTTGACTCGAGATGCTACCCAAAATGCAAATTCATATGCTAGACTGATAGTAAGGATGTAAAGGTCAGTAGCCCTAGGCGCTCCTGGTTGTGGGATGAATTTTTAACCTTATGGATAGATGATGACACACAAGACGCACGAGCAGTTGGTGAATGACGCAAGAACTCGATCCAAGGTGGTTGCACTGGTTTACTCACCGGTTGAGTTGCAGCGCTATATTGTTGAAATCATTACTCAAGATACGGATGTCTTTATAAAAGATGGTGAGCAAATCGTCCATTTCAATTCTGTAGAAGAAGCTCTGAAGAGAAGTCAGAAATTCGGAGCAGAGGAATTTTTTCTGTGCCTCGATAATACGTACGATGAGTTCGGTGCAGAAGGTGCCACAGCACAACAATTTGATTACATCCCCATTCATTCTAAATACAGCAGATCTGTCCAATAGAGTAGTATATTTTAATGGTGTCACTCTGGTGATTGATCAGCTCAGTTGAGGTTGCAAAAACATATGGCGCGTTACTTAATTATCGCAGCGAGCAGTGCTATTGGTCAAGCACTGCGTTGTTTACTGGAAGAGCAGGGAGACACTGTGCTAACCACTGCACGGGATAACCAGAAGATATCTCCAGATTTTCTCCTGGATGCAACAGATTTTGCAGCAGTTACAGAGGTCTTTCAACAGGCAGGCGAGCTTGACGGTGCGGTCAACTGCGCGGGTTCGCTGTTGCTTAAAAGTGCGCATGCCACCAGTGCTGCAGAGTTCCAAAATACTATCAATGCTTCTCTAACCACCGCTTTTGCTACTGTTCGAGCGGCCGGATTAACTATGAAACAGGGTGGATCAATCGTGCTGGTATCGTCAGCCGCGGCATTGACAGGCTTGGCCAATCATGAAGCGATTGCCGCAGCTAAAGCGGGAGTTATTGGTCTTGCCCAATCCGCAGCAGCCACCTATGCTGCTAATCAGTTGAGGTTTAATGTGGTCGCACCAGGATTAGTTGAAAGTCCTTTGACGGCAGCGTTATTAAAAAATCAGCTGGCTTACAATGCCTCGAAAAGTATGCACGCGTTAGGACGTATTGGCACGCCGCAGGACATTGCCCAGGCCATATTATTTTTTCTCAAACCAGAAAACAGTTGGATCACTGGTCAAGTACTTGCTGTTGATGGTGGCTTGAGCAAGATCCGTCCCAAAATAAAAATATGATCGGACCCATTAACTTTGTTTTTCATTGCTTTGGGGCACTGATTCTGGCGGAGTTTCGACAATTTCAACAATTGCAGCTTGCTTTTCAACCCCTGGTTCCTGCTCAGTTATGGGCGTATGTTCTTCAGTTACTGGTTTTGGTTGGCTAGCGAGGGGACTTTCGTCGTATTCAGGCGGATTTTTTTCCTCCGCAGCAGACTTCTCCGTGGCTTTCGCTTCGTTATCAGCAGGTTTTTTCAGATCGTCTGCAATTTCACCAATACTTTTTTTAATGTCTGTATACAATTTAGTTGCAATTTTTTTCAGTCCATTAACATCTGGCATTCTAAATTCGCTCATGATTCGTCCCTCTTCGACTGTTTATAGATAAAGTATAGATCAGTTTTGTGTGTTTGGGGAATACAGCCAGGTATGCTTTTAGTAACCCATGCTGCGCCACTGTTTGTGGTTTTTTATTAGGCAGGGAGCAATGAACGAATCAGTTCCATGGATTTATGCATGACGGGCTTTAGCAGCTTAGCCAGGAAAGGCAGCTTACTTTGGATGCTGATCTGAAACACTCTATGCGTGCGTGCTTTTTGTGATAAGTAGTCATCACTGGTTTGCAAGCTATCAACCAGATGGATACTCAGCGCATCTCGGCCTAGCCAAAATTCACCGGTGGAGACTTGGTCAATATCCAGATGAGTACGGTGATTGATAAGATAATCTCGAAAAGCTTGGTGGATTTTGTCTAAATCTTCTTGGAATTTTTGCCGTCCCTTGGGTGTGTTATGACCAAGAACCGTTAGCGTGCGTTTATATTCACCCGCAGTAATTTGTTCAACATCGATGTCTTGCTTTTTCAGCCAGCGATGTATGTTAGGCAATTGTGCAACCACGCCTATGGAACCAACAATAGCGAAAGGCGCTGCCATAATATGATTGGCGACACAGGCCATCAAATATCCACCACTGGCTGCTATTTTATCTATACTGACCGTCAAAGGGATTTTGTTATCTCGGATACGTTGGAGCTGTGAAGCGGCAAGACCATAGCCATTGACTGTGCCGCCAGGACTTTCTAGCCGTAGGAAAACTTCATCTTTGCTGGTTGCTATGGATAATATGGCAGTGACTTCTTGACGCAGTTGGTCAACTTGAGTTGCTTTAATGTCTCCTTGAAAATCGATGACGAACACGATGCTCTGCGCGTCATGTTTTGTTTTATTTTTTGTTTTTTTGCTTTTTTTACTTTTCTTGGTGGGGGTATTATGGATTGTGTGCTGCATTTGGTGTGTCATCTCATCAAAGGTTTCGTTGAGTGAGATGATGTCAAGTTTTGGTTTGGGTTTGCGGCTGATGGTAAAAATACCCGCAAATAGTGCTAAAAAAGCGAGGAGAAACGTGATTGTTTTTAAAAAAAATAAACTATATTGGGTTAATAATTCCATATTTTGCTCCATACTTCGTGGTTAGCTTTCGGTAATCTCGATCATTTTTTGCAATGCACGCTTAGCGTTGGCTATGACTGTTTGTTGATCCTTGATATTGAGTCGGTGCCGCGTACCTGTGAATTCATTGACCACGTCGCCTGGTTTCACCTGATTATATGCCATGCTTTCACCCTTTCTGAGTAAATCAAGCAAAGCCACGAGGTGAGGGGGGTCGTTTCTTGACATGGTGGCACAACCACACCCCATACCTGGAGTACCTGTCATGAGTGGTGCTTGTGCCAGATTGACTACTGTAATATTGAGATCCTGGCAGGCTTGTTGTAGATTTTCGATCATGTGATTTTCTGTGCCGATGGCATAACGGCGAGTTTTAGAGCGATCCTGGGTCACATGATCCCAAATAAATGCGGTTGATCCGGCAAAATCAGCCATTCGCACTACGTCGTTGCGACATTCAGGATGCACGATGGTTGTATAGTCTTGCGCGCGCCAATACTCACACATATAGGGTTGATAATAGGTATGCACAGCGCAATGGCTATCAAATAGAATCATCTCAGCATCGTCGAAAGCTTTTAGGGTGGCTTGATCTTGCTGTTCCAGGCGATACTGTGCCCCAGCAGTGCCTCCAGGCCAGTAAGCAAGTTTGCTAACGCCTAGCCAGTAAGCGACGTTTTCACCCATATGTCGATCAGGAATAAAAAGGATCTTCTTCTTTTGTGCGCGGGCCCATTGGACGATCTTGTTGACGTTCGAACTGGTACAGACTGCACCACCTTGTGCCCCAGTTAATGCTTTTACCCGTCCCGAGGTATTCATATAACAAACGGGTAAAATTCGATCAGCCCCATAACGTTCGTTCAATTCGCTGAAGGCAGGTTCAACCATAAAGTCTTTGGCCAACATTTCCATGGTACAACCTGATTTAGGATTAGTGATGTACACGTTTTGGTGTTCGTGCGCCAAAATACTGATTGATTCTGCCATAAAGTGCACGGCCGATTCTATGATCACTGATTTTTGTGGTTGTTGTGCAGCGGCCAAAGCCAATTGATATGAATCACCAATTTGTCCACCAAACTGTTCGATCAGTCGGACTATGTTGCCGCCCATGTAGTAATGCGCGAGCAGCAACAGTTGATCGCCAAAATGTTGTTTGGCCTTGTCTACATAGGGCCTCATCCAGTGCAAGACTGTGGTTAGCTTGCGGTCAGGTAATGCTTGATATTCTTCAGCGTACGGAGCAAATTCTTTTTGGTACCAATCTAAGGGGTAGTCACTTTGACAAATTTTCATGTCTTGAGTCACTCTCATGATACTGTTTGCAGGTGTATATAGGGCATCTTCTGGCAACATAGTCATCTCATATAAATGGGGTTTGCGGTGCATTCATCCGCCGTATACTTTCTTTTGCTTCATCTCTTTTGTGTGGAAAATCTTCGCGATAGTGACCGCCGCGTGATTCACGTCGCGCAAGTGCTGAACTGACAATAAGTTCCGCATTTAAAATGATGTTGCGCAGTTCTATAAAATCACGCGTGATATAATTTTTCCAGTAGTATTCTTCAATAATCTTTTTGCGCTGTAGGATGAGTGCCAGTAAATCTTCTAGTCCAGCAGCTGTTCTGACAATACCTGCGTAAGAAGTCATTTCTCCGCGCAGGCTACGCCAGTGAGCATTGATTTGGCTGGCTCTTCTGGGATTGACCTCACGGTTCGATCGCCAGGTTGTGATGTGATGCGTTGCAGATAATGGTGTGAGTATGTCATGGATGGAACATGCAGCAGCATTGTCCGCCATAACTACCACTTCTAACAAAGAATTGCTCGCCAAGCGGTTGGCTCCATGCAACCCGGTAAACGCAACCTCACCTATGGCATATAAGCGTTTTAAATCGGTGCGACCATGGCCATCAGTTAAAATACCACCGCATTGATAATGTGCCGCTGGGACTACAGGAATCATGTCCTGACTCATGTCTATGCCTATGGACAGCAAGGTTTCAAAAATTTTGGGGAATTTTGTTTGCAAGAATACTTTAGATTGATGGGTGATGTCGAGGTAAACATAGCCATGTGTGCTTTGTTCGATTTCATTAAAGATAGCACGAGCTACAATATCTCTTGTGGCCAATTCACGTTTTTGGGGCTCGTATTTACTCATAAAAGTTTCTAATGTATCGACATTTCGTAACAAAGCTCCTTCACCTCGGACTGCTTCTGAAATTAGAAAGTTATTGAGTTCTGGGTGATGGAGCAGCGTGGGATGAAATTGATAAAACTCCATGTTGCCAACTCTTGCGCCTGCTCGGTAAGCCATGGCCACACCATCGCCAGTAGCGACCATAGGATTGGTGGTGTAGCGATAGGTTTTGCCCGCGCCACCTGTTGCCAAAACCACACAACGCGAAAGGAATGTATGAATGCGATTGGTGATTGTATCTAACACATATGCGCCTTGTACCTCGCCTTGATTGTCTGTGTTATGTGGGTGATAATAAGCTATTAAGTTGACTGCAATATGATGTTCAAATAGTTTTATTTGCTCTTGCTGTTGAGTTCGTGCCAAAAGCGTATGCGTAATATGAAAACCAGTTTCATCTCCGCAGTTAAAAACCCGTCTTAATGAATGTCCGCCTTCTTTGGCAAGCTCATATTCACCATTATGCTGTTTATGAAAGTCAATTGTGTACTGTTCTAACTCAACAATCGCTTTGGCGCCACTTTTGACTATGGATTGTACTGTAGGTTCATAACATAGGCCATCGCCAGCTGCCAAAGTATCGTTGACATGCGAGGCCAATGAATCCTCTTTGGAATATACCGCCGCTATCCCACCTTGGGCATAGCGACTATTGCATTCAAATGCAGAAGATTTGCTGATAAGCGCAATTTTAATATGTTTATTGCGTTGCAGTACTTGATTGCAATAATGTAGTCCACCCAGACCGGTCCCTATGACCAATAGGTCATATTCATAGGTTTCGCCTTGTTGTGATAACATCGTGGTACTCATGAAAATGCTTTGACCAGAAGTTCTGCCATTCCTATATAGCTATGAGGGGTTAATTGGATCAACTGTGCCTTGTGGGACTCGTTTATCGGTAATTCTGCGATAAATTGCTGCAATTCTTTTTTATTGATGCAATGTCCACGCGTTAAGTCGCGAATTTTTTCATATGCATTTTCTATGTTGTAACGCCGCATGACAGTTTGTATCGCTTCAGATAATACTTCCCAATTGTCATCTAGATCATTGGCTAGTGCGGTGTGATTAATTTGCAACTTCTCATTACCTTTGGCGATAGATTGATAGGCGATCAATGCGTAGGCAAAAGCAACGCCCAAGTTTCTTAAAACCGTAGAATCAGAAAGATCACGTTGTAATCTGGACTGAGTTAGTTTATTGGCAAAATGATCAAATAATGCGTTTGACAACCCAATATTCCCTTCAGCATTTTCGAAATCAATGGGATTGACTTTGTGTGGCATGGTCGATGAGCCGACCTCCTCAGCGATGGTCTTCTGCTTAAAATACCCGAGAGAGACGTAGGTCCAAATATCACGGGTATAGTCGAGGAGGATGTTATTGATGCGCACCATCAGGTGCGATATTTCAGCGATGCCATCATGCGGTTCTATCTGTGTGGTATATGCACTAAAAGACAGCCCCAATGAGGTGACAAAACTTTGACAATGTTTGCGCCAGTCTATCTCAGGGTAGGCGACTATGTGGGCATTGTAGTTACCCACTGCACCGTTGAATTTGGCAGAAATCAATACTTCTGCCAATTGTTGTGAGGGCCGTTTCATCCTCGACACAAAATTAATGAGTTCTTTTCCTATTGTGGTTGGCGTCGCTGGTTGTCCATGGGTTCTTGCTAACATGGCTTCGCTACCATGTGCTTTGCCAAGTATCATGATGCCGCCTATGACTTCAGCCAGTGTGGGTTGGATGATTTGGGCAATGGCTTCTTTCATCATCAAGGCATACGCGAGGTTATTGATATCTTCCGATGTACAAGCAAAATGGATAAAACTTTTAATGCCGTGCAATTTTGGATGATGACTGAGCTTTTCTCTAAGATAATACTCAACTGCTTTGACATCGTGGTTGGTTTGTTTTTCATAGCTTTTGACTATCAGCGCTTCATGCTCATCGAATTTGCGGATGAGCTCTTCCAGAAACTGCTTGGTTTGCTGATCAAAGGGGGGTACTTCCGTGATTTTGTCGTTCATTGCCAAGGATTCTAACCAGCGAATTTCAACTTCAAGACGGTGTTTGATCAAAGAAAACTCACTAAAGAAGTTTCTCAATATTTTGGTTTTTTTATAATAGCGTCCGTCTATAGGAGAAATTGTGTGAAGATCTGCAGAAACCATGTCAGTGCACCGTGTACAAAAAAGTTATATGATAACGTTGGCAACCGGTCTTGACAATCTAGATTTCATCTCTAGCTACGGTTGTTGCATCAAAAATTCATGTAAGTCTGATGTAACAACTGTGAACCTGTGACCAGCTTGACTTGAATTGGTAGACAAACTTATATAGTCTTGTCCCTCAACAATGATTTTCTGTGCGACATAAGTGATGTTTAGGTGTCAACAGTATCTTGGGGCGTTTCGACAGGGTGCTCCGTCCTGAGCTAGATTAGGAACATGTTGTCATGAGGATAACATTTTTGGGTCACGCTGGTTTCTGTGTGGAGACTCAGCACGCAATTATTGTCATGGATCCCTGGGTTTCACCCTACGGAGCATTTGATGCGTCTTGGTTTCAGTACCCGAAGAATCATCATATGGCGGAATATATTCGTTCGATTCTCGCAACACCTGATAAACAAAAATTCATTTATATCAGTCATGATCACAAGGATCATTTTGACCTTGACTTTCTGATGTCCCTAAAAACCCGAGATTTTACCATTATTCTGGCAGATTTTTACCATAATATAGTCAAAAATGATTTGCACCTTAAGCAATATGCCTGTTTAGATATCCTGATATTGCAAGACAATCAAGCCTATCACTTTGTCGATGGTACCATTACCTTATTTGTGGTTGATATGGAGCTGGATGCTGATTCAGCAATCCTGGTAAAGACCGCGGATGCCACATTTTTAAATTTAAATGACAGTAAGCCGCATGATAGATTGGCTGAGATCGTGCAACACCATGGGACAATAGATGTCTTGGCTGGGCAATTTTCTGGTGCCATATGGCACCCTACTTGTTATAAAATGGACTTGGCCAACTATGCCGAAGTCTGTCGAAATAAAATTATTAATAAGTTTGAAACGGTGGTGCAATCCTTAGAAATACTAAATCCGGCTGCGTTTTTGCCGTCAGCAGGGCCACCGTGTTTTCTTGATCCGATGCTATATCCCATACAACTGCAAGCTATCAACACCTATCCCAGAGCAAAACAGCTGATCGATTTTTTGAACGCGCATTATCAAGATAAAAAAATACGAACGTGCTGGGACGAAATGATGCCAGGAGATGTTTTTGATGTGCCTAGCAAGCAATTTTTTAAATTAGCAGAGCAGCGGGTAACAGACGAGGGTTTCATATCGTATATCCATGCTTACGCAAATGAGTATTCGCAGTATTTCCAAAAACGTGCGGTAATCCATGCCCGAGTTGACCCTGTGGAGGTATTTTTGCGTTTAGGTGAGGAGCTGGCTGTTAAACTCGAGCGCATGAAGTTGGTACATCAGCAAATCGAAACCAAGCTCTATTTTGCCTTAACAGAATATCCACAGCAACGCTATTGTGTCGATTTTCAGCAAAAGCGGTTGTTACAAGTTCTGACAATTGCAGATAACCAACAGTATTTTTCTATCGTCGCTCCTGCATGGCAAGTAAATAAAGTGCTATTGGGTGAAATGAGTTGGTCAGATTTTGCGTTAACCTTTCGCGTATCCCTGGAAAGGGTACCGGAGACTTATAATACTTTATCACATGCTTTTTTGACCTTGGACGCGGATAGATTAGAGCATTTTTGTCAATTATTTCATGAGATATTAGCAAAAAAAGAACGCATTCAAATAACCTGGCAAGACAAAACTTATTCTATGTTACGCTACTGCCCTCATCAAGGTGGCGATCTTGCCCATG
>DAIOSQ010000076.1:0-9021 GCA_036752465.1 Legionellaceae bacterium | reverse complement strand
CCTATATCTAAGGTCCGCATGGTGACGGTTCGCGGCGCAAATGCTTTTAATATCTGCCGGTAGATGATGTACTGCTCATCCTCGCTAGGAAAGCGGTCGCGACTCATAAAAGGCACTTCGGAGCGATATAGGCCTACCCCTTCAGCCCCAACGTTCATTGATAGACTGGCGTCCATGGCCAACCCTGTATTGACTTGCAGGGATAGGCGATGGCCATCAATGGTTTCTGCCGGCTTATCACGCAACGATTCAAGACTTTGATTTAACTCGTCTTCTTCTTGCATCACCTGTTTATATTCGGACAGTAGTGTTTTCGAGGGGGAAATGAATACGTTCCCGTAAAAACCATCGACAATCACAGCCTTCCGGGAGATGTAATCTAACTTTAGGCCGCGCGCGCCCATGACCGTCGGGATTCCTAAGGCACGAGCCAATATCGCAATGTGGGAATTATTGGACCCTTTCTGCGAAATAATACCTACCAATTGACCTTCCGGTACTTCCGCCAGATGGGCGGCACTCAATTCCTCCCCAACCAAAATGGTGCGGCGGGGGTAAGCAATTTCTTCGTATTGTGAGGATTGTAATTCTGCCAACACGCGGCGGCCTAAATCGCGAAAATCGCTGGCGCGTTCTTTGAGGTAATCATCTTTCATGGCTTCGAATTGTTGCACGTGCCGTTTGATGACTATAGATAATGCAGCTTGGGCACAAATTTTTTCTTGCTGGATAACCGTGACTACTTCCGCACCCAGATTATCTTTATCGAGGATCCGGATATAGACATCGAACAACGCATGTTCTTCTTCGGGTAAGCTCGATTTCATGCGGCGATCTAGGCGCTGCATATTGTCGCGTGCCGCTTGCAGTGCGGCATAAAAAATGGCAACTTCTTGCTCAATATTTTCTATGCTATGGCGTGGCACCGAATCAATATCAGCGCGAGGATATATGACAATCGCGGTGCCAATGGATACACCAGGCACACTACCAATCCCAATCAGGGCCGCCTGTGAGTGCACCACATCTGCTGACGAGTTTTGTTTGGTGATATCTGCAAGCTCTCCGGTGGCTTCAGCATGCGCGATGATCCCACCCAACTGCGCGGCAAGGGTGATGAGAAAGGCTTCTTCCGCGTCGTCGAAATAGCGCTCGTCTTGTTGTTGTACGCTCAGAATGCCGTATAATTTTCGGTGTTGGATGATAGGAACGCCGAGAAAGGCATGCAAATGACCATCATTCAGCAGTGGATTGGCTAAATAGTCTGGATGTTTTAGCGCATCACTGATATTCATCGGTTCTTCACGCCGGCCAATTAATCCCAGTAACCCTTGGTTCTGCGGGACTCGCACCACTGACTCGGCAGCTTTCGCCAATCCATCTGTAGCGATCAGTACGTATTGTGCCTGACTGTTATCAATAAGATAGACGCACACCGCATCTGCATTCACGGCCGTACGGACCCGCTGTGTGAGCGTAGTCAGTGCTTCTCTTAAATGATGCGCAGTGGTGACATCTTGTACTATTTTTTTTAATATTTTTAGCATCTAGCGATTTTGTTGACCTCTTTTGCGACGTGACCCAAATGGTGTGCGTCGTTTCTTTAAACAATGTTGCAACTCTTGTAACGCTTGCTCATAGACTTGTTTTTTGAAAAAAATGACCAAGTGTTCTGGTTCGTGGTACTCGATCCAACGCCAACTATCAAACTCAGGGGAATCACTAAGATCTAGGCGAACTTTTTGCTCGCTGGTCACTAATTTCAATAAATACCATTTTTGTTTTTGACCAATCACCAACGGCTCTGTACCATGACGCAAATACTGTTTAGGAAGTTTGTACTTGAGCCAGCGTTTAGTTATGCCCAATATTTCTACATCTTGGCGATCCAAACCGACCTCTTCATGTAGTTCCCGATACATGGCATCGTTTGGTTTTTCTCCCGCGAGCAAGCCGCCTTGTGGAAATTGCCACGCATCATGGCCATGTCTTTTTCCCCAAAAAACACGCCCGGAAGAATTGACTAGAATCAATCCAACATTTAGCCGGTAACCAGCTCTGTCAATTACCATGGTATAATGACTTTTCACAATCGAATAATGCTTTGATTTTTCCATAGAATACATCAGTTTGGCAAATGAAGAACGATGCATAATAATTAAAAGCAACTACAAACTAAAAAAACTGGACTTATGAATAAAAAAATACTCATTTTGAATACTGGCGGAACTATTAGCGCAACAAAAACAGCCTGTGGTTATGAGCCTGAGCCTGTGCCTGGCTATGTTACCACCGTATTAAGTCGTTTGCCGGCACTTGCGCATCCCGATATGCCACAGTACGTCATCAAGGAATACGAACCTTTGTTGGATTCGTCGAACATCACGGTGAAGGAATGGAATCAAATTGCCGCTGACATTAGCCGTTATTATGATCAATACGATGGCTTCTTGATTTTTCATGGCACCGATACCATGGCGTATACCGCATCGATGCTGGCCTTTATGTTAGAAGGTCTTGGTAAACCAGTGGTGCTAACGGGTTCGCAGATTCCATTATCTGAAGTACGCAACGATGCTGAAGATAATATCATCACTTCTTTATGGCTATGCGCCCATGAAGCAATCCATGAAGTTTGTATTTATTTTAATCAGTTTTTGCTGCGTGGCAATCGTGCTCAAAAAGTTAGCTCACAACGTTTCCAATCTTTTGATTCGCCTAATTATCCACATTTGGCAGATATTGGTATCAAAATTTTGTTGAAAAAACGCTTGCTATTGCCAGTGCCACAGCATCTTTTTCGCTTACAACCGATAGCCGAACACTTCATCGCCAACGTTCGCTTATTTCCCGGTTATTCAACGGATGTATTGGCCTATATCTTGCAACAACCGATTCGCGGGCTTATCCTTGAAACGTATGGTGCAGGCGATGCTCCCAATCGAGATGAGCGTTTTTTAGCGTTGTTAAAGGAAGCCTGTGACCGCGGGGTAGTGATTGTCAATTGCAGTCAATGTTATCATGGTCAGGTGACCATGGACCTTTATGCCACGGGCTCTTCGCTGAAGGCGCAAGGTTTGATCAGTGCACACGATATGACTGTGGAAGCAGCGCACTGCAAATTGTTATACTTGTTCAGCAAATATAATGATGTCGCAACCATCAAGCGCTTGATGGAAACCAATATATGCGGTGAACTGAGTTAATCTGCACCACGCAGTTGGTATGCACTGTGTGGTGCAGGTTGACTGTCGTACAGTTGACCCTTGATGAGAGGAGCAAGCAATTATGCCACTGCAGATTGTCATCCTTGCTGCTGGGCAAGGCAAGCGTATGTATTCTGAAACCCCAAAAGTATTGCATGCTATTGGTGGCAAAGCTATGTTAGCACATGTGATTGAAACGGCTATGCGGTTACAGCCGCAAGATATTCATGTAGTCATTGGGCATGGTGGTGCTATCGTCCGTCAAGAACTTGCGCACTTACCGGTGCACTGGGTATTGCAAGCTACGCAGCTTGGTACAGGTCATGCGGTGTTACAAACCTTGCCTTTTATCGCGGATGATGATGAGGTGCTGATATTATCCGGCGATGTCCCACTTATTCGTGCTGAAACCTTAAGACAGCTGATTGCTGTGTCGGCTGATGTTAGGCATCAGCAAGCGTTGCGATTGTTGGTAGCACATGTGGCGCAACCTTTTGGTCTCGGACGGATTTTGCGTGATCAGCAACAACAGGTTTATGCGATTGTAGAAGAGCGAGATGCCAGCGATGCACAAAAAGCAATACAAGAAATATATAGCGGAATTTGTTGTGCTCCAGCAGGCGCCTTACGCCGTTGGCTACAGCAAATAAAGCCAATAAATGCTCAAAATGAGCACTATCTTACTGATATTATTGCGCTGGCAGTGGCTGAGCGCATGCGAATTGAGACCATTGAAGCGCATGATACGCTTGAGATTCAGGGCATCAATAATCGTGCCCAGCTGCATGATTTGAATAGGGCCTATCAACGGGCCACTGCACTTGCCCTGCTCGCCCAAGGTGTGACCATCCAAGATGTGAGTCGTATAGACATCCGTGGCGAGCTTAGCTGTCAAAAAGATGTGTTCATAGATGTTAATGTGGTGTTTGAAGGTCGTGTCGAGTTAGGTGATCGGTGTCGTATCGGTCCAAATTGTCTTTTGTCCAATGTCATCTTGGGTAATGATTGCACGGTTGCTGCCAATAGTGTTATGCAAGGATGTACCGCTGGAGATGCCTGTCATATCGGACCGTTTGCGCATATCAGACCTGGTACGGTGTTAGCCGACCACTGTAAAGTGGGTAACTTTGTAGAAATAAAAAATTCCATCGTGGGTGAGTATAGCAAAGCAAGTCATTTGAGTTATTTGGGTGATGCGATTATTGGCAAACAAGTGAATATTGGTGCTGGCACGATCACGTGTAATTATGATGGCGTCAACAAACACCAAACAGTGATTGAAGACGGTGTATTTATTGGGTCTGATACGCAATTGATTGCGCCGGTTACTATTGGTAAAGATGCCACTATTGGCGCGGGCAGTAGTATTCGGCACAATGTACCTGGCGGCCAGTTAACCTTAACAATTGCCAAACAAAAAACCATTCTTGGCTGGCAAAGACCAGAAAAAACCAAGTCACTAGCGAGTGCAGAGCAACATGATAAAAGCTAACCAACCAGGGATTGATCCCAGCACATTAGAGCCGCAACACATTCAATATATTGGGAAAAATCTTCCTACCCCTACGGTAGTTAAGGTGCATGTGTATGATCACAACGAGTATCAGTGCTGGGAAAAATTTGATTTTGAGCGCATAGCAGCGGCTAAAAAAGCCGGTATGACCATTTGGGTCGATATCTGTGGTCTTGCAGATACTGCCGTTATCAATGAAATTTGTCATCAGCTCGCAATTCATCCTTTGGTGATTGAAGATATGCTGCATACGCGCCAAAGACCTAAGTTAGAGTTTTATGATGATTATCTCTTTGTTGTGTTTAACTTATTGCAGGATGGTGAAAAAAAGGGCGTGCTTGCCCAAGAGCAAATTAGTTTTATGATGCATTCGCAACTGCTGCTGACGCTCAAAGAAAGCAACCATCACAAATTCGACGATATCTACACGGACTGGCAAAACAATCCTGCGTTGATTTGCATGCGAGGCGTGCCGTATTTGTTGTATACCCTGGTAGATACCCTGATCAATAGCTATTTTAAGCTGGTTGATGATGCGACGGCAGAACTTGAGTTATTAGAGGACCGCTCTATCCATGAACCGGATGCCATCAATCCTAAAGAAATTTACTTGATTAAGCGGCGTATCATTGACTTGCGCAAAAACATAGCGCCACTGCGCGATATTTTTCATACGTTGTTAAAAGAAGGCGAAGCTTTTATTCCCAAAAATTACTTGATTTATTATCGCGATTTGTTTGATCACACCGCTAGATTGATTGAAACCATTAATTTCTATCATGAGTTAACCACCGAAACCTTATCGGTGTATGTTTCCTTTATGAATACTCGCATGAACCAAACCATGAAAATATTGACGCTGTTTGCCAGTTTGTTTATTCCATTAAACTTTATTGTAGGCCTGTTTGGTATGAATTTTGTGGTGATGCCGATTCTACACTGGAAGCAAGGATTCCATGCAGTTTTGGCGGCGATGGTGTTTCTCTTTTGCATCAGTTTGTATTACTTTAAGAAAAAAAAGTTGTATTAGTTGCTCTGGCATGGGTTGGTAAATGTCTGCAATGACTGCCCAAAAATTATGCTGCACGGAGAGTCGGGGCGTTTTTCAGGTTAAAGTATTGTTGGCTGTTGCCGATATATCAAGTGCGGCCTGTCACGCAAAATAATAATAAGGAGTTGACAATGTCTCAGCATCAAGCGTTGCAAGAAGTCTTCCTGGAGTCACTCGCCAAACAAGAAATCCCTGTTTCGATATTTTTGGTCAATGGAATCAAATTACATGGTGTGATTGATAGCCATGACGAGCATATTATCATGTTAAAAAATGGCATTACGCAAATGATCTATAAACATGCGATTTCAACAGTAGTGCCGTCTAAATTGGCTGCATGAGCGCTTGGCTCGCACGTTCAAGCAAGCTATGCCACATGAATCCTGGGCGGTTTTGGGGCAATGAGCGCGCGACGAGCGGCCTCGTGTGAAGAAACACCCTCCTGAATTAACGTGTCGTCGCCATGAGCAACGCAGTGCTCCGATGATTTATGCCAGTCAAGGAGCACTGCCTTGCCAATATGAAAACAAGCTGCGATTACAAATGGCTGTCGATAAAAGCTGACAGCTCTGATTTGGAGAGCAAGCCCATTTTCATCGCGACTACTTGTCCGTTCTGAAACAAAATCAGCGTGGGAATGCTCATGACCCCATATTTAGCCGGTGTTTGTGGATTTTCGTCGATATTCATTTTACCAATGAAAATTTTGTCTTTATAGGTGTTTGCCACTTCTGCTAAAATTGGACTTAAGGCTCGACAAGGCCCGCACCACTCAGCCCAGAAATCAATCAAAAAAGGTTTGTTTGCTGTCAAGACTGTCGTGTCAAACGCACTGTCTGTTACGGTTTGGATATGTTCACTCATGATAACCTCATTGGTTTATTGATTCTAAAAGTCGCCATACAGCATTTGTAGGATACTAATGGCCGCTATTGCTGCTGTTTCGGTACGCAAAGTTCTAGGGCCTAGTTTGATTGGCTGAAATTGCATAGCGCAGGCCGTTTGCAGCTCCGCTTCATCAAACCCGCCTTCTGGGCCAACGAGTAGTGTTGCCGCTTGGCAAGGTACTTTTTGCATGGGCCATGGTTGTGATGCGCGTGGATGCAAAATCCATCTGGCGTTAGTTTGACATTGTTGCAAAAAAACATCTAGTCTTATGGCTGTTGCAATCACAGGCACATGGGTGCGTCCAGACTGCTCACACGCGGCAATGGCCACGGCTTGCCAGTGCAGTTGTTTTTTTAGCAGTCGTGCATGATCTATTTTGACTGCACAATGGCTGGTTAGCACGGGGGTTATGCTGGTGACACCCAATTCCGTGGCTTTTTGGATAACCCATTCCATCCGGTCGCCTTTGGAGATGGCTTGTGCCAAATGGATTTGACATGGCGATTCGCAGTCGATGATACACTCACTGTCTATGCGTACCACCACATTTTTTTTATGGACTGAAAGGATGGTGGCTGAGTATTCGCGCGTATCTCCCGCAAACAAAGTCAACGCATGCCCTGGCAACATGCGCAATACCACGCCAACATGTGCTCCCTGACTGGCTGACAAGCAAAGCTCTTGCCCAACAGCATAACTGCCAGGCTGATAGATACGTATATTTCTCACCATAGACCCCAGTTGGGTTACTCGCTAAAAACCGTAATTTAGCCTAGGGCTACGGAATTCACAACCGTCAGTAGTCTTTTTTCAGGATTATAAGCTTGTATAATGCCCCCGAAATTTAGACCAACCTCGCCGGATTGGTACAATGATTCATAAGGTGTTGCAAATAATTTTAACTGTGCTGAAAACTTGCTGTGCGTTATTTATTAGCTATACTAGCTGATTTTGCTATGATGGGCTTCTTATGAATGTTTCGCAACTGGTCACTTTGATAACTCAGCAACATGCGCAATGGATTTCGCAATGGAAGCAACAACGGTTGCAGGCTGATCAACACATGCCGGCAGTCGGTGAGCAATTGATGCAATGGATTGCCGAGAATCATTGGTACAACTACCACTTATGGTTAACTGAAGATAAGGCCAGGCGCGATGATTTAGGGCATGCTGTAATTTATCATGCCAAACGTTTGATCGATACGCTCAATCAACAACGCAATAACCGCGTGGAGGCAATTGATCAGTGCTTATATCAAGCATTGTTGCCAGCAGCCGTCGAAACATGCCCGGTGCACTCAGAAACTCCCGGCATGATCATCGATCGCTTATCTATTCTTGCCCTAAAGTCATATCATATGGGTTTGCAAGCGAAGCGTCGTTCAGCTGATGCAGTGCATCGTCAGCAATGTCAGCAAAAATGGGTGCTCATAGAGCAACAAAAGCAACAATTGGCAGCTTGTTTAGAAAGTTTGCTACATGAGGTTCAGCAAAAAAGCCGAACATTTGTGCTGTATCGCCAGTTCAAAATGTACAATGACCCGGCGTTAAATCCTGAGCTATATAGTGCCAACCTTCGTGCTGAAGACGCTTGAAGACGATGCTGTTTGCTGCTCGCGCTTCAGTTGATCAAGGTCGTTACAGCTTAGGCTACGTTTTAAATGGTGAGGTGACTTGAAAAGTGTTTGAGGGTGGGTGGCATCAGTAAGTAAATTTTTTGGTTTTTTTTGTGTTAAGGTTGGGTTAGCTGGTTGTTCTTGCATAGCGGTTTGAACTAATGGGCCGTGGTCTGGCGTATTTGCTTCATAGGTACATTGATCATTGAGCTCTTTAGCCAAAGCACGACCCATTAAAATGATGGCAAACACGGCGGAATATAGTATACCAAATCCAACCAAGCTATTTGAGTCGTAGCAATGACCGTCATCGCCAATCTCTTGCAATGGATTTAGGGTAAAATCGGCACTTTTGATCCCATTGCGCACGCCGGCAAAAAAGGATCGCAGGATCTCTGCCCAATTTTCCCAAGTTTGCAATGGTGTCACCTTAAGATCGTAAGCATTCCAGGCGGCCCGTTCTATGTCGTCCGGTCCTATAGTAATAACTCCCTTTCCGTTTTTATAGTGCATCTTGAGCTGTTCTAGCAGGCTCATCAATGAACCTGAATTGGTGGTATCCGGCGCTGGCGTGTCAGGATTCACGATATTAGGGATGGTTGTCGTGACGACAGGGGCTGTTGTCGCCGATGAGGTCAGTGCGGCAATAGGGCCACATACCACCAACCCCAGGCTAAAGGAGACAAACGCAAGCACTAGCCATGCTGGACAGGTCGCGCAGGGCAAAGCCGACGATGACGCAATG
>DAIOSQ010000075.1:0-9184 GCA_036752465.1 Legionellaceae bacterium | reverse complement strand
GGCCCGCGCCATTTCAGCCGCGCTGGATGATGCGAAGCTTGCAGCCACAGATATCCAGTATATCAATGCGCATGGTACAGGTACGCAATTAAACGATGTGACCGAAACGGAGACTATAAAAAATGTTTTCGGTCCCAGAGCGTATCAGATACCGATCACTGCTCAAAAAGCGATGACAGGGCATGCCATTGGTGCCGCAGGTGCGATGGAAGTGATTGCCACCGCAATGAGCCTAGCCAACGATACCTTGCTGCCAACGATTCATCTCACAAACCCTGACCCTCGTTGTGACTTAGATTATGTCGCCAATCACGCACGCAAGCAACGCGTTGATTTGGCCCTATCCAACCATTTCGCTTTTGGTGGAGCTAATGCCGCATTAATTTTACGACGTTGCTGATGCGGCATCCCAATCACAGTACCCACTGACTACAGGCTGTATGTCATGTATGCAAAAACTACTGTTCTTATCACGGGCGCAAACGATGGTATCGGCAAGCAACTCGCTTGTCTGTATGCATCCCCACAACATCATTTGATTCTGATTGCAAGAAACGCACAAAAGTTGCAGCAAACTGCGCAATTATGTGAAGCGAAAGGCGCCAGCGTCATTTATCAAAGTATTGATGTGCAGGATGATGATGCGCTCAAACAATTTATCCTCGCCACTGATGCCAAAACCCCGGTCGATCTTGTGATTGCCAATGCTGGCGTTTCCGCTACCTTACAACCCCATTGGCAGCCAGAGAGAGCGGTTGATGCGGCGAATATATTTGCAATCAATCTGCGCGGTGTGCTCAATACTATCAATCCCTTATTGGCGGTGATGATGAAACGTCGTCATGGGCAAATAGCACTGGTCAGTTCGTTAGCTGGTTTTCGAGGGTTGCCGCAATCGCCTAGTTACAGTGCCAGTAAAGCCGCGGTTCGCGTGTATGGCCAAGCGTTGCGCGCTTGGTTGGCGCGTTATCATGTCAGAGTCAATGTCATTTGCCCAGGCTATGTGGCCACTTCCATGATCACAACATTACATGTCCCCAAACCATTTCTGATGTCGAGTGAAAAAGCAGCATGGCATATCCAAAAAGGATTGCAAAAAAATAAGGCTATTATTGTTTTCCCATGGCAGCTAGGCTTGCTGGTGCGTATGACGCAGTGGTTCCCCGAGAGCTGGGTTGATAAAGTACTTAATCATTTTGAGCCAGGTTAATCAGAGTGCCGCGACAAACATATTGCCAAGTGGCAAAAAAACTGCTTCAATGTTATGGTTACGATAACTCACAAAAAGGACTAAAAATGAACAAGCTATATGCTGTATTGGGAATGACAGTTTCCAGTTTAATCATAGCGACACCTAGCTTCGCTAACTCATGCATGCCTATCGCCCAAGCATGTATGAAACAAGGCTACTACAAAGGAGGCCATGATACCGGCAAAGGGTTGATTGAAGATTGTGTGATGCCAGTCGTGCGTAAAGAGAAAACGCTACCCAATGAATCGTTTACGGATGAAGCGCTCAGTCAATGCGATGCAACCATTCAGAAAAAGATGGAACAAAAAATGCCACAGCAAACGGCTGAATAAAACCCAATGTCATCATTAGAAAATTTTTAGTACGCGTCAGAGGTTGTCGACAATTTGGCCGTTGCTTATCTGCTGGGTACAAGTTTGCGGTAGATAAAGGTGTTTTAGGTCGAATTGTCTACAAACTCTAGACTTAAACTGTGATTCATGTTAGCTTACACGTTGTGACTCGACTAATTATAATTAGGTTAGCTTTTCTAGCTGAGCCTTCCCTGAAACATAATTCTGGAAAATCAATTCATTTAACCAACACATCAAGTGAGAAGTATGAACTTTAGTGAACTTAAGCAGTTGCCTATCGCTGATCTTGTCAATATTGCACAAGAAATGGAAGTAGAAGGCACCTCTCGTATGCGCAAACAGGATATTATTTTTGCCATTCTCAAATCGCACGCCTTGAAAGGTGAGGACATCCATGGCGATGGGGTGGTGGAGATTTTATCTGATGGCTTCGGATTTTTACGCTCAGCGGATGGTTCGTATTTGGCAGGACCTGATGACATTTATGTGTCTCCTAGCCAAATTAGACGCTTTGGCTTGCGCACCGGTGATACTGTTTCCGGTAAAATTCGGCCGCCGAAAGATAGTGAACGTTATTTTGCTTTATTGAAAGTAGATCAAATCAATTATGATTCGCCAGATAGCTCCAAACGTAAGATTTTGTTTGAAAATTTGACCCCGCTGTTTGCTGCAAAGCGTTTGATCATGGAACAAGGTAATGGCAGTACTGAAGATCTGACTGCTAGAGTCGTCGATTTGTGTGCGCCTTTCGGTCGCGGTCAGCGCGGCCTAATTGTGTCTCCACCCAAAGCGGGCAAGACCTTAATGTTGCAAAACATAGCACATTCTATCGAAAAAAATTATCCAGATTGCTATTTGATTGTTTTGCTTATTGATGAGCGCCCTGAAGAGGTCACAGAAATGCGGCGTACCGTGAAGGGTGAGGTGATTGCCAGTACGTTTGATGAGCCGGCCAATCGACACGTACAAGTAGCAGAAATGGTTATTGAGAAAGCCAAGCGTTTGGTTGAACACAAGCGTGATGTGGTCATTCTGCTGGATTCTATCACTCGCTTAGCGCGGGCCTACAATACGGTGGTGCCAGCTTCCGGCAAAGTTCTGACGGGTGGTGTCGATGCAAATGCTCTGCAACGGCCCAAGCGCTTGTATGGTGCCGCACGTAACATTGAAGAGGGTGGCAGCTTGACCATCATCGCTACAGCTCTGGTAGATACTGGCTCGAAAATGGATGAAGTTATCTATGAGGAGTTTAAAGGCACCGGTAACATGGAAATTCATTTGGCGCGCAGCATTGCGGAGCGTCGGGTATTTCCTGCCATTAATATCAATCGTTCTGGCACGCGTCGTGAAGATTTATTGTTATCATCAGAAGATTTACATCGCACCTGGATATTGCGCAAGATTTTACAATCGATGGATGAGTGTGATGCCATTGAGTTTATCCTTGAGCGTATGAAAAATCACAAAACCAATGCTGAATTTTTTGATGCGATGAAACGACAGGAATAACAGAAGAACCTGTCATCTTAGGGGTTACAAAAAGGGCAGTAAATAGGATCGGCCATTGCTAAGTTATCCTGACGCGACTTATATGTTTGGGCATCACATTCAATACAACCCCAGGCTTCTCTTGCATACCAAGAGGTTGGTGCGCCGCAATCGCTGCATGGCAGCTGACCTTCTGTGGATTTAAAACCAAATCCTGGCGTTTGGCAGGCTGGGCATACTGTGGCAATTCTTATGGCCAGCTTATCAGCCAACTCAGCCAGCACTTCCATCCGAGTCGGGTTCATCATTGCTCGCATATCTGTGGCCAACAACAGCTGCGGGTGTTGGGCAAAACCGCGGTTTAGCTGCGTCTGCAAGTCTGACATCTGCCGAATGCCCTTAGCTAAAGGCGGTTGACTGGGATTGGTTTGCAGGGTGAGGGCATGCGCTGGAAATTTCACCTGTTCTAGAAACGGTCTTAAATCTGAGCTGCGGTCAATGGTGATCATGGCATAATTGGTGTTTGGGGTCATCAGTTGTTCCGCTATTACCCAGTTATGTAATCTGTCCACAAATAACATGATCTCATGTGCACTGGCCATGAATGGCAGCGATGGATGCGGTCCAAAGCTGCCCTCACTGGCAATTGCTAAATCATAGCCATAGAGCTCTGCTGCAGTTTTGGCTTTTAACAAACAGCTCTCGTATGGGCTTGCAAGACGCGCTATTTCTCCGGTAAATGTGCCAAATTGGTCGGTATCAAATGCTTCAATTGCAAGGGTGCATGCCAAATGTTTAAAAAAAGGAGCTGCAATGGCTTTTTCTTTTTCATGCTTGGATGCAAGCAACACGGTTTGCCGTTCATAATGCATTTGAAACTCGCTTTACTGAAAATAGCTGATGCGCGCCACGGCAACATCTGAAACGAACATGACCCCCGAATTATTTTGAAACAAGGTTTTCATCCCCAACGCGATGGTTGCGATCACTTCTTCAGAGGCAACTGCCATAAACATGACCAAAGAAGCTTTGTCATTGAATAGTATTTTGCCTTCATGGAAGCCGTTGTGACCCTTGCCAGATATGTTGCGGATGAGGGTGAAACCGCTAACATTAGCTTCCTCCATCATGGCAGAAATAATGTGCTCATGTTCCCCTGCGACGATAACTTCTATCTTTTTCATGGGGTGTAAATGAATCCCTATGTCTTGCTGTTCTTGAATGTTCACAATACTCATGCGGGTTCTCCTAAATTTAATTTAATATCATCCAATCACCAGAGTTGGCAAGGTGATATGGTCGTTGGTTGTGTGGATCAATCACTACTAACTGTACCCATTCATTGCAGAATAAAGTTTTTAAAATACTTTGTTTATTCACAATCTTCTGCACCAGAGTGCGCGGCGCGTAAACTAAGGCGAGCAATCGTTGTGGCTGATGATACGCGACGTTATCACTGCTCATCACGGATTGCAGCGGCAAGCCGTGCATTAAATCGCTGCCATTGCCTTGCATGATGCCTATTTTACCGACAACGTTGTGGGTTATTTTGCTGCCACTGCCGTAGGCGACATTATTCAGAGTGGAAAATAGGTATTGCGCATTAATCCACTGGGCAACCACCATCGGCGCAGTCAAAATGGTTTCTAGCAATGTGCCTTCATTGTCTTCAAGCCAGCTATAGGAGTGCAAGAAGCATCGTCCATCTAGATGGATATGCTGGGTCAATTCACGCGGTGCTGCGATAAAAGCGGCATTTTGTGCCAGTCCCCATTCTGGACGTGTTTCAGACCAATCAACACTGCGTCGGATGATATCTTGGTGTGGCTGATGGCTCTTGAGCTTAGCCGCGCGTTCTTGATTGGTTATGATCCTGGCGGCTGCTAAGTGTTGTGTTAGCTGTGACAGAAACTCAGTATCAGCAGGAGACTGATTCGCCTGTCGGTATATTTCAACCGCATCCGTAGTGGTGTCATGCAGCGCGCCATAAAATACACAGTCTTTAGGGATGTGAATACCATGGTCAGCTAAGCCTGTTCGCACAGTTGGTTTGTTGAGAATGGCGGCCAGCAATTTGGCATTCATGTCCCCATGATTACCGCCACAGGCACCGCAATCCAAGGCGGATGCGTACGGGTTATTTGTGGTTGAACTGCCATGCCCACAGAAAATAACCTTTGGTGCAAATCCGCAGGTCAAACCGATAAGCCGCAGGATTGTTTCGGCGTAATCAATTTGTTCTGTCAAGGCAATGCCGTGATCTAAATTGCTTGGGTCAAGCTCATAAGCGGCGGCTGTTGGCAGCGGAGTTGCTAGAAAGTTGCTGCATGCTTGGAAAAAACGGCTGCTAGATGCAGGCGCAATAGACTTGTAGAGCATAGCCAAACCATACCAAATGCCTAAAGATTCAACCATGGCAAATGGCGTGGCAAAGTTATATTTGAGTTGACCATATAGATTTTTGAATGTGCTTAAGATGCGCTTGCCGCGTTGAAAGCGTGCTATGACAGGCTTTGTGGCTTGTGGTATTTCATCGATTTCAAATCGTGGCTTGAGCAGCACTGGGCAACAGTCCTTGATTTTTTGGCTAGCAAATTCATGCACACGCACCGGGATGCCAAAAAACCCCGCAAAACCATATGTTGCATAATGCCCTAAACTCTCTATGGCACGACGAAAAGGCTCTGAGCGTACATCGATACAAAACACAAATTGGGCTGCATAGTGTGTGTTGCTGGATAGGGGATGCTTGCGTGTTTGTAAAATCGCAGTGAGCAGGTTGTCCCGGTAGTTGTTCTCACGTAGCGTTAACTCCTGCACGACCTCGCTAGCCCAAGCTTGGTCATCACCCTGCTGTTCTGCCCGGATGGCATCAGGCCATAACAAACAGGTGATGATCAGACGCACAGCAAGAAAGTCATCGAGGGTCACCTGCGGTTTTTCTGTAGGCGTTATGGGGTTATACCAAGCGGTTTTCCACTTAACAAAACCTGCCCATCCTGGTAAATAAAGTAGGCTTTGGGTGATGAAATCGGCTTGTTCGTCTGGAGGAACTGTTAGTTTTTGTAAACATAGTTGGATGGCGTCCTCACTGGCTGCGGGTAAGGCGCGTAAAAAGTCTTTGGATTTTTGCTGATGTTGATGAAGCGTGTCATCAAAGCAAGCAAGCTTAGTGAATGCAGCATACAATCCTTGGTCGCGAAACGGCAGCGAAATTCTGCTCTGACCGGCATCAAAAAAACCGCTGCACCACTTAATCATTTGCAAGTTGACCGCCTGCAGCGCTTGATTGGCGGCATGCTGGGTGCGTTGTGATCCTGTTTGGGCCAGCGCTGCCGCAAAGTGCAAATCTTCATAGCCCTGTAATGGATTGCAGGCTATAAAATGGTCCAGTGGCCAAACGGGTGCAAGTCGTTTTGCGGAATTTTGTACCATTGCCAGGATTTCAAGTCGGCTATTTTTCGCCTTGTGAACAGTGGTTGATGTCATATGATCCTCGTAGATAGCGTGGATACTCAGCAAGACTAAAAGTGATAGTGCATGCGTTCGGTGGAAATGGTGCAGGCCAGCGGTTGACTCGCATTATACAATTTCATATATAGCCAACACCCAAAAGTGGATGGATGCCAATGCTTGGCCGGTCTTAGATTAAACAACACCCAAGATATCGCGAAAATTACCAGCACGATTAGATGCAAGCTTGATATCTGATGCAGTTGCATCGCACTTAAATCGGGTAGCAGCGATTCAATCAGGTGGATGCTGCCGCCGTACATCAGCCCTGCTATGGTGACAAGCGACAAGGCGCTAAGGATGCGTAATAAGGTATGCCTGCCCTGCAGGATGGTGAGCATTATTTGTGCGCCAGCAATGAAGGCGAAGAACAGTACAAACGTATCGGTTTGCAGAGAGAACATGGTCTTGTTGGCGATGCAAGCGAAACAAGACATGGTTACTATACCGCCCAGCAGCGTAAGCAGCCAGGTAATGTTTGTGGGTTTGACGGGCGAAGCGATACTATTGCTTTGCTGGTTCAATGCCGAGCCAGAACTTAGAAACAAGTAGGCTTTGAATAAACCGTGCCAGCAGAGATGCGCGATTGCAGCTGCAAACAGTCCCAAGCCACATTGCATGATCATAAAGCCCATTTGAGCGAGGGTTGAACAAGCAAGCATTCTTTTGATGTCATGTTGCATCAGCTTCCATGTGGTGCCTAGGCATGCTGAAATTGCGCCAAGCACAAATAAAATGGTTAATAACGCCCCGTGGAGGGCGAATAGAGGGGCAAACTTGACCAGCAAAATTCCTCCACCATTGACCAGTCCGGCGTGCATAAAAGCAGATACAGGGGTTGGTGAATTTAAAGAGCTTACCAACCATCGATGAAACGGCCACAATGCCGATTGGGTGAGTGCGGCTATGCCAATCAGACTCAGCGCCAGTGAAAAAAGCGGAGAAGTGGTCCAAGTTTTATGGTGCACCATGCTGTGTAACGAGCTCTCGCCGCTAACTTTGGACAAAAGCAATAAGCCCAGCAGCAAACAAATAGATCCTGCCAACAAGGTGTAGACAGCAACCATGCCTGCATTTTTCGCGGCATCCCAAGTTTTTTTGTGCATCATCAGCCGCACCAGCAATAGATTGCTGACTGACCAAAAAAACCAAAATAAAATCAGGTTATCTGTAAGTACCATGATGACAGCACTTAATGTGAGCGTGGCTAAGCGCGCAAAATAGTCGCGATACAACCTATCGCCATCCATGAATCTTAATGAAAACCGGTGTACCACAAAACTAACGTATAAGATAAGTGTACTTAATAAAAGACTGAGTGCGTTTAGTTGCAATAGGGAATACAGGGTCAACTGTGGTGGGCGCGCCGCCACAGAAAGCAAGCAGACAGCGCTTAGCAAACTCATGCCTATACAATAACTGGCCAATCGCGCAGCGCGTCCTGAATTTCTTATAGGTAAAAAGTTCAGGGAAATTGCTAGGATAGGCCCGGCCAACAGCAGGCTTAAGCAAAAGGTTAGTGCAGGATTCAAACGCTTCTCCATTAGAAAAATATTTGTTATACAGAAATATATTAGATATACTTAAATAAGTAAAATTAAATATACTAATAATAATTATTAGGTGAGCTAATGTCTCTTGATACCATTACCTTGCAATGTTTTTTGTCCATAGCTGAAACCAAAAGCTTTACCAAAGCTGCATTGAGAGTTGGGCGCACCCAATCCGCGATCAGTCAGCAAATAGCGAAACTCGAGCAATTGCTGGAAAAACGGCTCATAGTACGTGGTCGCTCAGTTCATCTGACCCCTGACGGCGAGGTGTTTTTAGGGTATGCCAAACGCATGTATGAGCTGTACTGCGAGTCAATAGATCGCTTTAAAGTTCCTGATTTGCAGGGCGAATTAACATGTGGCCTGCCGGAAGATTTTGCTACCATGATATTATCTGATGTCCTGGTTGAGTTTGCGCGACTTCATCCCAGAGTTTTACTAAGTGTAGAGTGCGATCTCACGCTTAATTTGCTGGCGCGCTTTCAGCGTGGACAATTTGACATGATATTGGTGAAAACCAATGAACATGCGCTTGGCGATGGGCAAGTCACTGTCTGGCAAGAGCCAGTTGATTGGGTCGGCAAGAAAGAACTGCTGCCGGGGATTGATGAAAGAACTATTCTTCCTCTGGTACTATCACCAGCGCCATGTGTTTATCGCGACAATGTGATTGCATCACTAGAAAAGCAGCACCTTAAATGGCGATTGGCGTTTAGTAGTCCAAGTTATGCCGGCAAAATGGCAGCGGTACGTGCCGGTCTGGGAATCACGGCTATACAGCGGAGTATGATTCCAAACTATCTCGACCGGCTGGATCTCGAGTTTTTGCCTGATCTGAACCGTATGAATATCGTTCTGCTAAAACGGGTGGCAGAGAACCATGCCGTTGCATCTATGGAGTATTTTATAAAAAATAAATTAAAACAATGAAAAAATGATTTGACAAAGATACGGCAATGAGTAGAATACTCAGCACGCCACTGAGGCGAGGTCATTAAAAAAACAAGAAGACGAACTGAGTGGAC
>DAIOSQ010000074.1:0-9199 GCA_036752465.1 Legionellaceae bacterium | reverse complement strand
TGGATGAATAGCTCTTATTTTTCCTTAATGTTGTTCCAGACATCCGGACCCCTGTCAATGAAATGCTTATGAATTTGCGTGGCTTTACTATTGGCCCCAAAATTTTTTCATCATGGATATCGAATTTTTTCGATAATTCGTTTTATTTTATTAAAAAATTGACAGGTAGCAGTTTCTTTAGAAATTGCATGCTATATTTTTTATTCAGTACATCTGTAATGGCAGCTTATGGTCAGAAGATAAAAATACTTGATTTGACATACTCATTTGATAGCCAAACTATTTACTGGCCTACTGAAAAAGGGTTTCGATTACATAAAATTTCTTATGGAGAAACACCAAAAGGATATTTTTATGCTGCTAATAAATTTTGCACTCCCGAGCATGGTGGGACACATGTAGATGCGCCGCGTCATTTTTCAAGAAGCGGATGGACTGTAGATAAGATACCAGTAGATACAATGCATGGAAGAGCGTTGGTAATTAATGTGGCATCCAAAGCAAAAGCTGATCGTGACTATGCCATAAGCATAGTGGATATTCAACAATTTGAAAAACAATACCGCGGTATTAAATCTAACGATATCGTGCTTTTTTTCACTGGATGGGGACGGTATTGGGGTAATAAAAAAATTTACTTAGGCAGTGATAAGTTTGGGGATACTAAAAATCTCCATTTCCCTGGGATATCTAGAGAAGCAGCTCAATATCTAGTAGATAAGAAGGTAAAAGCAATAGGTCTTGATACACCCAGTTTAGATCCTGGTATTTCATCTGATTTCTGGGCGCATCGGATTATTTTAGGTGCAAATATCTATGGAATAGAAAACATTGCTAATTTGCAATCAGTCCCATCTATTGGAGCCGAGCTTATTGTAGCACCCATGAAAATTCAAGGAGGTAGCGGTGCTCCTGCACGTATATACGCGATATTGGGGTTTTCTAAAATCATAAAATGAATGAATGAATAAATAATCCGCGCCTATATCAACCACATCACAAAAAGCGGGCATTATATTAACTCCTGAGCAGTTTAAATCAGTATGGTTATAAAAATAGCCAAAAAAGTTCACGAAAACACGTGATTTGAAGCATCCCGGAATTTGTAGAGTTACGCCTATAACGTTTTGCCCGGCGTGTTGTGTGCATTTCTAAAGCTATTCCCAGAGCCATTTTGCGGCATGAGCATACGAATTAGGGGTACATGCCAAGGCCCCGTGCGCGCATGGCAATGGTGCTAGGTTGCAATTTTCTTTTGCCAGTAGCTTGCCTTGCTTTTTAGTTCATTTTCGTCTAATGTGAGCAATTGGCGATTCTTCATCAGTGCTTTTCCTGCGACCCACACATCAGCGACTTGTGAGCGACAGGAGGAGTACACAATTTGTGACGCAGGATGGTAAAGTGGCTTCGCTTCTAGCTGATCTAAGTCGACTGTTATCAAATCAGCCACCTTCCCTTTACTGATGCTGCCTTGTGTGTTGCCAGATCCTAGTGCAGTCGCTCCATTCTGGGTTGCCATGTGGATGCAGTCCCAAGCGCTGATGCTTTCTGCATCACGCGAAGAAGCTTTTGCTAGAAATGCTGCCTGGCGCATCTCACCAAACATATCTAAATCATTGTTGCTAGCAGCGCTATCAGTCCCCAAGGCTACATTTAACTTCAATGCTCTGAGTTGACTGACAGGGGATATACCACTGGCCAACTTCATATTTGATTCTGGGCAATGAACAATGCTGGGTTGGGTTTTAGCTAAAATACCAAGATCTTCTTCATTAAGATTGACCATGTGGATAGCAATAACGTTGCTTGCTAAGAAGCCAAGATCATTAAGACGTCTGATCGGGCGTTTGTTGTAGGTAGCCAAAGACTGTTTGATTTCATCTTCAGTTTCATGCAAGTGCAAATTAATTTTTAATTGATATTGTTGCGCAATTTCTTGTACTTGCATGAAGGTCTTATCAGAAACTGTATAAGGTGCGTGCGGAGCTAGTGTAGTGGTGATCAGGGGATTATCAAGGTAAACTTCGTGAAATGCGATACCTTTTTGCAAATACTCTTGAGGGCCTGTAGCCCAGTTGGTCGGGAATTCTAGTACGCTGATACCTATATGTGCCCGCATGCCACTGATGATGGCAGCTTCCGCAGTTGCTTCTAAAAAATAGTACATATCGTTAAAGCAAGTTGTACCACTTCGTATCATTTCAGCCATGGCAAATAGGGAGGCATCTTTAACGAATTGATGATCTAACCATTTTTTTTCGGCCGGGAATATGTGCTCTTCCAACCAAGTCATTAGACCTAAATCATCGGCAAGACCACGAAAAAAATTCATCCCTATATGTGTATGTGCATTAACAAACCCAGGTAGAAGTACCTTGTCTCGACAAGTGTCAACCTGCCCAGCTTGATATTGGGTGCTGGCCATCTCGGTGGGGAGTATGTCAACAATAATGCCATTATGAATTACAACAGAATGATTTTCCAGAAACGGTATTTGGGTATCGCTGGTAATGATCCATGGTGCATGAATTATCTGATCAACATTTTGCATAACGCATCCTTATATTAAAATAATTATCATGAGTCTTGCACTTTATCTGATGCGAATTGATTTGACGCTCTATTGGCGATGGCATTTTTTATGGTGTGGCCGTCTAAAAATTCCAGTTCGCAGCCGAAAGGGATGCCGTAAGCAAGTTCACTGATTCGTACGGCGTATGGCTGTAAATAACTTCGAATAAAGTGGATAGTTGTTTGGCCTTCGACAGTTGGACTTAAAGCTAAAAGAACCTCGGCAATTTGCTGCGTTGCAATTAATTGCTCTAAACGGGGCAAGCCGATCTGTTCAGGTCCCATACCATTGATTGGGGATATTTTGCCCATTAATACATAGTAGTGTCCTTTGAAGGCTTGGCTTTGCTCTATAGCGCTCAGATCAGCAGGATTTTCCACCACACATAGAAGATTTGCCTCTCTCGTTGGGTCACTACAAATTTGACAGAGTGTGTGCACGGTATAGTTGTTGCAGCGCTCACACTGTTTAACGGCTTGCATAGCCTCATGCAAGCAGCCTGCCAGGTGCAGTCCTTGTTTGCGGTGTTGATGGAGTAAATAAAAAACCATTCGTTGTGCAGATTTAGGCCCAACACCTGGCAGGCAACGGAGTGCTTCTGTCAGTTCTGACAGTATGTCCATTATGGTAACTGCGTAGCTTAGTGTCTATGCCTTACCATCTTCAGCATCTTTCATAAAATCAGTTGGTATGTTCAACCCGGCGGTTAATTGACTGATTTTTTCTTTAGAAGCTTGTTCCACTTTACGCACACAGTCGTTAATCGCGGCCACAACTAAATCCTCTAGCATTTCAACATCATCTTCATCAATCAGTCCTTTGCTGATCTTGATGCTGGACAAACTATGATCACCAGACATGGTTGCAGTTACTTTAAGATTGCCAGTTCCAGCAGAGCCGTCCACGGCCAGTTTGCGCAATTGCTCTTGTGCTTCTTGCATGCGTTGTTGCATTTTTTGTGCTTCTTTCATCAGGTTGCCCAGATTTTGATTAATATCCATTGCCATAATTGCCCCTATGTATTGTAATGTGAATGGTAAACATTTCATGTGTCTATTCGTGTTGTCATTAGAAAACTTTTAGAAGCTTTTGAAACATAATGACTAAAAAATTGTTTTTCCTATGGTATGACGAATAGTCACCGAGACTGTTTGTATATAAGTATTATAAGTCATCTTGCACAGAAGCAATAGAATTTTTCTCGATCTTTGCTGAAAATTCCTGTTGCAAGCCTTGAAAGAACTGATCGTTTTGCAGGGCCTCCAATAGTTGCTGTTGCTTCTGACTATCGCGCTCATGCTTTTGTTGGGCGGGTGTTTGTTTGGTTTGCTTGGTGAGCTTTAATTGTATTTTAATGGTTTCTTGAAATAAACGACTTAATTCGGTTTCAATGCGGGCAAGTGTCGTAGGTGTAAACAAAGACGCGTAACCAGTCGCGACGTCCAGGGTGATCAGTGCGCCCGACTTGTTAACAAATTCAGCATGTTGCAACGCTGTTTGCGCTAAACCAGACAATTGGGCCTGCGATATAGCATGACTCCAGACGTAATTGCTGTCTGTGGGATCGTCTGGGTGATTTAAAGGTTGTGTCTGGTTGACCAGATTGACGCTGGTTTGCGGTGATTCTGTGTGGGAGGTATCATCTTTAGCGGGCTGTACGATGTGTTGATGTGCTAATGGCGGGAGTGCGTGTTCTCGATGAGGTCTAAAAGCAAACATGCGCAATAATATCATTTCAAAACCGATCATTTCAGATGGGGCCAGACGCATATCTTCCTGTCCCTGGATGGCTATTTGATAGAACAATTGCACATCTTCTGCTGTCAATGTGGTACTGAGTGTGACAAGCTCAGAGGTTGCAGTAGCTAGGGGATGATTAGGTTTGAGATGTTGCAGTAAACTGATTTCATGCAAGTATTGTTGTAGTGATTCCAAAGCATGTTGAAAATGAGCACCTTCAGCAGCAATTTTCCTACTAGTGCCAATGATTCTCTCAATGTTTTGATCAGCTATCGCTTGCAACAGATGTAAGGCGTAATCTTGCTGTGTAAACCCTAGAGCAGACTTGATATCACTCAAATTTAGTTTGCCCTCTGTACCAGCAAGTATTCTGTCTAATAAACTCAAAGCATCGCGCATGCTACCTTGGGCTGCTTGGGCCAAGAGCACAAGCGCTTCTGGCGCATAAGCTTGTTGCTGCTCATCCAATATGATTTGTAACTGCTGTTCAATCCACTGCGGTGCGATTGGTTTTAGGGTAAATTGTAGGCAGCGAGATAGTATAGTGAGCGGCAGTTTTTGTGGATCGGTGGTTGCAAACAGAAACTTGACGTGCGCTGGCGGTTCCTCCAGTGTTTTTAACAAGGCGTTAGAACTATGGGATGACAACATGTGCACTTCATCGATCAAGTAGATTTTAAATCGACCATTTATGGGCAAGTAGTTGACATTTTCGAGCAATTCACGCGTGTCT
Source organism: Legionellaceae bacterium (assembly GCA_036752465.1). Classification (GTDB taxonomy): domain Bacteria; phylum Pseudomonadota; class Gammaproteobacteria; order Legionellales; family Legionellaceae; genus DAIOSQ01. The sequence goes on along the minus strand of DAIOSQ010000074.1, from coordinate 4,154 downwards.
TCAACTCGCGTGCGGGAAGCACCATCCACCTCAATCAAATCTGCAAAACAGCCATTTTCAATCGCCTTGCAAGCACCACAGCTGAGGCATGGTTCGGCAGAGATTCCTTGCTCACAATTCATGGATTTAGCAAGCAACCTAGCGATACTGGTTTTGCCAACGCCTCGTGTGCCTGTAAAGAGATAGGCATGGTGGAGTGTATTGTTCTTGAGAGACTGAACCAATGCTTTGACAATGTGCTCTTGACCAAGGAGTTGATAAAAGGTACGTGGGCGCCACTTACGTGCCAAAGCGATATAACTCATGACGATATTCACAGTGTTGGCGGCGGCAATATGAGCTGCTCTCCGGCGCCCGAATCAGCTACTGCCGCTGCTTCCTTCCGGACCTGACGGGGTTCATAGCTTATCGCCGCGAAGGAACCCATACTGCCACCATTGTTAACTGCAGAAGGTTATCAAAAAACGACAGCACATACAATAGCTTTGCCGAAAGCACGCACTTTTTATGATCATAAGTTGTACAGAAAGTCATTTGATGGTAAGATCCACTTTCGTGATTTTTATAGAGAAGAAGCCGCATTCATGTTTGTTGAACCGATCTTGAAATCATTAAGGCCATTGAGGTTTTTTATTAACAAATATTTTTTTGTTATTTCTGAGTCAGTGGCAAAATATAAATCGGTTCATTATGCTTTAAGTGGTGCAGTCGTGGCTGGTGCTGCTGGTGCCTTATATGAGGACAGGCAGGCAGTTACTGATGAAGAGAAAATTGGCCAGTCCTTAAGCGAGCTGACGCCTAATTTTTTTATTCATGACCGACTAAGAAAACAAAAGCTGACGGCATCTGTTTATAAAACAATGGGAATAGAGCTTGCAGATTCCCAAGTGCACGTTGTCTATGATGATAAAGTAAAAGTAGCTACATTTTCGCATCGTTTATTTTCTAGAGAGTTGTGTGTTAAATTACCCGAAAATATGTACGATAGTGTTACTTCTGAAGCGGAGCTTATTGCTTCAGCGGCAAAGCAAGCCGCACAAGACAAAGAGCATCATCGATGCTTGGAATCTATGATATCAGGTGCAACCGCTGGGTTTATCCTTAAGATGGCTAGATATGCTGGTTCACATGTAGGCCGGCTCATGCCAATGAGCTATATATTGGCCTTAGTTTACCTACATCAACAATTAGACTATCGCTCAGATACCGTTGCCGTGAAATGTTTTCCTGATTATGCGGATAAAATGGTAGATATCATGCGCAAGCGTCAGGAAAATCAGGCTCAATTAACAGACTACCATCAGGGTCGCGCTCTGAACATCATGGAAAGTAGGAACAGAGATAACTTAGTCTATGAAAAAACCTATGCTCAAGTGCTTAAGTGGATAAGTTTGCATCGTTGTCGCTTTGATCGTGTTCAACCAACGCAAAAATTTCCTCATCCATTAACTCGCGCCCTCAAAGATAACTGCCTACATTTAAATAAAACACAGAATATCGCAATACATCGCTTGAGCAATAGTGCAAGGGTGTATCTGCCGGAAGAGATTGAATCAGTCCTAAGGAAATTTTTCGAGGCTCACAAAGAACAAGGCACGCTCCTTGGACAACTCTATTGCAACATGAGCTTTTCTGATTTTGTTGAACGCTTGGTTACAAAAACATACCAAACTGTTTATCTGGATGGAGGCGTTCTTTATGGTCGAAAGCATGCAGAGGATCGTTTAAACAAGGCATTACCAAAGTATCCTCATCAAAATATACAAGATAACCTGGATTTGTTAATAAAAATCGGCACTCTTGAGGATGCTGATGCAGTATTTTATGATTATTTAACCTTAGAAGAGATAGGGATTAAATCATTGCTGATACAGCACGCTGTTTGTTTACCTGTAGGAGATGGTAGACGTGATACTGAATACTTGGATACCAGTACGTCAGATACTGATTTTAGGTTACCAATTATTAACAGCATGACGGCCGCAGTTAAGCGACCAGTACTGGTAAGTTCTATATCTGGTATAGAAGCACGTAATGGACACACGGTACACCCTGACTTATTTATGATATTCGCGCCTAAGGCGCCTAATAAATTTTGGGAAGATAGGGTACAATTGTTACGGAATTCGCCCTACTATTTAGCATCCAAGCATATATACGGAGATAAATTAGCAATTGATCAAGCCCCAGATACCTTTTCTGAGGACAAAGACTTTTTCTTGTTTGGTGACGGCAAATATCATGAAGAGTGGTATGTTTGTAAATCGGCATACAAAAATCGTATGAAAGTACTGTATCGTGGGTTATTGCAGTCCGCTGACCAACAAATGCAAGCGTATGGGTTGGGGCATAGTTTTAATTTAAAAGGACTGGGACTTGGGTATTTTGGTTTTAGCGCGGCAACTCATATACTAGAAGGGCTAAGTAAAGAAGCTTTACATGAAACCTTGGCAGAGATAAAGCTAGAACATATTCAGCAAATAAATTTGATTAATTGGCCAAGCCAAATCGCAAAGACCGATCCAGAATTGCCTCTACACCAACAAGCCTTTTTACGTCAAATCGATACGATTGGGCCCATTAAAATATTTGAAGGAATAGCGGAAGCGTTCGCTGCTCATGAGGAAGCAGGTGAGCTAGGAGGCACACACGTTTGTGCGGATGCTGCTGCTCAATTTGGTAATGAAGCACATATTGGAATGCCTCCGTCCAGCAGCGATGACGCGGCTACATATTACGCGTTGCTAGACCCAACCCCACTTATTTATGCAGACAATCCTGATTTGTCCTTGCGTCTGAGATGAATCATATCTGGTACCATATGGCAGACCATGAAGCATCACAAAAACGACTCTAACTTGACTAAATAAACGCCATATTATATAAATAATATATATATAATATAATTTGAGATCAATATGTTTAGTAGAGCCGCTGCGGTTATCGGAAAAAATGCCCGGGCAGGTCTAGCAAACCCTAACAGCGCCGCTGCCATCAATCGAACACTATCCTCTTTCTCGTTGTCTACTGCCCAAACGAATAAACTGGCATGGGTAGCTGGATCTGCAGCGCTGGCGGTGACTGGCCATTGTATGGCAGATGAAGACAAAGTTGACGTATTTATGCAGTCTTACGGAAACCGAGTATTTATGGCATGTATGGCTAACCAAAGCTTTCGCGATGCTGAACACGCGTTGCGGGATGCAGAACTGTTATATCATGGTATTTCGTTCGAAAAAAATGAGCACAGAGCTGTTTTTTATCGAGGTATGACCATGCCCAATCATTTAGATGCTAGCAAGCCTGAACACGTGCAGCAATGGCAGGCAAGTATAATTGAATCAGTGCGTGGCCCAGGTCTTTCGCCCTTACTTTGGTTGACACGGCCTAGTGCGACAAGAGCCTCTGGGTTCAATCTCCATCCTCACGATGGCAGCGCTGCTCGAGCACTTGGTGATGTAATGCCTCCAGCCTCTTGGTCGGCTGCGGTGATGGCGATGACTTGCAGTATTGAGGTGGTTAAAGGATATAGCTCACTGGATCGCCCAAATCATAAGGATGCTGGTTGTATCATATTGGCTGCGCCAAGAAGGCTCAGATACTTAAGTTCTACTGATATTAAATCCAGAAATGAGGTGAATGTAGCGCATGAATCTGAGGTGATAACACCACGCATAGAAAATTCAGAGACGCTGGCTATTATTTTCGTTGAACATGGCGTAATCAGTCGGGTAGAAATAAATAATCTACAGGCGGAGTACACGATAGATGATCGGTTAGTGGATGAATTAACAAAGGCCTATGCTAAAGCTTCGCCAGAGGCGCAACCTAAACTAATGCAATTAATTACCACACTGGGTCGTCAAAAGAGACTCGATCTAGTTAACGAATTTGATAAACGATTCAATCTAAATGAATATGAATTAATTGCAACAACTAGAAAAATTATCCAGGCGTGTAATGATGAAATAGATCAACTACCTGGCTTACTTGGCATGGAGCTACGGAGATTGAGAAAAGAGCACGATCTATTAGAACCACAAGAAGTGGCTAAGTTGCTTGGTGTTGAACCATCTGTCCAAGAAGAATTCCTTAGCACACAAAAAATCAGTTGACAAAGATACGGCAATGAGTAGAATACGCAGCACGCCACT
>DAIOSQ010000073.1:0-9543 GCA_036752465.1 Legionellaceae bacterium | reverse complement strand
GCAGATCCAAATATGAATTATGAGGATGGCTTGGTGAAAATATATCGCAGTCAGACGATACATGTCTATCAAACGGGTCCTATTTCTCTTGGAAATAAAGCACGATTATTGACAGAATGTCACAAATATAATGTCAAACTGCAATGGTCTGAGGGGAAGTTTCCACTCATTAAGACGCAAGCAAAGGTGATAGTAACCACTGATATTGATTACAGTTTAGAGGCGATACAACATGATGCCGATATAGTAATCGATATTTCTGAATGTGAATCAGCCCAATTATTGGGTAAAACGGTTCCTACGTATGATGAGCAAAATAAAAAATATACGTTTAAAACGTCGCCATCATTTCTTGATACGAAGTTGGCTGAGGGCAAACGCATTGTTTTGAAAGGGCAATTCACCCAAGCATTGCTCGATAGCCTTGCGTCATTTTTGCTCTTTAAGCATAATTTATCTGGTCGTCTAAGTTTGGTGACTATTCCCGATCCGAAATTTGATTTTTGTGACGGCGCTGTTTTGGAAACGGTCAACAAAGAGGACAAAAAACAAGCATTACAGGCTAAATATCCTAGCGCTACCGATTTGGTTGATCGATTAATTGACAGTTGTCCCGATAATGAGCCCTATGTGCGTTTGAATCAGCGCATGCGATATATGTTGCGCCAACAGCGTCTTGGCGTTGCTCTGGACCATCCAAATTTATATGAGTTTTCTCAAAAAAATTGGGATGGATTAGAAAAATTGAGTGAGCAAGCCTCTGACCGAGAAGTCGAAAATGTGATGGAGCAGCGTAACCAAGCACTGGAATCCATCTTAGAAGATGAGCAGATGGTCGTCGTTTTAGGTAAAACCGGTGGTGGTAAAACTGAGTATATGAAACGAAGGTACCCTGACGCACACTACGGACTAAGTAAGATTTCAACTTGGCTTGCGGAAGGGAAGATTCAATCATCCAAATTGGTGATGGATGAAGCAACCATAGCAAAATCCAACTGGACTATGTTTGAAGGATTACCGCATAGTATGTTCTGGAATGGGGAATATCATCAGTTAAACCCAAACCACCAAGTTATTTTTATTGGGAATCCTTATTCTGACGGGGGAGAGCGCAGATTAGCAACGTTATTTTTGCGCCATGGGAATACGTGTATTTTTGATCCATTGCCGGCGAACTTTATTGGGCAGAATATCTTGGTGCCTTTGTTTGCAGGGACCAGTGTCGATCAGAAAGCGGTGCTTAATCAAGTGTTGCATGCTTATGAATTTATAGTGGGTTTACCCAGTCATTCAGTCTTAGTGACACCAAGAGAATTATGCACGATGACCTTGTTGAGCATCAGTACGAAATTAGCCTATCCAGAGGTGCCAGCTCAGGAGATCGCTTATTTCTTTGCGTATTACATGACGAAAGCCTTGGTGTATGAACAACATCCACGGGCATTTCTTCATGCGTTTCCCGCGGCGAAACTAGTTTGGGAGCCGACAGTTGAGCATACGATTGCCTCTGAAGATTTCTTACTGACGGATTCTCGAAAAATTGTCTTACAATTACTAGAAGCTTTTGTACGCTTACGTCATTTTAAACAACAGCTCGGTAGAACCAAGGAGCAAAAAATCAGTGGGCTTGCGTTTTTTGTGCTAGAAGGGGAACCAGCACAAGGTAAAACAGTACTGTTAGATAGTGTATTGGGTGAAGAAAATCCCGTTGCGCTTTCAACGATTACAGATCCTGAAGAACGGACGCGACCCTTATTAGAAGCATTTCGTCAGGGACGCGCGGTGAGAATGGATGAGATGAATACCATCGCTTTGTCGGAACAAGATATGAATACCATCATGTCTGGTTATGATTTTGAAACCAACGAAATGGCCGATCACCCGGGATTCATGGGATTTGTGAGTCAAAATCCTATTACTTTGGATGGGCGGCGTGCTATGACGAATGCGGAGGCGCGACGTGCTTTTACCTGGAAATTAGAAAACTACACGGTGCCAGAATTGTATCAAATTGCGAAGCATCATGGGATGAGCGGCCAATATGCAGAGACATTTGTGAGTAAATTTATGCGGGAAGTGCATACGCAGAAGGTTCATGATGAGACACCCTGGACAGTGAGAGAATTGATTGCACTGGTGAAAGAAGTTCGCAATGATTCGGTTCTAACAATCCAAACCCAATTTCGGCGATATCAACACCAAAAAACCTTTGATGAAATGCGGCTGCAACGAAAGCAAGCAGCGCTTCAATCAGAACGGCTAGGTCAACAAAAATTGTTAGACGAACAACAACTGCGTCAGCAGCAATTTCTTCAAACTAACCCTGCATGGTTGATACGATTTTTACCCGAATTGACTGGAGCACTGCTATTTTTAGCAGGTGTTGCACTCTTGATGAGTGCTGGATCGGTTGGTTTGGCAGTCGGATTGATGGCAGCAGGCATGGGGTTGTTTGCTGTGGGAAGGGTGAGAGCTTGGCGTGCTCAGGAGGATTGTTTTAATCAGATTTCTCTGTCCAGTCACTAGGTAGTGATTGTTCGGAACTGTTGACAACGCTTGACTGATATTTTCGGCGAAATAGATGATTTTTGCAATCTGCTTAACACTTATACTCAGGACTACATGTTAACGGGGCCGATGAAAGGTAGGCGAGGGTCGGAATGTAGCTTGGCTATCAGTGAAATCATGACCATTTTAGTTATGTTTCAAAGCTCGCGAGTAAGGGACTTTAAGAGTTTCTACACAGGGCTACTATGCCTTTATTATCTTTAATTTCTGCGACAGCCGTGTGTGGTTGCCTGATTTTCTTTGACGTTTATTCTAAGCTCTGTTACCATGCGCCGCAAATGAGTGGGATGGAAATCTACTTCAGTCCAATACACGTACAATTCTTTATGAATTGTAGCATCAGCGTCACGGAGGGTATTATGCGCTGGACACAATCTCTTTTTTCTTCGCGTAAAACCAGGTCCTGGGTTTAGATATTAGTTCCTCTGCTGTCAAAATTTTAGAACTAACCAGAAGCGGTGATTGTCGCTGTGTTCAGAACTTTGGGAAAGAGATCTTGCCGGAACAAGTTATGTCAGGGCATGTGGTACAGGATATTCCAGCTTTGGCCCAAGCGATTCAATCCTTATTGTTCAAATTAGATATCTCATCGCGAACCGATGTGGCATTGCAAGCCGTGATAGCAGTCCCGGATGTTTGCACGATCAGGCGTACGATTCAAGTGAGTGAGCGCTTGGCGGATCAGGATCTTGAAGAGTTGGCCTTGTCGGAACTGACGCAATGCATTCCAGACGCGCTGGAAGAACTTTATTACGACTTCAAACGTTTAAGCCATGTTGTTCAACCTGGCATTTATCCTTTGCTCATCATGGCGGCACGTGCGCAGTATGTGCGGGATCGAGTCGCGGCTGCCCGTCAGATCGGTTTGGCTGTGACGGTGGTGGATATCGAACCCATCTTCCGCCTTGGAAAGGCATATTGGGGATTTTATTCGTGATTTTACTGCGGAATGTGGGCTCGACAAGGGTGTCTAGCGGTAAATTGCAAAAATCTGCATTGCGGCGCCAAAAAAGTGTATGAGAGGCTTGCCACTAAGGAGCGCAAAGACCGAAGTGAGTCAGGAGATCTGTCGCATTTTGCCAAGCATCTTCAATGCGCGAACGACTGCACCAATCGCCGACACTGGCTAACTGCAAATCTGGGTTAAAATAAGGTGGATATTGCAGACTCATCGGCAGCTTGCGGTCTAAAAGGGCGTATCGCCATAGATGTAGTGCGCAATAACTTGGCTCACTGACAGCAAATGGCAGCAGCGATTGTAAGGTTTGGTGTAAGATGGCTGTAATTTCTTGCCGATCGGTTGCTAGATGTGCTTGTGCCCATGCGTGCGCGCTATGTACGACCAGGGCTGTTAGGCGCTTATCTCGTTGTGGCTTGCTCGAATTAACTGCAATCCATTGTATTGGGCTGTTGCTGACGCTGGCAGCAATCCATGGTTGCTGCCATGGTGTTTGCCATCCCAGCATGAGCGCAAAACAAGCGACGTAAGGGTCCTGCGGGAGTTGTTTGGCTGCAGGTAGGATGTTTGCAAACAGCGTGTGGGTTTGTTCCGTGGGTGCAGTTGAGATGACCCAATCAAAATAACCGTGCATATGCCCCTGCTTATCTAATAGCTGCCAGCCTTGTTTGGTTTGTTTGGTGATGGGGGCGAGCTCACAATTGAGTACGATCGTGCTGTCGGTGCCTAATTGTTTGCATAGTTGATTCATGCCGGGTACGGCAACATAATGTGGTTCCTGCCAAATGCGCTCAGTGGGCGCTTGATCTGGCTGAAGATTAACGACTTGACCTTGCCATGGTTGTACCAGGCCGGCAGTCAGATAGGGCGCAAGAAATTGTTTAAATGCGGCGCTGCGTACGGTAAAAAATTGTGCGCCGTGATCAAAGCTAAAAGGTGCGGCGTGACGAGTTGACATACGGCCGCCTACCCCACGCGCTTTTTCAAATACTGTTACCTCGGCATGGTCTCGTAGATGCATAGCCAGGGTTAATCCGGAGATGCCAGCGCCTATAATGGCAATGCGGGTCTTCATACGCAGCAGCCAACCACCAGCAGCGATAATACCAAGCTGCTGGCGACGATGCGCAGCTTAAAAAACCATTTGGCGATAATTGCTTGTCTATAGAGAGCAAAATCTATATACAGCAAATAGATAAAACATATGCCCTGCAGCATTAGGGTAAGCTGATAATGACCGATAAAAATAGCCCCCCATCCGAGTAGGGTGCTTATATTGCTGTGCAGCAATAAATTAGGCAAAGCACGCTCTGCCGTCAATAGGTATACAGCCCAGTGTATGCCGGCAATAAATGCAATGATCACTGCAGCATAGGTCATTAAGGCCAAGCGCACATTAAATCCAGCAACATGTACAGCACTGGCCATGACCAATAGGCAAAAAGGCATGATGCCACCATAGGTGAGCATGCGGGCTAATAAGTTGTGTTTTTCAAGCATCATAGTTTAATAGTCGCAAGTCTTACGTGCTTCACTGGCCTCAACTGCTGCTTTGCGTGCTTCGCTGATTTCTTGTGGTGTCATGGCTATTGTTTCTATCGTTTGCACCGCTGCCATAGTCGCTATTTCGGTCATTTTTTTGTTAGGAGGTGTATTTAAATATTCAGATGTTGGCGGAAAAAATCTATGCAGATGTGGCCGTAATTGCCTACTTAATGCCGTTGTAATTCTTTTCATACGCGAAGACCTCCTACAGCAAGATCCGTACGCTGTGATATTATCTTGATTCGTTCCATCATTGAAGCCTTATCTCTTAAGTCATCAGACGGTTGCTGATGAATAAAACCGGGAATATGGCGTTGCTGCTATATCCGTAGCGAGCAATTGCAAGAGCCGTTTGCAACTGCGTTTTTCAGGATTATTAGTCTCTGCACAGAAGGGTATCTTGCTTTGTCAATGGCGGCAAGTGTTATCTGCACGCTTAACAAGATTGCCGCCGCTACATGCAATCATTGTACACACATCGCAATCATCGAGTATTCTCTGTGTTAAATTTGCAACAGTGACCGCGTAGCAAAAAATTTCACGAATTGACTTGTAAAATTCGGTTTTATTTCCTAGATTTAGATGTGACTTATCGCGCCCTCAGTCAGAGTGTTGGCGAAAAGTCATCATTGAGCATTTGCTTGACTGCTAACGAACCAACAAGTTCTCAACAGTAATGCATCAATACACACGGCCTGGCTAAATTGTATGCAATTGGAGAGAATCATGAAATTTTTTACTCGAACACACGCCCTAGATCTTTTTCTGAAACCATTTAACCCTGCGTATTCCAAGCTAGCTCGACGGTCATTATGGTTTCTTAGCCCACCTAGACCGGAGTTGGTCATTGGCAACAATACGGCGCTGTTTGCAGTGTTAGCCTCTTTGCGCAAACACGGCATAGACCAGCACCCACAGTTGCGCTTAATTTGCCCGGAGTTTTGGCTTGACACGGTTCATCAGTCCTATTTAGATGAAAGTTGGGGGCAAACGCAACCAGGATTGCCGAAAGTTGCCAGAGATATGTTTGCAAGACTTTACCCGCAACATAACTTAGATAAAATCCTCACCCTAAGGCAAGTACAGGAATTGCGTATTGAGGCATTAAGAACCATAGAAGAAGACTACCGCATTCCGGTGTACTATGGCAATCCTGCGATTAAGCAATTGGCCGACAAAAACTTTAACATTACCATTCAACAAAGCATAGGTGAGGTGAGCTTACAGGCCGCTGAAGATACCTGTTTTTATTTTTGGTACCGAGTCCCTAAAATACTAACGATGGGTGGGATGGCGCACCGCAGCAATATTGAAATATACAAACAACCGCCGGATCACATTCCAAACAATGTGGACATCGTCACCATGGGGGGTGGGTTATCAGTTATGTGGCTAGCCAAGCACTTTACCCATGAATCAAACACACGGCGCATTATTTGCATCAAGTACAGAACCGATACTTTGCCGTCAATTCCTGCCAATCAAGCCATCGATATGAGGCGCATAATTGTGCTAGATATTGACAAAACGGATATTAGTTTTGCTAAGACTCATCCTGAGTTTGCCGTGGTGTACAGTCATGAGCATCGGCAAACATACAGAGGTGTATTTTATACGTCACTGGGTACCGTCTTACCCTTAGACGTAATTAAAGAAGTTCCGGAAACACAGGTGATGTCGCCTCGTCGATGGCCGGTTAGTAAATGGATCGCAGCCAAAAATATACCCCGTGGCTCTCTGATGGAGAATATTTTGCAATGGTTTGAAATCACTGACAACATCAAGTGGGGGTTTGAACCACAAAGTTATCACGAAGCAGCCAATAACTTGATATGTTTTTTAAAAAGTGAGTGTGCTGATTTAATCATAGATGCCATGTTTTTTCATGCGTTGGAGGCTTCGATATTGCAACTAGACAATCCTTTGCCGGACGAAGAAGTAAAGCCTTTTTTAGTTGAGCTTTATAGCAAAACTTACCGTTGTACGCCACAACAAACGGCCATCTTTGCCAGGCATATTGACCGACTATTGGCTAAACAGCCAAATTATGTCCATGAGCCTCGACCAAGCCGCGTTTGCTAAATACCCGTTCGTCAGCAACTATCAGGCATTAAGCTTTGCGTCGTTTACAGAGCTCAGCTTGGTTGCTGGCATGGGTTGCTTGATACACCTGGGGTAGTGTTCAAACCACACTACCCCAGACTCCGTAAAGGAAACGATAAATAATTAAGGTTTGCTTTTAAAATCTTTTACAGCTTCTTCAACCTGCTCTTTAGTGTAACCATAATGTTTTTGCAATGTACCGAAAATCTCTTGATGATTACCTTCTATAACTTTGAAATCATCATCCGTGAGCTTCCCCCACAATTGCTTCTTTTTCCCTTTGGTTTCTTCCCACTTACCTTCAAAAATATCTTTATTCATTTATATGTGCTCCTATTAAGCTGGACTTTGGACAACCAGCGATCTAATACGTATATGGACTCATCCGTTTTTGCAAGTAATCAGCCATATGAAAAGTGAAGTATTTGCATACGTATATCCGACCATTAATGAGCAACTTATTTTATGTGCTCGGGCCTTGATGATATTCGCACTCTGTTTCCTTATCGAGCCCTCGGATATTACATCCATCGTATAGGTCAGGTATTCACAGAGTAAGTTTTACTATTTTCACATCAGCTGTTCTTTGCAAAACTAAGGTAGGTCTTTTATCTCCACGGTTGTTCATTAGCACTTATAAACCTGGCTTTTTTGTAATCAATGCTTGTTTTTCATCATTTAAATTCCTATTCAAGCACAGAGCTTTAAATGATCAACGTATTTATCGCTATAGGTCATAATAGCCCACATATGCCGTGCCTTTTTATTCGCAACAGCAACAGCTGCTTTATTATACCCGCGTTCTTTATATACTCGATGTACCCAGCGATTTAAATAGTTGTCTTTTTTGCCTGCGTTTTTTACAACTGCTCGGCCCCCATGTACCAGCAAACTTCGGATATATCGATCCCCTCGTTTACTGATTGACATCAAACATTGCTTTCCTCCACTAGAGTGTTCCTTGGGAACTCATCCTAAAAAGGCAGAGAAGTGGCGGCCATTTTTAAAATTATTCGCTCTGTACGGTACGATTTTAAGGTCACTGGATTGCTTCGTCGCTACGCTCCTCGCAACGACGGACCTAAAAATCGTACCGTACAGAGAAACTCGAGTTATTTTCAATTCAACTAAAATGCGCTATAATAAAACATAATAATTCCCTCAGATGAGGAGTACATCATGTTTAAAGCACCTGAAACTGAAGTCGATAAATTAACACGATTGATTGCTTATTTCGAAAGAAATCAAGGATCAATCACGTATAATCTGGATAAAAAAATATTCGACTGGGAAGGCATACTGATTTGGAACCGGATCGACAATACTTGAAAGAACTCATTAAAAAAAGTGTCACTGGGCTAGGGGGTCTTGCTGTTGATGATGAGGATAATCTTGTATCTCTAACTTTTCGAGACATCACTGCTTATCTTCGAACCCATCTTGAAAAAATAAATGCACCGGAGCATGGTTCATCAAACTCATCAAGAGGACCTGTGTAAGATTTCTTAACCGAGAGTCATACTCGCCACAGACTTATTCAATGAGGTAAAGCCAGGCATTAATTTACCTCGACTTTATGAAAAATCCCCAGCATCGAGTAGGAGGGGCCTTACGGCCCCCGTCCTCTCACACCACCGTACAAGCGATGTCGCATACGGCGGTTTCAGTTAAGCTTTTAGCAACTGCATCCATCTATCCTCTAGACGAATGAGTCCCCGTTCTTCAAACCAAGCATTATTCAGCGCCCGATGAAGCGATCGTGTTCGTGATAAACGCCACCACCCCTTTCCCGATGAGCCCAATTGACGTGCCTCTACTTCTGCTATGCCAAGACTTATCAGGTACTTCACAATGGTACTACCTCGCCTCTTTTGCTTCAATTTGTAGCATCGAAGTTTACGCCTTATCCAGGCGTCTAGCTTCTCCCACACACTGCGCGCTGAGCTTAAGTGATAGTATCCTATCCATCCACGAAGATATTGGTTTAGTTCTTCTATCACCACTTCGAAACTCCTGCCGCGACTTCTCCAAGTGAGCTGACGTATCTTGTCTTTAGCTCGTTGCATCGTCTCAGGCGCTATCGATATCCGGCCATCCATTTGCACTCGAAACCCTAAGAACTTACGCTCTTTTACCAGGGCAACAGCGCTCTTCTGTTCGTTTATCTTAAGCTTGAGTCTCTTTTCCAGGAACTGTTGTATCGATTCGAATACTCGTTCTCCAGCTCGCCTCGATCTAACGTACACGTTTTGATCATCGGCGTATCTACAGAATTTGTGCCCTCTTCTTTCTAATTCCTTATCCACTTCATCTACTGGAGTTTGGACAAAACTCCGATCTAAAACGAGCCCGTGGGCGTGACCGTGCGC
>DAIOSQ010000072.1:0-9976 GCA_036752465.1 Legionellaceae bacterium | reverse complement strand
GCGCACATAATCTCGCACATTTTCGGTGACTGCCAATTCATAATGCGCTTTGCGTTGCGCATGAATTTGCTGCAAAATATTGATGGTATAACTGGGCACTATCGTCGCCAACACCCCAGGATAGCCTAAGTATGGAAAGGATGAATAGCCTATATTACCGCCCACAACCGGAATCCAATTTAATTTTACACGTCTCAGTTCGCCCTGTGCCGCTTCAATATTGGCCATTGCAACATTAATGTCATTGTTTTGCACCAGCGCTGTGGCAATTAATTGATCAAAAACCGGATCATGAAATTGCTTCCACCATGCCAAACAATTGGTGTTGTGATGAGTTACCTTAAAGTGCATATCCTTTTCCAGCCAGTTATGCGGCACATCCAGCGGCTTTTTTGGTACATAAGCTGTATTGAAGCAAGATCCGCATAGTACACAACCGCTGATTAGCAACATACGGAAGAATCGATTGAACAAACAACTTCTCCTTAAGCTTGTCCTTGGCTCATGCGCACAAGACTATCTAGGCTTCCCTGCGTATTCGCCAGCAGCAACGCTTGATTTTGCGTGCCCGAGACAAATAATTGACGGATATTTTGATACGTTATCTGCACCAGTTTATCGAAATCATCGCGTTCATCAAGCACATGCTGCTGCATATGGTAATCATGCTTAACTCCCACTAAAAAAGCCTGTAATTGCTGTATATTGCCTTGTAATTGTGTGCTCAATTTCAAATAATGGCTCTGACGAAGTGGTTGTGTCTTAACCAAGGCAAACAATCGCTCCAGTTGGCTCACCAAGGTCTGCTGTAGATCAAAGTAAACCTGTGTGCTTAACTTGTAATTTTTAAAGATAAAATACTCGAAAAACACGCAAATGCCCAGTGCAGTTGCGGTAGAACGTGCATAATCGTAAAAAAATTCCCCAACACCGTACGTATCAGAAGGATAATAATCTGTACCCAATGCCGTTAAGGTTACGGTAAAAATAGTTGGGGTTGCATATAATTTTCCTAAACTAAAAAATGCCATAAAAACAATGATGGGAATGACTAAGGTAATAATTTCGTAGTGAATACGAATAACAGACCAAAGCAAAAAAGACAACAATAAGCCAAGCATAGCACCCCAAAAACGATGCAATGAGCGGTGCAGCGTGCTGCCAGGATCAAACCCTGCATAAATCATCATCACCGAAAACCCAATCCAGCCTGCGTGTAAATAATGCAACAGTCTTTGAATGGCCAAGGTTGTCACGAGCACAATACAAATCTGTAACGCTCGAGTTAAGCGATAATTTTCAGTCAAGCTCGCAAACATAGGGTATTCCAGGTTTGAATTAAGACAGACAAACAGCGATTGTCGAGACTTATCGGTTGACAAGGTTGCTCTTGCATCACGGCCTCAATCAAACTATCCATCAGTTTGAGTTCAGCTTGTCTGGTTTGCTCATTGGTTTGCGTAAAAGGACTGACATACACACAGCTTTGTGCATGTAAACGACTGGCCAGGAGATTAATTTTTAAAATGGTAAAGGTCGGTAACGTGCGTGGCAACATCTGCGCAAAATTAACCATTTGGCTGGTATGGCCCAGCAGCACAGCAACTTCTGGCGCTTGCTTCTGATTGATTATTTCCCAATTATTGCGTGTTTCGCGTAGCAACAGTGTGAAAGCTCTAAGCCAGATGCGGTAATACAAACTCAATGGAAAGAACAATAAGGCAGATAAAATAATCACCCAAGCCAATAAACTTTTGCTGGCATTCAGCAGCAACATATAGATATTGTCATTGAGATTGGGATACGACAACGAGTAGGCTGCCAGGCTAAAAATTACTGGTACAAATGGGGCCAGCATGGGTTTGCGTAAAATCGTCTGCACATACAACACACCTGCAACCACAAAAATAGCCAATAAAAAAAACAAAGGGTATGGCGTTAGCAAATTGAATAGAAAAGCCATACCCACTGTGCCCAACATGGTAAAGGTAAATGCGCGAAATTTATCTTCGACACGATGAAATTGCACCTCGGCACTCATTGCCGTGATGGGGATATAAAAATAATGAAAATAAACATTGGGAATGTTAACGAACATATTCACCAAAAATAACAGCAATAAGACATAGACAACTTTTACTCCATTCAACCGATGTATGCCATACGGATCATAGTTTTCAATGGTGTGAATGAGCTTTGAGATATACATAGGCACTCGCACCAGGTTGAAGAGGGTATTTGGGATCTGCGTCCATAATCTCAATTTGTAACGGTAGACGTTGTGGGATCAATAACCACTCATTTTCATTGCTTACCTTTTGTTCCTGTGTTCTTTTTATTGTCACTTGTCGGTCAGATGCCCACACCGTATTGACTATCCGTCCGTGAAAGATTTTATTAAAATAATACATGCGCAGCATGATATATGCTTCATCTCCTGGACGGATACGACGTAAATCCGTTTCTTCAAAATTCGCTTGAATCCACCAATGCGTGGTATCAATGAACGAAAAGATCGGGGTGCGGATCTTCACCGGGGTACCCACCGAGATAAATAAGTTATCGACAATGCCATCGGTTGGCGCACGCACAATGGTTAAATTAAGATTAACCAAAGCGTCATCCATCGCCGCTTTCAAGGCATTAATTTGCTTCTTTTGCGCGACAATCTGTTGATCCTCAACCGCAATTTGACTTTTAAACGCATTCATCGTTTTTTCAGCGGCCTGTAGGCGATAATGTAAAATGCGTATTTCTAGGGAAGGAACCGCTTGCCGCACACTGGGTGCGTTTTTTAACTGGTATTCCAATCTGGCTTTTTCATAATTAAAGGTGGCTGCTTTGAGCAGTTCGGTGGTTTTTTGCGTTTGCCGATCGATAACACGCATTTTTTCAATGGCTTCTTCATGCTTCGCGCGGGCAAATGCATAGGCCAAGCGATAGGGTTCTTGATAAACTTTGATCAAAGGAGCGTTTTTTTTAACACGCTCGCCATTTTTCACATAAACTTCAGTCACATAGCCAGAAACATCGGCAGCAATCGGAATAATATTGGTCACCACAAATGCATTATTGGTGATTGGAATATAATAAGAAAAAATATGATACGTAATAATCAATGCACCTATTAGGATAACAATAATGGGTAAATTGATTTCATTTTTCGCGACTTTAAAGATTTTTTGCATCAGTTACAATGTATCTAACGAATATTCTTAGATTACCATAACTGACAAAGCCAAAACCTGCAATTGATTTTGGCAGGTAACTGCTCGTAACTCTTTACAACAAGCACACTATACCGTTCAATCTCTGACCCAATGGAAACACTACAAAAATTTTCGCCGCCTCCCGCAGAAGCGTAGCTGTCAACCAAGCTCAGCGATCACCCTGCTTATTATAATCTTCAGCAGCTCTTGGCTTGGGAACAGCAGGATTATTTTGCAAGTCTTGTTCATCAATATCTTGAGCAGTATTTCGCTTAGATTTCTGGCTTAGCACTGAACCAGTCGATGCTGTGCGTTTACTAAAATTAAGCACTTTCAACATATACCAGTCCGAACTGTGACCTAGATCCGAATCGCTTGCCTGCTCTTTGCTTGCCGAAGATTGCGCATGCTTGGTTGGTTCGGGTGGCACGTGGCTTTTATGCACGGGGGCTGGTGCAGTTAAATCATAGATCCAGTGTGTGATTATTTGCGAGATATAACTGAAAAACGCCATGAAGGGGTTTTGTGCTGTTGCCGCTGGTGGCAGCTGCTTGTTTGAAACGTGCTCTTGACCTTGGCACAAGTCATCAATCACAGTGCGCACATGCGTAGCAATTTCAGGATGCTTTAGCGCATACTCTCTGCGTAACCAGCCACGAATTTCTTCTTGTTGTGGATTTTGTAATGGACTATCAGCAAATAATGCTTGAATCTCACCAATAGCAGTCAACGGCTTGTCAAAAGTGTGGCCGTTTTTATGGCTAATTGCTAATATTTTTGCAAAATACAGATCCAGGTAAGTCATCATCAGCTGATCATAATCAGCGCCTACATTTTGCGCTTCTTTAAGCTGCGCTGAGGTAAAATAAGCACGATTTAATATCTCCGTCAGTGGAATTTTTTGATTGTTTTGCGCACGCAAATCAGCAAGCTTTGCCGGAGTGAATTGCAGATATTTTTGTAAAAATTCATCAGTAACCCCATGACCCGCTGGATCAGCAGCTATCGCCGCAGCCGCTTGCAGCGCACACAACATTTTTATGTCTTTCTTCGGTATATCCAATGCTTGCATAGAAACAGTGGCTTCTTGCATTTGGTAGCAGGCATCCATCACTCGGTATTGAATGTGATCGCCAACCACACGTAACTGCACGCTATTTTGGCTTGGAGCGGTGACATGTGTACTGAGCAGATAACACGGCTGATAAGGTTTGGACTCTTGCACTGCATAGTAGATCAGCTGTAAAGCATTTTCAAATTTGGCTGAAGTTACCAGTTTTTTTTGTGAAATCGCATACAGGACCTGCATACAAGCACTCAACTTATCATCCAATGAAAATGTTGTATCCACTGGTTTTAAACTCAATAAATACGACCATACCTGAGATTCTTGTGGAAATTGTTGCGCTAAGGCCAACAATTTTACTGAATCAAACGCGCTGGGCAAGGTTAAATCCGGCCCTAAAGCCGCAGTGATCAATGCGTTGTCTGCCTCCGGCAGCACACAAAGCACCCCATCCTTGCTAGCAAATCTTGTGGGAAAAGCCACTGGCAATATCTTCTTTAAATAAGCACTTAAATAAGCTTGTGATCCTATACTTTTATGTGATGCATTTTTTTCACTATCGGCATACACTGCCATCAAGGCCAGTAGGGCTGCTTGTTGCGGGTTATTATGTTTACTTAATTCTTGTTCAGCTCGTTGTTCGCCCGCATACGGAGCAAGTGCAATATTTTGACCAAGCCCCTGCTGGTGAATAATGGCAAAAGCGGTCGACAACTTGCTCAAAAATGTTGGCAAGTATATCTTCATGCCTATCGTCTGCTTGTTGGCGGCTTGACTTGCAGCAACCATTGTTTTTTCGATGCTGTTCACATGCAAATGCAACTTAGCAAAAGATTCTTTGACAGTATCCGCATAAGTTTCCAGTTGCCTACCAAAACGTTGTTCCAAATCACCGCCGTTCACTGCGGACCGGGTGCACAATAAACCATGATACTGCGCATCAATCCTGGAAAAAAAATCATAGACTTTCAAATTCTCTTTGACACTAAGAAAATTTCTAAATAGTGGACTTTCTATCATATCAGGCAACTGCTTGATGATATCGCGAACATTTTGCTGCGCTGTTGGCGCAGGAAAAGCCTGCAGCCATGCTTCATATTTTGCACAGAAAGTTTCAGCATCCACCGCATACTGACGCAATTGTTGTTGATCTTCTATCGATAATCCATAAAGCGCTGCATCTTGCAAACGCGAGCAGATAATCTCTTTTGCCTCATACATATGCCATACTAACTTAGCATTAATCGTAAAAAGTTCGTGCAACTGATAGACCAATTCACGTTCTTTTTTGAGCAAGGCTGGTGGATATTGCACACTATCCTGTGGACTATTTAACTGGCCACACGCCACATCACGCCAACTATCCATGGCTTGCAAATATCGAGCGATCATGGGAGGTGCTGGGCGCCAATCTTGAATCAGCGCAGTCGGTAAGCTAAGCTGCAGCTGCGGTGAGTTTTGTAATTTATCAGCCAACCAGCTCTTAAACTTAACTGTGGCAGGCGTATCATGCGCAAATGGCTGTTCCAGCAAATGACTTACGCGCAATACCTGTTGATCACTGGCGGCATTTCGAGCAAATCCGGCAGCAAATCCAATCATTTGCATCACAGCCTGTGCTTTGCCTATGCTGACCAGTGATTTGTTACTCAGGACAGATATAAGTTCTACACAGGTATCTATAATGGGGGTTAAGTGATCAACAGTGCATGCTTGAGTCTGCTGTCTGACCATCGCCCGGCATAATTTAAGGATAAGCATTAATTCCTTGTTTTCCCTCATTTTGATGGCCATTTCGTCCATAGCCGCATCATCCAGCAGCTGGCAGTCCACTATAATCCCATCGCCATCGCTCTTAAATAGTCGCGAAAAATCCTCGGCATAAGGTCCGACTGCTCTTAAATGCCCATCCTTTTGCGCAAAATACTTCGGATAAGCGTATGGCAATAAATAACTTAAGGAGCCGTTGATTTGTGTCTTATCGGACTTTTCAGTAAACAGCCAAAGCAAGGCATGTCGCGCAATTTCTTGTTGTTGCGCGCGGTTTGTTTCCACAGCCACTCGATCGAACCAACTTTGTTCACTATCCAGTGCCTCAAGCTCAACGATCGTTACTTTTTGTGTCGTTTTAGGTGAAGATTTCTGGTTAGGTTCCCCTGATCTGGTTGAGGCGGTTGACAGAGATTTGCTAGATTCACTCAACTCAGTGGTCGAAGTCATCCATGAAACCGGCTCACTGCGAACGCTGCTCGTCTGATCAGAGCCATCCGTGGCGAGCAACCCATCAGACGAAGCCTTATCAACAGTGACTGCTGGTATTTCAGTTTTCGTTGGTGGGGTATTTAAGATACTGGCAATCTTGTGCTGTTTGCTGTCGACAAACTTGTGCATCATCGCCAAAGTTTTTTGGTCATCTAAAAATAATGCTGGCTCAGCATTCTCCGCCAATGCAGTTTCAGCAGCACGCAGTTTTTTTTGCAAATCTTGCCACAGTTGTGCAAGCAGTGATATCTCACCAGCCGATCGCGTTTTTTGATTGCTAATTTTGCTGATCTTGGTCTTCAAGCTTGGCAATTCTATGAATAAATTTTTTATGCGCTGTGCTTCCAAGCCGCGCTCATGGTCAGTCGCAACCGACCGCTTTTCTGTCTGTTTTGCAGCAGGCATAATTGTTCTCCAAAAAATCTCATAGTTATATTGTAGACCAAATATTAAGGAGCAACGCTTACCAAGTGGGTGGTTGTTTCTGTACATGGTAGTAAATTTGTGCGAATATACCTACAGGCTGTCACTAATAATGATGTAAGATCTGAGCGGTCGGCACAATACAGCTCTACCTCTATACGCACTTCGCCGTCTAGAAAACTGCTGTTACATGAGACTTCAAGCCATGAAAAATATATTTATTTGTGTGTTACATGACAAAGTGTCCGCGACTAAATTAATCGCACACAGAGCCAAGGCGCAAATGGATAAACACCTCGCCGCCTTGCCCTCAGTTGATGGCGATATGCCACTAGATTATGCGGTTATTGCAACCATCTATCACGCTGCCACCAACATCATCAAAATTATCAGCAATATCAATTGCACCCGTCTGACAGAAGATACCTATGACTTGCAAGATTTCCTCGAGCATTTTATCACGGCAACAGATCGCAAAGCTTTGGTGATCGAGGCAAATTTAGGGCAGACCGCTGGCTCTGCAGTGACCGCAGTTGCTGACCATATCATCCAACGCATCCAACCTTCATTATTAACCTTAATTGCAGGCAAGCAATGCAAGCATGGAAAGCTATGAAAAACCTGCGAACTGTTGGTCATTACAATGCGCTACACACGACCAGATGATCAGGGCAGTGGACCAACAGATGACAGAGCTTTTTATGGCCACAGCTCCACAGGGTAAAAGCAAAACAGCAACCACTTTGATGGAGTCCACTGACCGGACTGCACTTGTAAGCGTACAAAGCAGGGAGCCTCCTGGCATTACACTCAGCTGCATGCCTCCAGCTGCCAACCAGGACCAACCCATCAAATCAAAGCATTTAACATTTGGCAAGCAGAAAATCTCCGCAGCAGAAACCATGCCACCTGCACAACAAACGATCTATCAGCAAGCCTGTGAGCAATGTGCAACTTGCTGTTTGATAAGTTATTGTACGCAAATGTTTATTTGGTCAACACGTAGGCGAGTAGATATAACCCCCTTAGCAGGCAAACAGCTTACAGAAGATCTGGAACTGGAATCTCAGCGCAATGCGCACCGGAGGCTTACTTAACCTGTTCATACAGCCTAATACTTGTCCCCCGTTTGGCTAGCTTCAAACCACGAGCATGCATTCGCTAACACGCTAGACTAACGCTTACTGTGAAAGAAATCTCGTAGCAGCCGCGCGCTTTCTGGTTGCAACACCGCTTCATCAATCTGCACTTGGTGATTTAAGGGATATCCTTTTAATAAATTAAAGACAGAACCTGCTGCCCCTTGCGACCAGTCACGAGTTGCAAACACCAACCGGCCAATTCTTGCCTGCACCATGGCCGCAGCACACATGCAGCATGGCTCGAGCGTGACGTACAACGTAGTATTGGGCAACCGATAATTGCTTAATGCCACTGCGGCGTTTCTTATTGCAACCACTTCCGCATGTGCCGTGGGATCATGCGTGTGTTGCACCTGATTCCAGCCACATCCTATCATTTCTTGCTGCGCGTTAACCAAGACCGCACCCACCGGTACTTCACCTATAGACTGCGCATGTTTTGCCAAATCCAAAGCTTTTTGCATCCATATCGTATGATTCATTCCCACTCAATCGTAGCTGGCGGTTTGCTGGAAATATCGTAAGTAACTCGAGATATGCCTTTGACTTCGTTAATGATTTTGTTAGAAACATGGGCCAAAAAGCTCCACGGTAATTCGGCCCAAGTTGCCGTCATAAAGTCATTGGTTTCGACCGCTCGTAAACAAATCACATAATCATAACGTCTACCATCCCCCATGACACCAACGCTTTTTACGGGTAAAAACACTGCAAATGCCTGACTGACTTTGTCATATAAATCATGTTCACGCAGGGCTTGAATAAAAATAGCATCAGCTTGACGCAGAATATCTGCCCTTTCTTGATTCACCTCACCCAAGATACGGACACCAAGACCAGGGCCTGGAAAAGGATGCCTATAGACCATGTCACGTGGTAAACCAAGCTCAAGACCTATTTTGCGAACTTCATCTTTAAACAGTTCGCGGATGGGTTCCAGTAATTGCAACTGCATATGTTGCGGCAGCCCACCTACATTGTGATGTGATTTGATGACATCCGCTTTGCCATGTAATTCTTTGCCAGCGGATTCAATCACATCTGGATATATGGTGCCTTGCGCCAACCAACGCACGCCTTCAAGTTTGTTTGCCTCTGCTTCAAACACATCCACAAATAGCTTACCAATGATTTTTCGTTTGGCTTCGGGACACGTGACCCCAGCCAGCGCGGCCAAAAAGAGATCTGCCTTGTTCACCGCAATCACAGTAATCCCCATATGCTGACGAAACATGGCCAAAGCATCACGCGCTTCATGCAAGCGCAATAGTCCAGTGTCAACAAACACACACACCAACTGTGCACCAATGGCTTTATGCAGCAGGGCCGCAACCACCGAAGAGTCAACGCCCCCAGACAACCCTAGCAAGACTTTGTCAGACCCAACTTGTTGAACTATACGCCGTAGCGTTTTGTCGACGATGTGTTCGCTGGTCCAAGTGGGCTGCGCACCACAGATATCCAACACAAAGCGTGTTAACAGGGCAAATCCTTGCGGGGTATGGTTAACTTCAGGATGAAATTGCACACCAAACCATCGGCGCGCTTCATTCGACATAGCGGCTATGGGTGAATTGGCTGAAGCACCTGTGCAAACAAAACCTGCAGGCAATACTGTAACGCTATCACCGTGACTCATCCACGCATCTAATTGTTGGCGCCCTTGTTTATCAGCGCGATCGCAAAGACCTTCAAATAAAGAGGTTTGCGCCGTGACTGTAACCTCCGCATAACCAAATTCTCGCAATGAAGACGGGCTCACCGCGCCACCTAACTGCACGGCCATGGTTTGCATACCGTAACAAATGCCAAGAATAGGCACTGAAGTTTGCCATAGCCATTCAGGCGCGCGCGGCTCTGCTGCTCGCGTGACG
>DAIOSQ010000071.1:0-10171 GCA_036752465.1 Legionellaceae bacterium | reverse complement strand
AAGTTTTTGCGACAGAACCCAGCAACCTCACTAGGGGTTGGGTGGGGCCTCTGTACAAGCGGGATCTGGCTGGGTGCGCAACATCCCGCTGACTGCATGGAAAAAATCCATGGCGCGCGGTTGGTTTAATTTGTTCAGCTCTGTTTGCGCATTCCATTTGTTAAAAGCCCCCTCATCAAACGCAGGCAAGCTAACCCCCTGCGGCGCATAATTGGCTTCAACATAGTAATAGCTGCAAACAGCCAAGGCAAAGGCTGCTGCCAGTAGCGGTAGGCCAACGCCCATAGGCAAGAAAACCAAGGCCAGAAAAATCGCTGGCGGCACCAAAATATCGATTACAGTAGAACGCAGCATAGTCATTTTTTGATAGAGAATTTGCTCTTCCTGTTGTGCGCTTTTGGCTTGGAGCAGCTGATAATCTAAATATAACTGCCGTTTGATAGACACGTTTTTGCCCGAATCCATGGCAGATTCTGCAGACCCCACTGCGATGATCCGCTGTAACAAAGCGATTTGCTCCTGACGCTGATTGTCATGCGCGGTGACCGTATGACTGACATTGAGCCCTTGTTTCGCTGCGGCAAACAAAGCATTGCAAGCAAAACACAACACCGTACCCACCGCATTGCAGATCACCGCGGTCGCAGGCACAACGACAGCCGGTGGAAAAAAGAACGAGCATACCAACGCAAATGCAACAAATAAAGTGATTGCATATAGCAAATCACTGTACAACGCATATAACTTGTAATCCCAATCCAATTGCGTCTGCTGCGCCCTAACCCTGAGCTCAGCAATTTGCTTTTGCAACAGCGGTCTTTCGATATCCTGCCTATCGGACAACTTGTGTTGCAGAATCTGAATATCATGCCGATAACGCAGCATATCTTGTTCGTATTGCGCTTTTTCTTCGACAAAAGCCCAGCGCGCGACCGCAACGTCCATCAGCAACAATACACCGGTTAACACGCCCCCATAATAAGCGGACATTCCTTGATCACACAGCCAGACCGCGCAGGCAAGATTGGCGCAAGCCCAAAAGAAGTCATTGATCAAATAGAACTTTCGATATTGCCATTGGGTGACAAAGCGCTCAGTCCATGGGATGTTATACTCTTCGGCGCGCATCCACCTATTTGGCACCACGTGTCTCGCAATTAACAACGCGCGCACCGCAAACCGCACATAATATAAGCTCCAACTTAATGCTGCGGTATAGGGTTGTGGCCACGCAAGCGCCGACTTTGCTTGTGCGGTATGGTAAAAATCATCAGAGAATTGTGTCAGGATCATACCCAACAAACCCCCACCACCTGCCCACACCCAATAGAGACGACGTTCATTAAATATGCTGGCAATATCTAGAGCACTTTGCACCTGACCATCAGCAATTTCCTGGTACACCTCTAAAATCATAGCGGTGGTAGCTTGCATGCTGAGGTATTTTACCGGACTGTTAGCACCTTGGCTATGGTTGCTCAAGCCCTCCTGCCCCGCTGCCGTAAGCCGGTCAGCCGGGATAGGACACTGCAATTTTTCGATCAAACCTGCACAATCCTGCAGCTCCTGACGACGTGCCGGCAATACTCGACCACGTTTTTCGACCCAATCCAGCTGCAAGCGCGCCGCAAGTAAGTAATAGGCAAATAATAGTTTTTTTGCTAATGCTTGACGCTCATCTTCCTCTAGATAATGAAAATATCCAGCATCTGCTAACAAGCGATAATCTTTGATACATTCAGTAAAATAAGCCAAGTTCTGATTCAACACGGCTTGCTGACGAAATATCTCTGGCGTTTGCCATACCACCAGCTCGGCATTGGGCAGAGCGCTTAGCGTCCTTTGTTGCGCATCTGACAATGAAAAAAAGTTGGTGCCATGGAAAATACTGCGTGTTTGCCCCATAATGACTACCTAGCAAGAAAAAGTGAATTGTTGAAACAGTAACATCTTGTCATACATTATAGCATAAAAGGCTTTTTTGATACAATTTTTAAGCGGATTTTAGGGATGCCATGAAAAAAGCAGTGATTTTACTTTCCGGTGGCTTAGATTCAACCACTTGTTTGGCCATAGCAACACAACAGCAGTTTGCTTGTCATGCGTTGAGCATCAACTATGGTCAACGCCATATCCATGAATTGCAAGCAGCCAGTGCTGTAGCACAGCAATTTTCTGTTGCTGAGCATCGAACAATTTGCATTGACTTCGGCCAGTTTGGTGGCTCAGCATTAACCGATCCGTCACTCGCAGTGCCTTGCCAGAACCTATCCAAAAGCATCCCGATAACCTATGTACCGGCTCGCAATACCATGTTGCTGGCATTGGCACTGGGGTACGCCGAAGTCATAGGTGCGTTCGATATTTTCATTGGAGCAAATGCAGTTGATTACTCCAATTATCCGGATTGCCGGCCAGCGTTCATTGCAGCATTTCAACAACTGGCGCAGGTGGCCACCAAAGCTGGGGTGGAAGGCGGACAGTGGCAAATTCATGCCCCGTTAATGCATCTAAAAAAAGCAGAGATTATTACCCTTGGTAGCAGTCTGGGCGTTGATTACAGCATCACCACCTCATGTTACCAACTGGATGAACAGGGTGCTGCTTGCGGTCAATGTGCGAGCTGTGTGTTGCGCAGCAATGGCTTCGCCGCGGCAAATATGGCGGATCCTACAAAATACAGCCGCTAGTTATCACTAAGGATCAGGCTATGCTGCAAGATCTGAAATTGCGCAGACCACCTAGCAAGTGCTGCATACTGCTGATTATGTTGTGGTGGCTTGCCTACCGCGATGCGTATGCGATCCCATCACCCGCAACCATTCACTTAATGACCGGCGGCATTTTGTACCCAGGTGTCGTCCTATGCAGTCTGCTGTTGTGGGGATGGCAATATCTCTGGGTAAACAGCAGACTATTTTTGCTGTGGCGCTTGCACCTCAACAAAATTGCCATCGGCTGTCTTGCACTGCTGCTATTGTCAGTCGGTGCAAGCCATCATAGGGATGGGGGGCGGTTACAACCGCTCACCTCAAGCCAGCTGCACGCATGGCAAAAAAATGCCGCCGTTACCCATTTCGTTGATCTCCGCGATCCCGCAAATTTTCAGAAAATTCATCTATTGTCCGCGGTCAATTTGCCTGATGGCGATCACTTGAACGACATGCTGCAAAAATATCCCAAAGACAACTTTATTGTCTATTGTGAATTTGGCATAAAATCATCTATTTTGCCGTCAATTTTGCCAGAAAAGCAACCTTTGCAGCAAGCTATGGCTGAGCATAGAGTGTACTATCTGCCAACTGGTGTTGAGCAGCGGTTGGCAGCGCTGCCAGCGACTGTAGTCAAGCTGCCTTGGGCCTATGCCCGTTACCTTATATCACATGGTCTATTTGCGCCAGTACCAACCAGCAAGCCACTGGCGCCGGCGGACCAAAAGCCTTTCGCAGACAGAGCAACAGCTTCACCAAATACCGCCCCGCAGGCTATTTGGCAACTGCGGCCCATTGGCGCACATAAGCTTGCTGCTACCGCAGGATCAACCATCTATCTAACCGAGCCCGCCACACAACCGCATTTCCCTTGGCGAGATTTTAGTGCAGTCATTTGCCTGATGCTGGCGGTTACCTATGCCATACGGTATCGACAATTGTTTGCCCAAAATTCGTATGGGTTTATCTGGTTTGAATACGCACTGGCTTTCTTTTCAAGTCTGCTGGTGGTGCGCTACCTGCCCAGCACAACATTGCCATGCGATCTGTACTTATACAAAAAAGTGCCCGCACTGCCGCTACATCTCAGCTGGGTACTGCCCATATACTGCGGATTTGGCTGTTTACTCGGCTATCATCTGCGCCATACACCAGCCAACAGACTGCAGCGTTTACATGTGCGCTATCGCTTGCAGATCAGCGACAAACCAGCACCACTGCCATATTTTGACTGGCGTTCACTATGTTCGCTTGATAGGCTGCTCAGCAGCGGGCGCGCCGTGCTCTGGTTGTTTGGCTGCACCGCTTTGCTGTATCTACTGACCGTCTCACTGGGATTTTTACTCCTAAGCAGTGTGTTTTTGGCATTGCCTCTTGTGGTGGATGCGTTGCTGTATGTATCGGCACCCCTGCACCAAGCTGCTGTATGGGTGCGACAATTGGCACCGTTTGTTGAGCGGCGGGCTACTGCGCACGCTCTCTGCCAAAATCTAGGCGCACAGCCAGCTTTAAGTACAGATTTTTGGCTTAACCTGCAAACATTTCAGGCTGATAGGATCGGTCAAGTAGGCGTAACCATGGGCAAACAGCATGCTACGCTAGGCTTGTTCAGTGGACAGTGGTTGCAGGGGAGCTGTGCTATTGCCGAAGATAAGCTGCCAGCACTTTGTCGCATGTTACAAAATGTCCTGATGTTGCTGCAACAAGATGTTATCGTTTCTTTAAATGCCGCTTATGTTATTACCGCTATTGAGGGGAAACATAATCACGATGACCCGCAACTCCAACACAAGTTGACGCTCTTAAGCCGTGCACAAATCCAAGCATCATCCCCGCTGCAAGCTCGCTACAGCAGCGTGCTATATGAGGAGAGCTGCAAACATCCCACCCCCTTGATGCTGGCTGTGCTAAATAACCGCTGGCGCAAAGGGGGCGGCGCACGCAAAGCCCTGCAGCACCTAGGCATTTGGCTGGCGACGGATGAGCAAAGACGTGATCATTACCTGGCATTTAACCAACGATTCTATATCGATTTGGCCTATGAGCAATCGCTGATAAGCCCCAGCCGTGTTAAACAATGGGTCAGTAAAATGCTGACAAACGGTCATTTACATCTGCAACTGAAGAAAATGGCGGCCGACTTCGAGCTCACCGTTGCTCCGCGCATGCAACTGCGCAACCAACAGTTGCGTGCCAAGTTACAGCAATCTTTATCCGTGCGTCAATTACAATGGGCTATTTATCGCGCCCTCAAAACACTCTGGCAGCACGATGCCCGTTGGCAAACTCATATTGGAGTTTTGCAGCAACAAGTCTATCAAAAACTCACCACGTCTAACGTACTTTCAAGCTGGAGCGGGATCCGTAGCACACCTGAGTATTACAGTTTTAGCGTACATGGCACGCCACCGCCATGTGAGCAACAGCAAGCAGCACTGCTGCTGCTCGATGAACTACGCGGTCGCATCCGTGAGCTACAACTGCAAGCGTGGCAACTCATCGGTTGGTTGCTCAAAAAATTACAACAACAACTCGCACTGCCCATCAGTCTGGTCTATTTACAACCACACGACTTACTGGCCTTGCCATCCACCAAACCTTCTACCTGGCTATACATACTGCAACAGCGTCAACAAGCCTGGCACAAACAACAACAACTTATCGTACCGGTGCAATTTTCCTTGCATGACTTAGAAACTACCGCATCTACCAGACCTTGGCAGACCCATACCAGCACACCGCAACGAGTTTCCGGCACCCAAGCACTGCTGGTAGGCCAAGTGGTGTATTACCATGCCTCGATGGCATTCGCACAGTTGGCAAAACATACCATTCTGGTGGCTGAAAACTTATCGCCATCACAAATTATCGCCTGCCGCCACCTCAGAGCGATTATTTTACAACGGGGCAGTTACCTCAGTCATAGCGCCATCATCGCCCGCGAACATAATATTGCATTGTTGATCCAGTATCCTATTCAAACGATACCCAAGGATGCGAAGATCGCAATTACCCACGGCAACCAAATTCAGCTTTGGCCTGACAGGGCGCTGCCATGGCAGTTTCTTCATGAAGTGTCCAAGGACCATTCAGTGGGCCTAAAAGCACAACGCTTGGCGGTGCTACAACAACATGGATTTCAAGTACCTGAGAGTATCGTATTAAAGCAGCAAACGCTGCTTGGTTTGCAAACATACCTGGGGGCGCATCGGCATGATGTACATGATGCGGTCGATGACTCCGTGCATAAAGTACTGCAACAGCTGTTAGACATGCTGTGTTGTTCTGGAGGCGCCGGCATCATCGTTCGATCCTCAACCAATATCGAAGATCAACGCAATAGCAGTTACGCCGGCGTGTTTTCCTCGCAAGCCCATATCCAGAACACAACCCAACTCTGCCAAGCGATTGCTAAGATTTGGCATACTGTGCAAACTCGATCGCAAGACGGTACCGTGTCTGCGCGGCCAGATGACATCAGCTTAAATATCATCCTTCAGCCATACGTAAGCAGTCAATGGGGCGGCGTGTTGTTCACACAATGCCGTCAAGCAGGGCTTATGCATCTTGAAATAGCGCCCCATGGCAGCGAAAACGTCACTCAGGGCAATGCCTGCACCTCACTGTTGCTAGATGAGACTGGCCATGCGAACGCGCTTGGCGGAGGGAACCCTAATCTCCTGCCGCAGACCACCTATCAGACATTATATCGGCTGGGTATGGCGATACAAACACTCTTTGCGGCCCCACAAGATATTGAGTGGCTAATCCAAGATGAAACGATTTGGGTATTACAGAGCAGAGATCTTGGCGTCACACAATTCATTGGCCTTGACTTGACCTTTTCGAACTTAAGTAATATAACTTGAATAAGCATATTGCTAGCAAGGCACTTGGTCATGACCCAAAAATCCCATCATAAGCGCAGTGACCCAACACATAATAACCCCAAAAGCGATCGTTTTAAAAATAGACCGGATAGACGCGAGGACGGTTACGAACGTATTGCTTTTGTCCTGCAAGGAGGCGGCTCTTTAGGTGCTTATCAAATGGGGGTGGTTAAAGGCTTGCTAGAAGCCGGCTACGAACCTGATTGGATCGCAGCAACCTCTATTGGCTCAATTCAAGCGGCTATTATTGTCGGCAATCAGCCGCAAAACCGCATAGCTAAGTTAGAGGAATTTTGGAGTTTGATAGGGTCCTCCTCACCTTTTGACATACTTGGCAACTCCGAAATGACTGGCGCACTCTACGACCAGCTGCATTCAAACCTGGCACTGACCTTTGGCGAACGTGGTTTTTTCAGACCACGCTGGTTCTCCCCTCACCTACTGCTCGAGGGCACTCCGGATAGATTAAGTTATTATGACACCTCAGCCTTAAGACAGACTTTGTTAAATTTAGTTGATTTTGATCTGCTCAATTCAAGTAAAATACGCTTAAGTTTAGGAGCCGTACAGATCAATACCGGTAATTTGATATATTTTAATAACATTAATTATCTCATCACACCCGATCATGTCATGGCCAGCGGCGCATTGCCCCCCGGGTTCCCGGCAATTAAAATCGGCAATCAATACTACTGGGATGGTGGCGTACATTCCAACACCCCATTGGAGGTTATTCTGGATGCTTATCCTGGTGCAGATACCTTATGTTTCGTCATCGATTGTTTTGGCGGCATGCCATTCATCCCAAGCGATATGAATGGCGTGACCGAGCGCATGAAGGATATCTCCTACAGCACGCATGCTAGACGGGCAATTATGCATTACATCCAAAGACAAAATTTACAATTCAAACTCAAAGCCTTGGCCGAAAACCTTAGCCCAGAACAAATGGAACATATCAAAGACTTGATGGCAGAAGAAAATCCACACCACTATACTCTGGTTCATGTTGCCTATAGTGCACGGCTACATCGCGGACCCGCTAAAGATTATAATTTTGGTCAGATGATATTAAAAAAACGCGCCGCCGTAGGCTACAAAGATTCACAATTATTATTGGCTGAGGCCGATGAGTGGAGCAAACCCACCAAAAATCTACACTGTCGCTTTTATGAAGCACCAAGAAATGCAACGCGCCTAGTCCGAGAAAATGACATCAGCGGAGAGTAAGATGAATAAAAAAGAGGTCCTGCAGCACGCATTTTCCATGCCATTAACTTCACCAGCTTATCCTAAAGGTCCGTATCGCTTTGTCAATCGCGAGTTTTTTATTGTAACCTATGAAACCGATCTGGATGCACTCAGGGCGGTGGTGCCAGAACCCTTAGAAGTCATAGATCCTATTGTTAAGTATGAATTTATCCGCATGCCAGACTCGAATGGCTTTGGATCATATACCGAAACTGGGCAAGTGATTCAAGTACGCTATGAAGGCGTCACTGGCGGTTACGTGCATGCCATGTATTTAGATGATTTGTCGCCCATTGCGGCTGGCCGTGAATTATGGGGCTTTCCGAAAAAATTGGCCGACGTCAGTCTTACGGTCGCAGGCGATACGCTGGTCGGTAAATTAAAATACGGTGATATCGATGTCGCGATCGGCACCATGGGGTATAAATATTACCCTATGGATATTGCTGCCTCACAAAAAGCGCTGTTGGCACCTAGTTTCTTGTTAAAAATAATCCCACATGTCGATGGGACGTTACGTATATGTGAGTTGGTACAATATCACTTAACCGATGTGGTGGTTAAAAGTGCTTGGTCCGGTCCTGCTGCCCTGCAATTTTTTTCTCATGCCTTAGCACCGGTATCTGCATTGCCAGTAAAAAAAGTACTACACGCCGCACACATTCTAACAGACTTAACCCTTCCCTATGGTGAAGTCGTCTACGATTATTTAGCTGATAACAAGGAGCAGGCATGAGCATCAAAAATAAAGTTGCACTGATCACCGGCGCAAGCAGTGGTATTGGTCTGCACATCGCACAAACCTACGCCAAACAAGGGGCAAAAGTGGTGATTGCTGATTTGCACCAAAACAGCATTGATCAAGCAGTCAACCAGATCCAGCAAGCCAATGGCGAGGCCTTCGGCGTGATCATGGATGTCACCAATGAAGCTCAGGTCGATGAGGGCTTTGCCGCAACAGTCAAGCATTTTGGTGGGGTTGATATTCTGATCAGCAACGCTGGCGTGCAACATATAGATGCGGTTGATCAATTAGCGCTCAAAGATTGGCAAATGATGTTGCGTGTGCATTTAGATGGCGCTTTTTTAACAACCCGCGCTGCATTGCGCATTATGTACCCACAAAAACGTGGAGGTAGCATTATTTATATGGGATCAGCCCACTCCAAACTGCCCTCAAAATTAAAAGCTCCGTACGTTACTTGCAAGCATGGCTTGCTGGGATTATGCCGGGTAATAGCCCTGGAAGGGGCTGAACATGGGGTCAGAGCAAATGTCATATGTCCAGGCTATGTACGCACGCCTCTGGTGGAGAAACAAATCCCTGAACAAGCAAAAGCTTTGGGTATGAGCGAGGCAGAGGTTATTAAAAAAGTATTTTTAGCAAATACGGCAGATGGTGAATTTACCACATTGGACGATGTTGCCAATTTAGCTGTCTTTTTTGGTGGATTTGAATCCAATGCTTTGACTGGACAATCATTGTTGGTAAGTCATGGTTGGGGTATGGACTAAGGGGTATCAAATGCAACAAAATGACCTTTTTAAAGCATGTTATCATGGCTGGTTAGACGCAATGCAACAAGCGTTCACCTATCAGAATGATTTCTTAAAATCCAAGTTAGATGATCGACAGATCCGTGACTATCACTTTCCTCCGGTCTTACAACTTGCCGATAAACAACAAATGGACACAGTTGCGGAATTGTATACCCATTGGCTACAGTGTATGTACGAATTATTGCTGAATCAGCTGTCTATTGGATCGGAGTGGTCAGAACGTACTGCGCATATGGCGGCAAGAATGAATGGCATTAAAACAGTTGATATATATCAGCAGACCAGCTAGCGAGTAGCCTGTTTGTCTCTTAGCCATGACTACCTCTGGCTAAGAGCAAGCGGCAACAGTGTCGATCAGGGATATCCTGGACGTTTTTTCACCTTTTAAGAGAATATGTAATGTTTTTCCCTCGTTGCAACATTGATAAGACCGATCGCATCAATCGTGGCGTGATTGGTGCCCTGCTGATTTTAGCAACATTACTGGGTATGAGTCGGCTTTTTTTTATGGTACTTGGGCTAGTTTTAGTTATTGAGGGCTTGATTGGTTGGTGCTCAATTCCTTTTTTGTTAGCCAAATTCAAACGCAACAAATAAGCTAGCGGCTCTCGTTTTGCCCTCGAGCGTCGCTCCGACTACATAGCGCCAGCGCTAGATGGGTACTGCAACTGATGAAGACAAATCTACTGATTCACCACAAGCCCAAATGATCACCTCATAGCTGCCATAAACGACGCCTGCAGTCAGCGCTAATGGCCA
>DAIOSQ010000070.1:0-10295 GCA_036752465.1 Legionellaceae bacterium | reverse complement strand
ACGATTGGCGTGGTCCTACCCGCCATTTGTTATTCCCGATAGTATGTATGACGCGTGGAGTCATGTCGAGCAAGGTCAGCAAGCGGAGCAAGCATGGCTAGCCATTTGTCATACGTATCAGATGGAAAATCCAGCAGCTTATCATGAGTTTTTACGGAGAATAAATGGTGATCTGCCAGAGGATTGGTCTGTTCGACAACATCTCTTTATGCAAGGCATGCAGCAAGAACAACCTTTGGCAACACGTAAAGCTTCACAGCAGTGTATCGAGCATATGGCCGGTATACTCCCAGAATTGTTAGGAGGCTCGGCTGATTTAACCGGATCTAACAATACCAACTGGTCAAAAACGCGGATCATTACCCACGAAAACTTTGCTGGCAACTACTTGCACTACGGGGTGCGTGAATTTGCAATGTCTGCCATCATGGTTGGGATTGCCTTGCATGGGGGCTTTATTCCGTTTGGTGGTACCTTCTTGGTATTTTGCGATTATGCACGCAATGCCGTCAGGCTGAGCGCCTTGATGCGGCAACGGGTGGTTTTTATTTACTCACATGACTCGATTGGCCTTGGTGAGGACGGTCCTACCCATCAACCTATAGAACATCTCGCCATGCTGAGAATGACACCCTATGTCAATCTATGGCGTCCCGCGGATTTAAAAGAAACAGCGGTTGCTTGGCAGCATGCCATTGAGGGTCATCAAGGACCAACGTGTATTGCCTTATCCCGACAAAATTTGCCCGCACTACCGCATCTACCAGGGCAGGATGCACGCATACAACAAGGTGGTTATATTTTACAAGATACCAGCGAAGCGATCGATGTCATTCTCATCGCAACTGGTTCAGAAGTGCATCTGGCACTTAGTTGTCAAACTTTGGCGCAACAGCAAGGTATCGCTGTGCGTGTGGTATCGATGCCATGTGTAGAAGTGTTTCTTGCGCAAGATCAGGTATACCGTGACAACGTTTTACCACCATCTGTGCGTAAACGCATTGCCATTGAAGCCGCTGCTACCCCGTATTGGTATCGTTTTGTAGGCTTAGATGGCGCTGTCGTGGGCATCGATCGTTTTGGTTTATCTGCACCCGCCGATCAGATTTACCAAGAATTGGGTGTGACGGTAGAAAAAATCATGGTTATTATAGCGGGTTGGTTTAATAATCTCACAGATAATAGCAAAACCTTGCCTCGCAAGGAAAAAAGCAATTCGGAGAAATAGTATGTCTATACGTGTCGCAATTAATGGCTATGGCCGCATTGGTCGTTGCATTCTACGAGCATTATTTGAATATCAACGCTTACATCAGTTTGAAATTGTTGCTATTAATGATGTGTCTGGAATCAAAAGTACCGCTCATTTGACACGCTATGATTCTACGCATGGTCGATTTGGCTATGATATCTGCATCGATAATAATCACATGGTTATCGATGGCACCTCGATTTTAATTATCAATGAGCGTGATCCCACGGCATTGCCGTGGAAAGAGTTGCATATTGATCTGGTGTTGGAGTGTACCGGACGGTTTACTGATCGTGATGTTGCTAGGCAGCATTTGGATGCGGGTGCGCGCAAAGTACTGATTTCTGCTCCTGGTAAAGATGTTGATGCCACTGTGGTATATGGGGTTAACCACGAGACCTTACGTGCAGAAGATCTTGTGGTCTCGAATGCTTCCTGCACCACAAATTGTTTGGCCCATGTCGTCAAGCCTTTGCATGCAAGCATCGGTATCGAGAGTGGTCTACTCAATACCATCCATGCATATACCAAAGATCAGTTGTTGCTAGATGGCAATCACAATGATTTATATCGGTCACGCTCAGCAACGCAATCGATTATCCCGACCAAAACTGGCGCCGCAGCTGCAGTGGGTTTGGTATTACCCGAATTGGCGGGTAAACTAGATGGTTTTGCGATGCGAGTGCCCACATGCAATGTTTCTGTTATAGACTTGACTTTTCTTGCAAAACGAGCAACCTCTGTAGATGAGGTGAACGACACTATGCGCAAAGCTCAAAATACCATGCTTCATATGAACGAAGAACCCTTAGTCTCGTGTGACTTTAACCATAATTCGGCATCGGCAGTGTTTGATACCAAACAAACCAAGGTCATGGATCAAAAACTCGTGAAAGTGCTTGCTTGGTACGACAATGAATGGGCTTTTTCTGTCCGGATGCTGGATACCGCACAATATATGATGATGCTATAAGGAGTAATCATGCAGCTGCTCAAAATGAGTGACATCGATTTAAAAGGCAAGCAAGTCTTGATTCGTGAAGATTTGAACGTGCCAATCAAAGATAAAATCATTACCAGTGACCAACGATTACAAGCAGCGTTACCCACCATACGCAAAGCTTTGCAGAGCCAAGCAGGCGTGATTGTGCTTTCACACTTAGGCCGACCTGAAGAAGGTCATTTTGATAACAAGTATTCTTTGAAGCCAGTTGCTGACTATTTCAGTCAGCATCTCGATTATCCAGTACGCTTTGTGAGCGATTATTTAGATGGCGTCTCAGTCAAGTCTCAGGAACTGGTCATCTGCGAAAATGTGCGGTTTAATTTGGGTGAAAAAGCAAACAACGACGAACTGGCTATAAAATTGGCCGCTTTGTGTGATGTCTTTGTTATGGATGCCTTTGGTACTGCGCATCGTAAACATGCCTCAACTTACGGTATTGCTAAATACGCGCCCATCGCGGTGGCAGGTCCGCTGCTAGTCCGCGAATTGGAAGCGTTATTTCAGGTATTCAAAGCACCCGCGAAACCTATAGTTGCTGTGGTTGGTGGCGCTAAAATTTCGACAAAACTAACTTTATTACAGCAGCTGACCAACACTGTAGATATATTGATTCCTGGTGGCGGCATCGCCAATACGTTCTTGCAAGCTCGTGGTTATGAGATGGGACGGTCTTTATACGAGCCAGGCTTGTTAGCAGAAGCCAAGCAGATTTTGGCGTTGGCAGAGCAACGCAACTGTTTAATCCCTTTGCCCACCGATGCGGTGGTGGGTAAAGCGCTAAGTGAGAGTTGTCCGGCTTTTAATAAATCACTCAGTCAAATTGCTAAAG
This sequence comes from Legionellaceae bacterium, assembly GCA_036752465.1. GTDB lineage: Bacteria > Pseudomonadota > Gammaproteobacteria > Legionellales > Legionellaceae > DAIOSQ01. The sequence goes on along the minus strand of DAIOSQ010000070.1, from coordinate 7,208 downwards.
ACGATATGATGATGGATATAGGCCCCGATACCATGACCCGTTATATTGATCTGTTATCCACAGCGAATACGATTATCTGGAATGGCCCAGTCGGGGTCTTTGAATTACCACAGTTTTCATATGGCACCAGGGCATTGGCGATTGCTATTGCCAATAGTCATGCCTACAGTATAGCTGGTGGAGGCGATACCTTGGCAGCAATTGATTTATACGATTTGACCAGCCAAATTTCATACATTTCGACGGGTGGTGGCGCCTTTCTAGAATACCTGGAAGGTAAAATCTTGCCAGCAGTGGAAATTTTGCTTCAACGGGCGAAAGACGCTCGACAATTGCTGTCGTAAGAATGGTTCACCACCAAGGGTCTCCCAGAAAAAATTCAGAAAACTGTTGGTTTCTGCCGTGGGGACGTTGGTGGTGGTGGGTGCTCATTGTTTGTTTTTTGGTTTTGTATTTGCATATTGGCAATATTATAGCCGCATGTCAGCATCGATATCATGTTATTGAGCAAGATGCTTACATGCACATGGCTCTTGCCAGAGACCAGCTGCTTAACAAACATTGGTGGGCTGAAGGGTCATCAAGAGTCAATGCACCTTATGGTGGCGATACCCATTATTGGACCAAAGTAGTCCATGGATTGCTTATCAGTGGCGCTGCTATTCTGCAACAATATATGTCAGTGAATCAGGCGATGTTCGCTTGGAGTTTTGTTGTTCCTATGGTATTTCAAATAATTGCGGTGTTGGGTATGTTTTGGGCATTAATGCCTATGCGGCCATCCATATACCAAGCAATATTCATTGGCTCGGCCTTTCTTGTCAATCCAACACTTGCTTACTTCTATGCGCCACTGCGGGTTGATTATGATTTTCTCATCATAACATTGCATATTATTTTTTGGGGCATTTTTTTTAGAATGCTAAACCAACAGCCAAAGCAGCAGAGCAAGTTAATCATCATGCTGGCTTTAGTTGCTTGCTTGGGGATGTGGACGGCCATTGTGTTTGTCCTTGATTTGTTTATCTCCTTAGCCATTTTTATTTGGTTAATTTGGATTAAACCACACCTTAAAATGCGGCTACTCAATAGCTATTTATTGACCTTGTGTGCAGTTGTGCCACTGATTATGTATTTAGAACAATCATCTATGGGTAATATAACGTATGATGTTATTTCCATTGTGCACTGGAGTTTTCTGCTGTGTTTTTTGTTTGCAATTAATCTATTTTACCTAGGCACGCGTGTTTTTTTAGTGAACGAGCAAAGCAACCAACTTAAGTTTAGGCTGTTGCAGTGTTTGTTGGCCGCGCTTTGTATTGTGATGGTGTTTGGGGTTATGCAATATGGTTACCCGGGCTTTTATCGGGGTCCTTATAATAACCTGGATGTGTTTTTGCTGACAAAGTTTTTTCCGGAAATCACGGAATTTTATTCGCCATTCCGTGCGCAGCAAATCAAAGGATTGGCCATTGAGGTGTATTTCATCATCGGTGTGCTGTATGGTGTTTATCTCTGCATTAACCGCAAAGAGATACCCTTATTGCTGCAGGTCCTCTTTATAGCGGCTGGCGTCTGTAATGCACTGTGTGTATATATGTATCGCTGGGTCATTTTTGCTTTGCCCTTAAATATTTGGTTAGCATCTTTTGTAGTGCACGAAATATGCGCGCTAAGAAAACTGCGTATAGAAAAAACTCTGCTGATTTTGAGTATGGTATGGTTGCCATCAGTCCTGCTTGCATTGCCACAAATAGGTGACAAAACGGGTAAAAAACCGGATTGTAAGCAAGAATTGGATCACTTGCTGCAAGCAGATTTTTTCACGCAAGCGTTATTTCAGCGGGACAAGATTCTATTGATTCACAATAATTATTCACCGTCGGTATTGTATTATACGCATTTTTCAATTATCGCCAGCAACGAGCATCATAACCCATCCGCATTAAAAGATCTTTGGCAGTTTTATAAAGCTGACCAACAATCGGCTCACCAGATGGTTATGCGCCGCAAAGTCGATCTCATTTTATTATGCCGCGCCGATCATGAACTTACGCGGTTTGATCCCGCAGGATTGACATGGTTACAAGCCATCAAATTGCCTGAAAAATATTCGTCATGGCAGTTATATCGGGTAGTGAGCTAGAGCGCCGCAGTTCGCTGATCAATCGATAGTTTCTTGCTCATTGTTGCTGGCTACTTGCTTCAATCCGAGCTTTTCTTTCAAGCGAGCAAGGGTATTGGGATCGTACTGGCGAGACTGTTTGTGCATGATATTTACTCCGGTAGGATTGTGCGCTCTCATGGCTTGCCGGTTGTGTATGGTATTATCGTCAAACGTTGAACGATACTGTGTGTAGCCATTATCCTGCACAGCAACTTTTGATGGGGATGCTGTCGGTTTCACAGGAGTTGGCGCGATAATTTTTTTGGTATTTTTTAGCTTTTTTTCGATGCGTTTTTTTATTTTTAGATGAGCTTTTTCAGCATCTGCTATATCGACTAAGCCCGCAGGATTGCCATCCAAATCGATTCTTGTACCGCCAGCCTTGAGACAGGTTAGGTAGTCTATGCGTCTGGTAAAAAGCACGACAGCCTCGCGCAATTTACTTTTCGAGATACCTGCTTGCTGTGCTTGCTCAGCAAAAACGAGTATGTCTGCCATAATACCTATTTTTAAAGGGTTAATGTGCATACGGCTGTCAAAAGCCTTGGGGAAGTGTTTGACCAGCCATTGCAGCGCAACGGTGCGTGAAAGTTTAGCCAGGTTTTTTTGTTTGGTATTTATCACAACTGTTTTTGGATGCAGCGCTTGCTTCCTCATAGATACGAGCCAATAAAAAATTTCTCGCCAATCTACCTTGCTTTAGCGGAATTTGCAAGTGTGTTACCATACTTGGCGTAGTTATAAAATTGGCCAGAGTATACGACAAGGAGTTTGCACGATGATGTATAAACACAGAAGAATTTTGATGATGGTTTTATCGATGGCTTTTCCCTGGGTCGTCATGTTCATTGAAGATCGGCCAGTTGCCGGCATTTTGGCGTTGGTATTACAAGTCAGTGTGATTGGTTGGGCATTTGCAGCTATTTGGGCCTATGGTGTTGCGAAGGAATCGATGGATAGGCAAACAGAATCAGCGCAGGCCAAATCCGTATGAAGCCTAAAGTGATTGTGAACGGTGCGCGTGGTAAAATGGGTGCTTTGGCATGCGAAACATTGCAGGCCAGCAGCGACTTCGAGCTGGTAGCCCAGTTGTCGCGTCAGGATAACCTTGCACAATCGATCGCGGCTACTCAGGCTGATATTGTGGTAGACCTCACGCGAGCAGACTGTGTGTTTGCAAATACCAAGTGTATTATTGAGGCTGGTGCTCATCCTATTATAGGTACCACAGGGCTATTGGCGCAAGAAATGGCCTATTTGACGGCGTTGTGTCAAGAAAAAAAGTTGGGTGGGCTCATCGTGCCTAATTTCTCATTGGCGGCTGTTTTGATGATGCAATTTGCGGTGATGGCTGCGCGTTTTTTTCAGCATGTAGAAATTATCGAGATGCATCATCCGCAAAAGTGTGATGCGCCTTCTGGCACTGCCATCCAGACAGCTGAGATGATAGCGCATGCGACATTAAATCCGTTAGCGGCAGGGACATGCAAAGAAATTTTGCCGCATGCGCGTGGCGCGAATTACGAAAATATCCATATTCATTCCTTGCGCTTGTCGGGGGTGCTTGCTCAACAACAGGTCATTTTTGGCAATGCTGGCGAAACATTAAGCATAAGTCATAACTGTATCGATCGTCAGTCATTTATGCCTGGGTTATTGTTGGCGTGTAAAAAAGTTAGCTCGCTGCACGCACTATACTACGGATTAGATCATCTGCTAAACTAAAATTCTGATTGCTTTCCGGAAGTATTCGTGAGATATCAAGTTTCGCATGTGATAGATGGCACCCTGCTGCCAGGGGATGAGGGTGCTAGACAGCATTCTATTTATAATCCAGCCCTTGGTCATGTTGTGGGACAAGTAGCCTTTGCTAATGATGATCTGTGTCAGCGCGCTGTTGCCAGTGCCTTAAAAGCTTGGCCAAGTTGGTCAGTCACCCCTGCTATACAACGAGCACAAATTTTATTTCGTTTTCGCGCCTTATTAGAGCAAAATCAGCGTGAGTTGGCCCAACTGGTCACGCAGGAGCATGGTAAAACTCACGATGATGCGCTGGGCTCAATTGCACGTGCAATCGAAGTTGTTGAGTTTCATTGCGGTTTGCTCAGCCAATTGCAAGGCAGTTTTTCTAGCAATGTCGCACGTGGCGTGGATACACACACTATTCGCCAATCATTGGGGGTGTGTGTGGGTATTGCACCTTTTAATTTTCCTATTATGGTGCCGACTTGGATGGTTATTCCGGCCATCGCTTGTGGCAATACATTTATACTCAAACCATCTGAGCAGAATCCCTCGGCACCGGTCAAATGGCTTGAGCTATTGTATGCGGCGGGCTTGCCGGAGGGGGTTGTTAATTGCCTCCATGGGGACAAAACAGTGGTGGAGACCTTAATTACCCATCCTCACGTGAGTGCAGTAGCTGCGGTAGCCTCAACCCCGGTTGCTAACTCTATATATGCACTAGCCACTGCCCATAACAAACGTGCGCATACCTTTGGCAGCGCTAAAAATCATTGTGTGGTGCTGCCTGATGCTGATTTTAAAGCGGCGGCACAGGCCATTGTGGGTGCGGCTTATGGATCTGCAGGCGAGCGGTGTATGGCGATATCAGTTGTGGTCGCTGTACAAGACGAAACAGCGCAAGCGCTGTTGGCCAAGCTGCTGCCTTTGATCGCAAATATGCGGGTCGATAGCGGCGATAGTCAACATTGTGATATGGGCCCGGTCATTAGCAGCCGGCAATTACAAAAAATTCATACACTAATTGCTGAAGGTGAGCGGGCAGGCGCTAACCTACTGGTGGATGGTCGTGGGTTTCAGCATCCACTATATCCGCAAGGGTTTTTTATTGGCCCAACTCTCTTTGACCATGTCCATGAAGCCATGAGTATTTATCAGCAAGAAATATTCGGTCCGGTGTTATGTATGCTGCGTGTCAAATCCTTAGATGAGGCGATTGCCTTGGTCAATCGACATCAGTTTGGCAATGGCACGGCAATTTTCACGGGCAGCGGTTCGCACGCCAGATATTACAGTCAATCTGTCGCAGTGGGTATGGTTGGTATTAATATTCCGATTCCGGTGCCAGTCGCCAGTCATCCTTTTGGCGGGTGGAAGCAATCTGCTTTTGGTGATACGAATATGCATGGACAAGAAAGCATACATTTTTATACCAGGCGCAAAACCATTGTGACCAAATGGCCCGAGGTGACCGAGGGCAACAATGCTTTTGCCATGACTAGCCATAGATAATACAGGAGAAAATATGTCTTTGTGTTTGCGTCTGATAAAAATCAGTATGGTGGCTTCAGTTGCTTTGTTGTTTACCCTAGTGGCATTAGATAATGTAGTCGATCCACTGAGTAATTGGCCTTTTGTACAGCATGTTCTATCGATGGATACAACATTTCTAGAATATTCACTGATGAATCGGGCCATTACCTCAGAGCCTGTGCAAAGATTTTTTTACGGTCTAATTGTTGGCTGGGAATTGATGACGGCGATGGTTTGCTGGATTGGTGCTGGTATTTTATTATTTAAACTTAATGCGACTGAAACACAATTCCAAGATGCTAAAAATACCGCATTCTTTGGTTTGTTTTTAGGTTTTTTGTTGTACATGGTAGGGTTTATCATCATTGGTGGGCAATGGTTTTGTATGTGGCAATCACACACCTGGAATGGACAAGACTCAGCCAGTGTGTTTCTCTCGATTATTTTAGTGGTGATGTTATTTCTAAAATTGAAGGAATAGCACGCTGACATTATAAAAAAATGTGGGTAGCAGGTAGGCAGAATGCGAGGTGAATATCTATGGCAAATATAGGCTTTGTAGGTTTGGGACGTATGGGGTTGCCTATGGCGCAGAACCTAGTTAAAAATGGACATATTGTCACGGGATTTGATCAGCAAGCAGCGGCAATGCAAGCTTTTGAGCTATCTGGTGGTAAACGTGTGCATTCACTGGCAGCAGTGGCGCAGGAGCAAGATATCATCATCACCATGTTGCAAACAGGCGCGCAGGTGGAGTCGGTTTGTTTGCCAGAAGACGGCTTATTTGCGCAAGCACGTCCAGATACCTTGTATATAGATTGTTCTACCATTGATATAGCCACCGCGAAAAAAATTAATCAGGTAGCTTATGGCCAGCATTTGGTCGCTATTGATGCGCCGGTTTCGGGAGGAACTGGGGGTGCTATGAATGGCACACTGACCTTTATGGTGGGAGGTACGGAAGAGGCTTTTTTGCGTGCCCAGCCATTGTTGCTGCTGATGGGCAAGCAAATCATACACACGGGTGCTGCGGGTAGCGGTCAAGCGGCTAAAATCTGTAACAATATGCTGTTGGGAGCGGCTATGGTCGCTGTCTCTGAGTCGTTCTTGCTTGCTGAAAAATTAGGCCTATGTCAAAAAAAATTATTTGAGGTTGTTAAGCAATCATCGGGTTATTGTTGGGTGCTTGATCATTATTTGCCTGTCCCAGGTATTCTTGGCAATATGCCAGCGGACCATCAATATCAACCTGGATTTACTGGTGCGATGATGTTGAAGGATTTGCTATGTGGTCAATTGGCAGCAGCAGAAGCTGAGTTTAAAATGCCCCTTGCAGCACAGATTACCCAGTTGTATCAGACCTTTAATGAACACGGCGGAGGTCAGTTAGATTGCTCTGCCATCATCCAAGCGTTGCGTGAGGGCACGATTGCTTAGGTACTTAAGCAGCGCGAACTATTGGTGTTTCTGGTCACTGAGCATGTTCCGCTGGTGTGGGTACGCTTATGTGGTCGATATATAGGCTGTAGGTGTTTCAATAAGCCAGTTATCTAAACATGTGATCAATTCTTCAATGCCCTGTTTCTTGAGCGCTGAAAAAAGTTGGACGGTTAGATTATCACCGGTCTTTTCACACTGTTGTTGCACCTGCGATAGGGTGTTTTTCGCTGCGCTGCGGCTTAATTTGTCAGCTTTGGTTAACAACACATGCATGGGCAAGCTGCGATTGCGGGCCCATTGCATCATCTTTTGATCGAGATCTTTG
>DAIOSQ010000069.1:6360-10355 GCA_036752465.1 Legionellaceae bacterium | reverse complement strand
GCGCATATTGACATTTATGATATCTTTCTACACCATGCATAAAAATTTAACTTTTTTATCAGGTTTTGACTTTATGCCAACACAAAAAGAAATGAATCAAGTATTCGATGCAGTGGTATCGACTTTAAAAACAATGCCAAAATTGAAATGGCAATGTTATACTGATGAGTCGCTCTCAGAAAATTTCCTGGAGGCAATAAAAAGTAAAATCGATGCTTCACTATATGCGGGTCATGAGGGTTTTTTTGCAAATATCTATGCAGAGTCTTTTAGTCAAACATATGAAAAATATGATACACGGATTTCATTTTTCATGTACCAAAGAAACAGTCCAAATTATTTCAAGTTCTGTATTAATTTAGATCTAATAGCATTAAAAATAATCAAAAATTACGCATTTTCGGATACTGCTTTCAAAGTTCCCTTAGTATACATCAGTTCTGAGGTGGTTAGTGAAGATCTTAAACTAACCACAATGATAAATAATGGCGCAAGACCTTATTTTAAGACATCATTTTTATGGTGGTCTGGTGCTATCCTGGGAGGTTTCGAGTGTTTGGCGGGTGCGGCGTTTTTTTTGTTTGGATTATTAGGTCTTCTTAGTTCGGTCATGTGTTTTGTATCGCCTGACCCTGTAGGGATCGGACTCAGGCTCGGAGCCAGCTTATTTTTGGCGGCAGGTGCACTGAGTGCATTTTGTATCGGTGCTGAATTATGCCGTTATGGGGCAGAGCAGTTAGCAAACGCTTATGCTGACGTATTTGACAATACGACTGAAACCAGTAAGCACTTGTCTGCTTATTCAACATCCCATCCAGAAGCGGTGAGTATTGATCAGATAAAGCAGAACTGGCAAGGTAACTCTGTATGAGAATCAGAATCAGAACCCGATCCAAATCTAAATGGGTCTTTGTTCCGCTAACCGTTGGAATTTAGGGATGCTTTTAATGATGTCGTCCTGTAACATCGCTGCAGTTTGCACATCGTTTTTAGGCATGTTTAACTCCAAGCAAACTTTTTTTATGCGCGCACATGCTATGCTGCAATCTTTGTGAAGCTTTACGCATCTATATACATAGTATAGCAGTCATCGATACATGCACTACGACATGTCTTTGGGGGCGTCAGCTGCTGTTTTTATCACGGCTAGACGGTAATAATATTGGCCTACTGGCAAATGACGACCTTGGGTATAGGCGGTGATGGTCAAAAGTGGCGTTTTAAAAGTCACTTTTTCTGCGATGCTGGGGTTTTGGAATAAATGGATTTGATTGCTGATGATCATCAATAAACGATTATCAGTAGGTTCGGTGTGATTCCAGTAGCGATACATTAAGCTGTCGATGCCAAACAAATCGGCACCTTTGGTGGGTATCATCGTGGTTATTTTACCTGCTTGGTATAACTTTTGCTGATAAAAAGCCAGTTCGCTGCTGGTATGATAGGGGTCAAGCGGCATAATCAGCACATCTTGATGGTATTGTTTGGCCCAATTTACCGCGGTTTGATTGAGCGTTTGAGCAAAATTTTCCCAGGCAATATTTTTTGACAACGCCGGTGCGAGCGCTTGTTTGGGTGGGCCTAAACAAATGCAGGTGAATATAAAAATATAAGCTATCAGCAAAACAGCGGCAGTGGTTTGCCAGGATTGTTCTAGCCATTGTTCTGCATGGAGCAGGCCCAGTGCCAGCCAGGGAATTACTGCCAATAAGCTCGTCCCTATCCAATTGAATTTGATGGTGTGGGTTAAACTCACGTAGGCAAAAAATAATAAAGGTACCGCCAGATAGCATTGCATAAAGCGCAGTGCTTGCTGATATATGAGAGGTTGTTGTGGCGCTTTGTGCTGAAACAACTGCCAAGTGCTGCGGATGCCAATGGGGGTTAGAAACAACAGGCACAAGCCTACCAAAACATGTAGGGAAAAATGGCGATGTGCTTGCAAACGGCGGGTGCTTTGAAAGGCAAAAGAGACCCAATCATGCGTTGCATTCCAGTAAATAACTGGCGAAAATAGCAACAGACCGATTAAGGCAGCCAGGTAAGGTTCGCGGCGCTTAAACCAAAAGCGGGCGTCTCGGTTGGCGAGGAGGTAATACAGGGTTGCCAGTGCCAGTAAGCCTATTGAGTACTTTGAAAGCATGCCCAAGCCCATAGCTGTGCCCACAGCAAACCAAGCATTGGCCTGTTGCCCGACCAGTGCCTGGTACAAATAATACAGTGCAGCCGACCAAGCGGCCATTAACGGCAAATCTGGCGTTAGGACCAACGAATGCAAGAAAAAAAAAGGTAAAATCGATAATAACAGCACGGCATACAGGCCGCTTTTGGGGTGGATGGCTTGACTTAATTGGTAGCTGTAATAAGTCGCGACCAGCCAGCAGGTCATCGCACCAAGGCGTACGCTCCACTCATGGTTACCGAACAGCATGGTCGAGCATTTGATCAGCAGTGCCACCATGGGTGGGTGGTCAAGGTAACCCAAGTCCAAGTGCTGTGCATAATTCCAGTAGTAGGCTTCTTCAACAAAAAGATTGTATTTATCAAGGAAGAACCAGCGGATGATCAACGACAAACCGATGATGATCCATGGGTAGTTACGACGTAGAAGGGTGTGCATGCGGGTCTTGCCGTCCACAGAAAAAGGTGTCAGCGATTGTAACCAGTTCTAACGGAGATGTCACTTGGGGGCGCGTGCGGATGATTGCGAGCGTGCCAAGGATATGCTCTAATAACCCGAATAAAGGTGATGGTTGAGGATTATCATGACATTTGTCGTTACTGAAAGCTGTATCAAATGCAAATACACTGATTGTGTCGAGGTTTGCCCGGTAGATTGCTTTTACGAAGGGCCTAATTTTTTAGTGATTCATCCAGATGAGTGCATCGATTGCGCCTTGTGCGAGCCAGAGTGTCCGGTCAATGCGATTGTTTCCGAAGATGATGTCACTGAAGATCAAAAAGAATTTATTGAGCTTAATGCAACATTAGCACAACAATGGCCTAACATTACGACCAAGAAGGATGCACCTGCCGATGCTAAAGACTGGGAAGAGGTGCCGGATAAACGTCAATATTTACAACCAGAGTGGGAGAAATAGCGGAACTGGCTGATGATGCCATCACCCATTGTCAGCGTGTCTTGGGCGCAGGTGGCCGTTTAGCCCAGGCAATACCTGATTTCGCACCGCGCGACATTCAGGTAACGATGGCTTGTGCGATCATGCAAGCCATTACCGAAAAAAGCATACTGGTTGCAGAAGCGGGTACCGGTACCGGCAAGACATTTGCTTATCTGGTACCTGCTTTGCTCAGTGGCAAAAAAGCCTTGATTTCTACCGCCACCAAAACCCTGCAAGATCAGCTGTTTTATAAAGATTTACCGGTCCTTATTCAAGCCCTTAAACTCCCAGTACGCATACAAAATCTAAAAGGACGTGCGAATTATATCTGTCGTTATCGCTTGGATTTGTTTGCCAACGAAGGGCAATTTCAAAGTGCGCAGGTCGCAAATGATTTTATTTATATTCGCGAAAGAATGGCACAATTGCGAGATGGTGAGCGCAATGAACTACCAGAGATTGCTGAAGATGCCCAGGTCTGGTCATATGTTACGTCAACCATAGACAATTGTTTAGGGGGCAGCTGCCCGCAATACGGTCAATGTTTTTTGGTGAAAGCGCGTAAACGTGCATTAGATGCGCAAGTGGTGGTGATCAATCACCATCTTTTTTTTGCCGATGGTCGGCTAAAACAGGAGGGGATCCCAGAGCTTTTACCAGGGGTTGATGTGGTGGTTTTTGATGAGGCACATCAATTAGCGGAAATTGCCAGCTATTTTCACGGTGAACGCGTCGGCACAGGACAATTGCGTGCGCTGTTAGACGATACCATACGGGAATGGCCATTGTTAGATTTAGTCAATCAACCTTTGAAAGCGTTGAGTGTGCAATTTGACCAGGCAATTGCTGGGTTATCGCACGTATTGGCTGGGG
>DAIOSQ010000069.1:0-6350 GCA_036752465.1 Legionellaceae bacterium | reverse complement strand
AAGCGGAACGTGTATCATTTGATGAAGTCTGGCGTTTGCCTGAGTTTATTCAAGCCTGGCAGGCGCTACATCAAGTGATGGTTGTTTGGGCACAGTGTTTTGCGGGGTTGGATGAAGAGCAAGTTGGCTTGAAACGTTGCCGGGACCGCTTAGCGTTATGCCAGCGTACTTTGTTGCAATTTGAGAATAGGGAGTGGTCGTATATTCGGTGGGTCGAGCGTTTTAAACAACATGTGGTATTTCATGCGACACCTTTCGATGTTGCCGTACTATTACAAACGCTTTTGGCAAGCGAGCTGCGGGCTTATGTCTTGACTTCGGCTACGTTAACTGTGGCACAATCGTTTGCCCCCTTTGTCACACAATTGGGGATCCCGCATGCGAAAACGTTGCAATTAGCCAGTCCTTTTGATTATCAAAACCAAGCGCTGTTATATTTGCCGCGTGGATTACCTGATCCTAATGATAGGCGTTACTATGAATATTTATTGACACCAGTATTGCGCTTGATTGCTGCGTGTCAGGGGCGATGTTTTTTGTTGTTTACCAGTCATAAGGGGCTGCAGGAAATGGCGCAATTGTTGGCGCCTGTGATTAATTTTCCCATGTTGGTGCAAGGGCAGGAAGCGAAGCCGATTTTATTGGCCAAGTTTCGCCAGTTTGGCAATGCGGTGCTCTTGGGTACGACGACGTTTTGGGAGGGCGTTGATGTCAAAGGCGAGGCTTTGTCGTGTGTGGTGATCGATAAATTGCCTTTTGCTAACCCGCAGGATCCAGTGATTCATGGTAAAATGTTACAATTGAAAGCGCGCGGTATTTCGGGGTTTGCAGCGATTTCGTTGCCAGAGGCCGTGTTAATGCTGAAGCAAGGTGCAGGCAGGCTTATTCGGGACATGCATGATAAAGGTGTGTTGGTGATTGCCGATCCGCGCTTAACGGCACGGGAGTATGGCCGCCTGATCCTTGCCAGTTTGCCTAACATGCCCAAAACTCGTAATGAAGCGACTGTTTTGCAATTTATACAAACTTGGGGTACTGACAATGAAGATGCTAGCGATTGATACGGCCACGGATATGACCAGTGTTGCTGTGTTGTGTGATCAACAACTGATGGTTAAGGAGCAATATCAAACCAAGGAGCAGGCCAGAACTTTGTTGCCGATGATTGACGATTTGCTGCAAGCGAGTGGTGTATCACTGGCACAATTGGATGGCATCGCTTTTGGGTGTGGACCTGGTAGTTTCACTGGGCTACGGGTGGCTTGTGCAGTCGCTAAGGGCCTTGGATTTGCGCATGATTTAGCATTATATCCGGTTAGTGATTTACAGGCGATTGCAGCGGCGTTATGTCAGCATGAGGTTATTCCGGAAGAGGCTGTTTTGTTGAGCATGATGGATGCACGTATGCAACAAGTATATTGGTCGTTATATGATCAAACCTTGCAACAGCAAGTGCCGCAACAAGTATCTGCGGTTGCGGATATACAGCTGGCGGGGGATCACCCGATAGCGCTCATTGGGGTTGGCGTGGCAACGTTTAACATGCAGTTGCCGCCAGCATTACAAGCGCGGATTTTTCTGCAGCAGACTATTCATCCGCACGCACGTGATTTGCTGTTAGTCGTGCAAAAGGGGCTTGCACAAGCCTGTGCCGCAGGTGATGCATTGCCCACGTATGTGCGCAATGATGTGGTATACTCGGTGGCAGCTAACCAAGCAGGGGGACCGTATGGATAAGAAATTATTGGCAATTTTGATTTGCCCGTTGTGTAAAGGACGTTTAATCTTGCAAGCCAAAGAATTGATTTGTCGTTTTGATCGGTTGGCGTTTCCCATCAAAGACGGCATTCCGGTGATGTTGGAACATGAAGCGCGTATGCTTTCTCTAGAAGAAACAGACAAATTGTGAGAAATTAGTTTTATGCCTATACCTTTTCATATCATTATCCCAGCGAGATTAGGATCGACACGCTTTCCGGGTAAGTTGTTACAGCAACTGGCAGGACAAACCATCATTGAGTGTACCTATCGGCAAGCATTATTGGCCAAGGCCACAACCGTAACCATCGCCACCGACAGTCGGTCGATTCTCGAGGTTGTTCAGGGGTTTGGTGGCCATGCCGTCATGACCCAAACGACCCATCCGACCGGCAGCGATCGATTGGCGGAAGCTGTGCGCATCCTTGGGTTACAGGCGGATGATATTGTGGTGAATGTGCAAGGAGATGAGCCCTTGATTGATCCGCAATTGATTCATCAAGTGGCGCATACCTTGAGTACAACCTCTGCGCCGATGGCGACTTTATGTTACCCACTGCAAACACTGGCACAATTGCATAATCCTGATGTGGTTAAAGTGGTGCGCGATCAGCAGCAATACGCACTTTACTTCTCGAGAAGTGCTATTCCCCATCATCGTGATGCGGCTACTTCATTGGCGCATGTTTACCGGCATATTGGGTTGTATGCGTATAGAGCAGCTTTTTTGCTGGACTATGTACAAATGCCGGCCTGTGCGTTAGAAACCATTGAAGCGTTAGAGCAGTTGCGGATCCTCTGGGCGGGGTATCGAATTAAAGTTGCTGAGGCCTGTGTCCCGCCATTACAAGATATCAACACGCCTGAAGACTTGGCGCGTGCCAGACTTATTGTTACTGAATAGTCGGCCGCAAGCCAAGCGCTTTTGGCAGCTGGTTAGCTGCTGACATACCAATGTTTTTCGCCATTTGCTCCCAAACGTTGGTTTTCTCAGAGTAATCAACTATTTTCTCAAGCTTGATGATATCGCGTGCCAATTGACCACTGCTGGCAAAGCCATCAATCAAGCCAAGGTCTTTTGCTTGTGTACCGGTCCAAAAGAGACCAGAAAACATGTCATCATTGACTTTCAAGCGATCGCCACGACCTTCTTTGACCTTGGCGATAAAACGTTGATGAATCAAGTCTAACATGACTTGCATTTTCTGTTCTTGAGCGGGGTTGATGGGTAAAAAAGGGTCCATAAAGCCTTTGTTGCTGCCAGCGGTTTCTAGACGACGTGTGACCCCTAGTTTTTGCATGGTGTCAACAAAACCAAACCCGTTATAAAGTACCCCGATAGAGCCGACTAAGCTTGCTGGATTGGCGTAAATATCATCGGCGGCAGCTGCGACATAATAGGCGGCAGAAGCACAAATATCGACACAAACCGCATAAATTTTAGTTTGGGGGTATTTGCTTTGGTATTGTTTGATGAGATTGTAGATGTAATCTGCCTGGACCGGACTGCCACCCGGGCTATTGATCCGCAAAATCATTGCGCGCATGTTGGCATTGGCAAACGCTCTTGCCATGCTTTTGCTGAAATTATCTGCGCCGGCTTCTTGGGCTTCAAAAATACCATCTTTGATATCGATCAAACCGACGTGCGGGGTGGTGCGCAGCAAGCGGTCTTCGTTATTTTCGCTAATCAGGGCATAGGCCAGCGCGCCTACCGCTAAGAGTATGAGGATACGCAACACCCAACGCCAACGTTTTTTGCGTGTTTGTTCGCGCATATAGTCGAAGACGATTTGATTGAGTAGGGCTTGCGGGTTAGCGGTGTCAACGGCGGGATTCTTTTTCATGAGTTATACTTGAATATTGGATATGAAGAACATACATTTTACGATATAGATAAGCCCGTGACAAATAAAATAGCAGAGAGGCAGCAATATGCGAATGGATAAATTTACATCAAAATTTCAACTGGCGCTGGCGGATGCACAATCCCTAGCGCTTGGCGCGGATCATGGCTTTATTGAGCCTGAGCATTTAATGTCCGCTTTGTTGGCTGAGACTGGCGGGGGCACCCAAGCATTATTGACCAAAGCCAATGTCAATATGGCAAAATTTATGAACTTGCTGGAGGATGGTCTCCTGAAAATGCCCAAAGTATCTGGTATTGGCGGTGAGATTCATGTATCCAATGCGCTTAATCGCATATTGAATTTAACCGACAAGTTGGCGCAGCAACGCAAAGATCAATACATTTCTAGTGAGTTATTTGTCTTAGCTGCCAGTCAAGATAACAGCTGTAATCTGGCGCGTTGGATCACCGCATGTGGCGGGAGTAGTGTGGCCATAGAACAGGCGATTCAAGCGGTGCGTGGCGGTGAGCGGGTCGAGGATGCGCATGCTGAGGAGCAGCGGCAAGCTTTGGCTAAATACACCATCGATTTAACTGCACGCGCTGAGCAAAGTAAACTGGATCCGGTGATTGGGCGAGATGATGAAATCAGACGTACCATTCAAGTCTTGCAACGACGAACCAAAAATAATCCCGTATTGATAGGTG
The DNA here is from genome assembly GCA_036752465.1 of Legionellaceae bacterium. Taxonomy (GTDB): domain Bacteria; phylum Pseudomonadota; class Gammaproteobacteria; order Legionellales; family Legionellaceae; genus DAIOSQ01. The sequence goes on along the minus strand of DAIOSQ010000069.1, from coordinate 2,035 downwards.
AGCCAGGTGTCGGCAAAACTGCCATTGTGGAGGGTCTTGCACAACGCATTATCAATGGCGAAGTACCGGAAGGTTTAAAGCAAAAACGCTTATTGTCCCTTGATATGGGCGCATTGATAGCGGGCGCAAAATATCGCGGCGAGTTTGAAGAGCGTCTTAAAGCTGTGCTCAAAGATCTTGCCAAACAGGAAGGACAAATTATTCTATTTATTGATGAGTTACACACGATGGTAGGGGCTGGTAAAGCCGAAGGTGCGATGGATGCGGGTAATATGCTGAAACCAGCTTTGGCGCGTGGCGAGTTACATTGTATCGGTGCGACTACCTTAAATGAGTATCGTCAGTATATTGAAAAAGACGCAGCTTTAGAGCGACGGTTTCAAAAAGTATTGGTGAATGAGCCTAATGTTGAAGATACCATTGCTATTTTGCGTGGTTTAAAAGAACGTTATGAAGTGCACCATGGTGTGGAGATTACGGATCCGGCCATTGTTGCAGCCGCTACGCTGTCGCATCGCTATATCACGGACAGACAATTACCCGACAAGGCCATCGATTTGATTGATGAAGCGGCCAGTCTGATCCGCATGGAAATAGATTCTAAACCAGAAGCCTTAGACAAAATGGACCGGCGCTTGATCCAATTAAAAATTGAGCGTGAAGCGCTGAAAAAAGAACATGATGAAGCGTCGAAAAAGCGTTTTGAGGATTTACAATTGGCCATTAGTCAATTGGAAAAAAGTGCTGCTGATCTTGAAGAGGTTTGGAAATCTGAAAAGGCCATACTGCAGGGGGCGACTCACCTCAAAGAATCGCTGGAAAAAGCTCGGAATGAGTTAGAAATAGCACGACGTGCCGGTGATTTAACGCGCATGTCGGAATTGCAATACGGTCGGATCCCTGAATTGGAAAAACAGCTCAAAGCGGTAGGGCAACAAGAACAAACTGAAACCAAGTTGGTACGCAATGCGGTTACCGATGAAGAAATTGCTGAGGTTGTTTCCAAATGGACTGGCATACCAGTCGCCAAAATGTTGGAGGGCGAAAAAGAAAAACTATTGCATATGGAGGAATCTTTACACAAACGTTTGATAGGTCAGGATGAAGCGATAGCGGCGGTGTCGAATGCGATTAGACGATCACGTGCTGGCTTGTCTGATCCCAATCGGCCGATCGGCTCGTTTTTATTTTTAGGTCCAACCGGTGTGGGTAAAACCGAGCTGTGTAAAGCCTTGGCAGCATTTTTGTTTGATACCACAGATGCTATGATTCGTCTCGACATGTCAGAGTTTATGGAAAAACATTCGGTGGCCAGATTGATTGGCGCACCTCCAGGTTACGTCGGTTATGAGGAAGGCGGCTATCTTACGGAAGCGATTCGACGACGACCTTATGCAGTGATTTTACTGGATGAAGTAGAAAAGGCACATAGCGATGTTTTCAATATCTTATTGCAGGTGTTGGATGATGGACGACTAACCGATGGTCAGGGCAGAACGGTAGATTTCCGCAATACCGTGATTGTCATGACCTCGAATCTTGGGTCACATGTGATTCAAGAGCTGGGTAAAAGCCAGGATTACGAGCACATTAAACAAGCAGTGATGGAGCTTGTTGGCCAACATTTCAGGCCAGAATTTATTAATCGCATCGATGATTGTGTGGTGTTTCATAGTTTGTCTCAGGCACATATAGAAGCCATTGCCCGGGTACAACTTAAATATTTGCAAGAGCGGTTGCAGTCGATGAACATGACTTTGAACATCTGTCCACAAGCGTTATCCCATTTGGCCGCGGCAGGTTTTGATCCGGTGTATGGCGCCCGCCCGTTGAAAAGAATAATCCAGCAGCAACTGGAAAATCCTTTGGCTGAAGCATTGTTACAAGGAAAGTTTCAGGCGGGACAAACGATAGAAGTCACTTGTCATGATGGTAAGCTTGGCTTTATAAGCCTCTAGTGTGTTTGACATGTACAAAGCAGCTGAGCGTGCTCACGTAATTTGATGGTGATTTTTTCACGATAATTGATGGATTA
>DAIOSQ010000068.1:0-10584 GCA_036752465.1 Legionellaceae bacterium | reverse complement strand
GCCGGTTTAGGGTTTGCCGTAGGTGCGGTGATGAAGTTTAAGATGCATAAGGATAATCCGCAGTCAACCCCTGTTGGGACTCCCGTAGCCTTGACCTTTATCGCTGCAGCACTAATATTTTTGCCGTCAGCGGTGTCAACAACCGGCGCGACGATGTTTGGTTCATCGGCGTCAGTGGGTAATGGCGCAAATGGTACACAGATTAATTAAAGGCCAAATTTAGATTTGGTTGAGTGTAAATGCTTCTAAACGCGATCTGCACAGGAGATATCATGTTGATAAAACAGAAAAAAACAAGCGGAAAACGCCTCGCCACCTGGATAAGTACGGTATGCCTGAGTGTTGTCAGTACGGCTGTCTTAGCAAAAACTGAAACTTTCGGCAACGTTGCCTCCAATATTACAGCCACATACAGCAATATCGCGTTATTAGTTACGGGTGGCTCATATATCGCCGGCTTAGGGTTTGCTGTAGGTGCGGTGATGAAGTTTAAGATGCATAAGGATAATCCGCAGTCAACACCTGTTGGTACCCCCGTAGCCTTGACGTTTATCGCTGCAGCATTAATATTTTTGCCTTCAGCGGTGTCAACAACTGGTGCGACGATGTTTGGTTCATCCGCGTCGGTTGGTAATGGCGCAAATGGTACACAGATTAATTAAAGACCAAATTCAGGTCTGGCTGAGTGTACATGCGACTAAGCGCGATCCGTAAGTGTTTTTCTTGCAAAGAAGGTCGTGCTTGATTAATTGTTCACCAGCAACGTAATAGAGAGAAGCTTAGCCATGCAGAGTCATCAGAAAAAATATGAGTTGAAGTTATCGGCGACACCTGGTGCTTGGCGCTTATATTCTGCAAGAAAAGCGGATCCTCGTTTCAAAAGTTATGAAGATAAAATATTTTCCAGAGATAAATTTACCTGCCAATTTTGTGGTTTTCAGGCGCGGCTTTATCAAGAAATAGTTAACCTTGATGGCAATTACCATAATAATGATATTTCTAATTTAGTCACAGCTTGCTGCTTTTGTTCACAATGTTTTTTTCTAGAATCTGTCGGTGTCGGTGGTTACGGCGGAGGCAGCCTAGTTTACATACCTGAAATGACTCAGGCAGAGCTAAACAGCATGTGTCATGTGCTGTTTTGCGCAATCACCAATGACACCGGCTATAAGAGCAGTGCGCAATCAATATATCGTAGCTTTAAGTCGCGATCGCAAAATATCGAAGATAAATTTGGCGAAGGTACCAGCGATCCAGCTATTTTTGGTCATTTAATGATAGATTCTGGAATGTATGCTGAGAAAAATGCAGACCAAGTATATCGCAACATGCGATTGTTACCGTCGCGAGCTAAATTCAGGACGCAAATCGAACATTGGGCAGCAAGCGCTTTGAAGGAAATGATTCAATAGCACGCGTGAAAAGGACAGAAAGATGGCAAAATGGGCAAGTTCTTTTTTTGATGGTGTTGATACATTCTTAGCTTGGATGAGTAGTTCGTTGAAACAGACTACCGAATCGTATTGTGATCTAGAAACCGCGGACAGCCCAAATGTGTTGGTGAATCATGATGGGACATTGCTGTCGGTCCTGAAAGTTGAGGGGGTGACCGGTATCACAGGAGTTGAAGAATTTGAGCGTCTGGTAGATGGCTTGAATAATGCTTTTCAAGGCGCGATGAACCGGGCAGGTCATGCCCTGCAAGTGTATTTTAGCCATGACAAAGAACACATCAAACAAGTGATTGAGGATATTTATGCCCCTGCAAGTGCAACGGCAGCGCGTTTAGAACTACAGTTAGAAGATCTCTTTCGCGAACGTGTAAGTTTTATCGCGCAATATTGTTCGGATGAGGTCATGTATTTTGTACTTTTTACCAGACCTTATCATTTGCCTGTCGATCAACTGAAGGCGGCAACGAAAGAAAAAACCGAAATGCTCAAAGCCAAAAAACCTCCTTCATTTAGAAATTCACAAACTATCTATGCGGCATTACCTGAAATTCGCGATGCGCATAGCGCCTATGTGCGTTCAATCATGCTGGATCTTGCCGGGCTCAATATAATTGCTAGCCTCATGGAGGTGCATGATGTTGTACGAGCCATTCGAATGACTGCAGATCCTGATTTTACAGCACCTGATTGGCGCGCTACGTTGCCTGGTGATAACATTCCTGTTCGAGAAGTAGATAATTTTGACGGCGATGTCTCTGATTTGCTCTGGCCAAGCCTGGCCAGGCAAGTTATTCCAAGAGATGCGGAGATCTATGATCGCAGAACGGTTATGGTGGGCAATAAAATTTACTCTTCGGTATATATAGACCTGTTTCCTAAAGACATTAAATCATTTAACGTGTTGTTCGATAGAATTTTACCAACCCATGTACCCTGGCGAATTTCATACCTAGTCGAGAGTGATGGGATGAGCACTATAAAACTCAAGGGGCTCCTCGCCAGCATATTGACTTTCTCATCTGCACAAAATCGGCTGATAAGCGATGCTGTTAATTTATTGAAATATATCAATATCAATACCGACGCCGTTATCACCAGGCTGCGTGTGATTGCGACAACATGGGCACCTGAAGGCAATATTCCTTTGCTGAGACGTCGCTGCTCCGAGTTGGTTAAAGCGATTCAGGGCTGGGGCTCAACTGAAACATCGGAAATATGTGGTGATCCTTTTGCTGGCTTTGTATCAACCATGATGGGTGCGACTGTTGAAAGTCCGGCGGTGCCAACAATGGCTCCGTTGAGTGAGGTAATAAGTATGCTGCCTATCACCAGACCTGCATCTCCATGGCAGCAGGGCGCATTATTACTGCGCACCCCTGATGGTAAACCCTGGCCATTTCAACCAGGCTCTCCCATGCAAACCACCTGGATTGATTTGGTATACGCCCGACCGGGCTCAGGTAAGTCTGTTTTATCAAACACCCAAAATTTGGCACTATGCTTGTCTGCCGGATTAAATCGACTACCGCGCATAGCCATTGTTGATATTGGTCCCTCAAGCAGTGGTTTAATATCGCTATTGAAAGAAGCCTTGCCACCACAAAAACGGCATTTGGTCGCTTATCATCGCCTAAGAATGACCCCTGATTACTCGATTAATCCATTTGATACTCAGTTGGGTTGTCGATTTCCCACAGCACCTGAGCGCGCTTTTTTAGTTAATTTTCTCACCTTGTTGACCACGCCACTGGGTGCAGCAAAGCCCTATGATGGCATGCCTGATTTGGTAGGAATGGTTGTGGATGAAATGTATAAGAACTTTTCTGATGATTTTAAACCAACACCATATGCTCCTGGTGTAGAGTTGTTCATTGATAGTATTTTAGAGGAAATCGGCTTTGTACGTGACTCAAAATCAACCTGGTGGGAAGTAACAGATGCATTATTCTCGGCGGGATTTGCCCACGAAGCGCTCATGGCACAGCGCTACGCGATGCCACTGTTAGCGGATGCGGCTTCAATTTGTCGCTCGTCATCAATCGAAGATTTGTATGAAAAAGTCACCGCACCAACCGGAGAGTCCTTAATTAATGCCTTTTCGCGAATGATTTCTGGGGCAGTCCGAGAGTATCCTATCTTGTCGCGAGTGACGGCGTTTGATATTGGTGACGCCCGTGTTGTTTCGTTAGATTTAGACGAAGTAGCTAAAAGCGGTGGTGATGCAGCTGATCGACAAACTGGGGTCATGTATATGTTGGCCAGATATATCCTGGCACGGCATTATTATTTGACGGAAGAGTGCTTGTCGGAGCTACCGCAGCAATACTTGGCTTATCACAAAGAACGTGTTTCGGAAATTCGTGAAGACCCTAAGCGTATTGTGTACGATGAATTTCACCGTACTTCAAGATCACAGGCAGTTCGCGATCAAGTTTTGATAGATATGCGCGAAGGCAGAAAATGGAATGTGCAAATATCCTTGCTGTCCCAGTCTGTGGAAGACTTTGACTCGGTTATGATTGATTTTGCTACGTGCATATATATTATGGATGCTGGACCTGCACAGACTATTGAAAAAACTGCAAAGATATTTGGATTATCAGAAACAGCGGTGAACACGTTAAGAACTAGGGTACATGGTCCACGAGAGGGTGGGGCGACTTTTTTAGCGCAATACTCAACTAAAATTGGGGTTAATGTGCAATTATTGACTTTAACATTAGGACCCATTGAGTTGTGGGCTTTTAGCACCACCGCTGAAGATGCATTTGTTCGCAATGAGCTGTATAGGCGATTGGGTCCTGCCGAAGCAAGACGCTTTTTGGCTTCTTTGTTTCCCAGTGGATCGGTGGCAAAGCTGATAGCGGAGCGTTTGAATGCTATGAAAAACAAAGGGATTACGAATGAGGGTGATGTAAAGGCCAGTGTAGCAGATGAGCTTATCGATGAAATCTTGGATGCCTATTCTCGAGATCCAAATTGCAAAGTATTGCCAGTGAAGCGATATTAAACTTGACGATTGCACACAAGCACAATAGAATTGCCACTTTAGTTTTAAAAATCATAACCAGAGGATAGATGAATGCCCACCGTTCGAGTTAAAGAAGGTGAAAACCCAGAATACGCATTGCGACGTTTTAAGCGGTCGTGTGAAAAAGCTGGCATACTAACAGAGTTAAGACGCCGTGAGTTTTATGAAAAGCCAACGGCAAAGCGTAAACGAGAACAGGCCGCCGCAGTCAAACGGCACCTAAAGAAGATGTCACGTGATGTCACATCCGGTGGTGGACGCCATAAGAAAAGACGTAGCAAGTAATGTCCGCCATCAGAACTCGCTTAAATGAAGATATCAAGCAAGCGATGCGCGCGCGGGACAAAAAACTCTTAAATGCCCTGAGGCTTATCAGTGCAGCTATTAAACAGATTGAAGTTGATGAGAGAGTTGAGGTCAGCGATGAGCGTCTGTTGTTGATTCTCGAAAAATTGGCCAAACAGCGTAAAGAATCCATTGCCTTGTTTGAGGAGGCCAATAGAATAGATTTGCTAGCACAAGAACAATTTGAGCTAGAAATCGTAACTAGATATTTGCCCGACCCCTTGTCACAAGAAGCCCTATTAAATGTTATACAGTTGGCAATTGACGAGACTTCTGCAAGCAAGATGTCTGATATGGGCAAGGTGATGGCTATCATTAAGCCAACAATTATTGGCCGAGCCGATATGGCCATGGTAAGTCGCTTAATAAAAGAGCGTTTGTCATAATCTAGGTTCACGCTTCACTTCAGTGCCAGTGACCTTCTGTCAGGTTTCAGAAACGCTCGGATTTGAGTGCAAAGTTCATTGTGTCTTCATGGTGTCTTATATGCAAGGTTTGATCCCTAGACATTATATCGATGAGTTATTGACACAAATAGATATTGTTGATCTAATTGATGCTTATATTCCATTAAAGAAGCAAGGCAATAATTATGTTGCGTGCTGTCCTTTCCATCAAGAAAAAACACCGTCATTTCATGTTGTGGGAAAGAAACAATTTTATTATTGCTTTGGTTGTGGAGTAAGCGGTAACGCCATCAGCTTTGCCATGAATTATTTGCACCTTAATTTCTCAGATGCAATTGAAATACTCAGCGCTAAATCGGGTTTGGCAGTACCTCGAGACAATCATTATGAAAAAAACAAGCAACAATCATCTTTATATCACCTACTAAACCGGGTTTGTAGGTTTTATCAAGCGCAGTTGAAGCAATCAGTTAAACCTGCTATTGAGTATTTGAAAAATCGGCAAGTAGATGGTGAGTCGGCCAAAAAATTTCAGCTGGGTTATGCGCCCTCAGGTTGGCGTACTTTAGAAGCAGCTTTTGTGAAATCTTCTAAGGAATTGGTTGCTACTGGCATGTTGATACAAACCGATGACGGTAATCGTTATGATAGATACCGCCAACGCATTATGTTTCCTATTCATGATCGTCACGGACGTATTATTGGTTTTGGTGGTCGAGCGCTTGAGGCTGGTCAGAAACCTAAGTATTTAAACTCTCCGGAAACCGCAATATTTCAAAAAAACCGTGAGTTGTACGGCTTGTTTCAAATATTGCAACATCAGAAAAATCCAGATTTTATTGTCATTGTCGAAGGCTATTTGGATGTGATAGCGCTTAGCCAATTTGGCATTCAAAATGCTGTGGCTACTCTGGGAACAGCTACTAGCACCTACCATATCCAATTGCTGAGCAAATATACCAAGCAATTGGTATTTTGCTTTGACGGTGATGCTGCCGGTAAAACTGCAGCGCTGCGCGCATTAGAAACTAGCCTTAGTCATGTTAATAAAGATTTGTATGTACAGTTCGTCTGGTTACCAGAAGGTCACGATCCTGATAGTTTGATTCGAGAAGAAGGCGGTGACGCCTTCGCCCAAAGGCTAAAGACAGCTATTCCATTGAATCAATTTTTATTCGACACACTCATGCTCGATCTGGATCTTGGACACATAGCGGGCAAAAACCGCTTAATTCATAAAATGAAACCATATCTTGCTAAAATGACAGATAGTCCTTATAAACAATTAATGATTGAAGATCTTGCTCGCCTGACACATGTGGAATCACATCGCTTATTGCACCTGCTCAAAGACAGCTCTCCAGAGGAAGCAGACGGTTTAATGACGACCGCTATTGCCCGAACGCCGCTGCGGGTAGCGACAGCTTTGCTGCTACAAAATCCAGAAATTTATCAAGATTGCCATCAGCAACTGCTTGCTTTGCCTTTGGATGAGAAAGAACATGCCGTGCTGATTGCTGTGATCCAACATATCCAAGCCAATCCAAGCATGACGACTGCAGGCTTGGTGGAGTTATGGCGCGATTCAACTTTATTCGAGGCCATCAACAAATTGGCAGCGTGGGATCATCAGGTACCTGAAGATGCACTGCTGCGTGAATTGCTTGATACCTTTCAATTTTTGAGCAAACAAAAACAACATTTTATGATCACACAATTATTAGACAAGGCACGTAAAGCGAGCCTGTCTATAGAAGACCGAAATATGTTACAAGAAATGCTCAAAGCTAAGCATAGTAATGAGCACAAATAAATTAACGTCTGGCAGGCATATTATTTTGTTTGGTCTGTCTGCAGATCCCTTGCATATGGGACATATTGCCTACATGCGCTTTGTGATGGATATGTATCCTCATGATCTTTTAGTGATGATGCCGTGTAACTTGAATCCTATTAGCAAAGTAGTCAATGGTTTGACCGTGCACGCGACAGCAGGTCTGCTGAGGTATGAGATGATACGCGAGGTTATACAAACATATTTCCCTGCACGCAATATCATGGTATCCGAACATGAGGTAAATCAAAAAGGCCATTCGTATACTTATAAAACAGTGGATTATTTACGACAGTTAATTGGCTCCAAAGGACAGATTTCATTATTACTGGGCACCGATAATTTGCAACAACTGCCGCAATGGACAAAACCACAGTATATCATCGGGTGTGTCCATACTGTCTTGGTCGCTAGCAGGGCTGGGAGTTTACAAAGTTTTGCGGAATTGATTCACGACGACAGCAGATGTTTACATGTATTTCCATCCTGGAAGGCATGTGATGACTTAGCCGATTTTATGGGCGATTTATTGCTGGTAGGTCGTCAGTTGTTTTATGTTCCACAAACGTTGTTAGCCCAGGAAATCACTGATGTTAATCACGATACTTTGCAAACGTTACTTGGCGGCAGACAGTGTACAAGCAGTAAGCTGTTGTTAACAGCCAATGAAGTCACCGACTTGTTGCCTAATCGAAAAAAATACCCGACATTTAGAGAAATCTTTTATCGCTTAGGAAAAATAGAATTACTCGATGGCCCCCAGTATGCCATATCATCACGAGCCATTCGCGCTACTGCAGCATCCGTTTTCAAGAAGTATGTCGCATTGGATCTATCGGTGAGCAAACATTATCAAAGCCTGCATCAAGCCTTGCAACAGGCCTTAGCAGGCAGATTGGCGTCTTGCACCATAGCTACCTTGTGTCGGTTATATGTTGAGGGACAAATAGCTTACGGTCCGCGCTATGAACCGCGTTGATATTCGGTAGAGCCGTTTATGAAAGTAGAGCCGATTATGAAAAAAGTCATCGATAGAATAAACACAGTGGTTATTTCTGTTTTCATACTGGTTGTTAGTTGCAGCATTTCAAATGTACATGCAACGGAACAGGTTGTCAATTTAGTAGTGAGCTATAAAATAGTTAACTTTACGGGCAAGATGCGCAAAGCTATTGCAGTAAATGACCAAATTCCAGCCCCTATATTGCATTTTAAGGAAGGCGATCATGTCACCATTCATGTTTATAATCATTTGGATGAGGAAACAGCCATACATTGGCATGGCATGATGGTTCCTTGGCAAATGGATGGCGTGTTAGGTGTTGCGCAAAGCGGAATTCCACCGGGTGGCGTTTTTCATTACCAATTTACCATACATCAAGCGGGGACATATTGGTATCATGCGCATGCTGGTTTGCAAGAACAACAGGGTTTATATGGTGCTTTTTTAGTTGATCCGCCTAAATCGCCATCTTATCATTATACAAAGGATTATGTAGTTGTTTTATCTGATTGGAGTAATACCCACCCCAAGCAAATTCTTTATAATCTTAAAAAGGAAGGGGACTACTATTCACCTCGATTTCCGTTGCAACCTTCTCTTGTCAAATTTATGCATGACTATAAAAAGGCAACAGCTAAAGAACGTGTAAGAATAGTTGATGATTATAAAATGATGCAGCAAATGCGTATGAGTATTTATGATATTAGCGATGTTGCTTATGATGCTTTCTTACTCAATGGTCGACCAAAATCTCGTCCGTGGACTGCGCCCGTTAAAATAGGTGATATCGTCAGACTACGTTTTATTGGTGCAGGTGGAAGCACTATTTTTAAGGTTAAGATACCAGGAACTACCATGCAGGTAGTCCATGTACAAGGCAATGATGTAAAACCTTATGTTGTAGATGATTTAAAAATAGCGCTTGGAGAAACCTACGACGTTCTCGTGAAAATTCAAACAATGAATCCTTACATTATCTATGCGGAATCAATTGATACCTTAGGAGCCGCAGTAGGTGCTTTGGTTACGAAACCTCATCAGGTCGTTAATTATCAGCAAGTTGCGCCATTCCCTGAACCATTGCCAGTGATGAGGCGCATGATGTCTTTGATGATGAAAGGTTCTAGTTCTATGCCCATGAATCATCACTCTATGCGCATGCCCACGGAGCCTGCTATCAAAGATGATACTATTTCTACATCGCCCGTCGTTTCAAAAACCATAGGGACAAAATATCAACATTTAACAGCAGCAGTGGTTACCAATGATGCTAATAAACCAGTCAACGGGGTTATCAAGATGGAACTGTTTGGTTATATGGGGCAATATATTTGGTTTGTCAATGGTGTCCCAGGGTATAACGCGCATCCTATTTCTTTAGAGCCCAATAAACGATATCGCTTTTTTTTTACCAATTCCTCTATGATGCGTCATCCTATGCACATTCATGGTCATTGGTTTATTTTGCGTAATGGCCACGGAAGCTATGATCCTTTATTACATACGCTTGATATTCCCCCTGGGGCCACAGTTACAGCTGATGTGGATACCGATGCAAGTGGGCAATGGTTTTTTCACTGCCACCTTCTTTACCACATGATGGCAGGCATGTCACGAGTCTTTCAATACACGACCCTGATAGACATTACAAAAGGTACAGCACAATCCGAACACATAGTTAAAGACACACTTTATGTGAATAGGCCTATTGTCAGGGTTGATGAAAAAAAAACCATTGATCCGATGTTGGTACATCACCCAATGCCTCATCCTATGGGTTTATGGCATGCTACCTTTTTAGATATAGGGGCCGATCCATTTAACAATGTTCAACGACTTACTTACAAAGGGTTATATGGGTCCGATTATAATAAACTTGAATTATTTACGAACGATGCCGAAATAACAAAAGGTCAAGTAGACAATGCCGATATAGATATTTTTTATTGGCATCTCATGAAGCAATTTTGGGCTGTTAAAGGGGGGGTTAATTACTTTAACCAGCCTGCATCAACGCCTTATTGGCAACCCGGTGTTGGAATTGAAGGGCTCATGCCTTATTTTATCGATACCGATATACGGGCCTATTATTATGGTGGTAGCGCCAAATTGGATATAGAGCTTTCGCGTGATACACAGATTACTAATAATTTTCTAATACGAACGGGTATTCGCAGCATTCTAGCTTCAAAAACAGTGATTCATGCCGCCATTGGCAATGGGTTGAATCAAATGCGCTATATTGTTAGACCCTATTACCGAGTGGCACCAGGCTTAAATATCTCTGTCGAATATGAGTATCAACAGGGCTTTGGTACATTTAAAACTCTGCAGATGAACTTAGATCAGCCAGTTAACCAAAACACATTGACATTGGGTTTTTCAGTTTTATTATAGGGTTTTGCCTATTCCTATGAGAATGAGCAATTTTCAACAGACCCTAATTGGTTTTAAAAAATATCCTGTTTCTTCATAGCGTGCTAACATTAGAACAAACTTAAGGATTGTAA